>JAUQWQ010000230.1 GCA_030835085.1 Ignavibacteria bacterium
TTCTCTTTAAAAATATTATGTGGTTGAAAGATCTGTTAACGTTTTGCTAAGTTTCTATTTTAAACAAGTAAAGCCGGTTAGTTTAGTATTAAGATTAAATTAAACGCTTTATTTATATAAATACTTCAATATCCAAAAGTAATTAACAATCAAAACAAAATTTTAAAATAATGTAAATTCTAAACTTAACCCCTGTTTTGAGGTGTTGTTAACATAAATATGTTAATAACTCTGTACATTTGGTATTTGTGGAGGAGAGTGTTTTAAACAATTTTTAACAGGCTATGAACAGTTATTCACAACTTATTAACATTAAAAATCTCAGACTCGCTTCGCATAATAGCTAAAAAAACCAGATTTGTCAATGTTTTTAATAGAAATACCCCCGATTTCCCTGAAATACACGCACAACGTTAATAGCTGCTTACGGTTTATTAACAATTTTTAAATAAATCCCGCTAATTGTTTAAGCTACAAAGTAAGTCAAGTAGTCTATATTTTGTAGCTCCCCTCCTTAGATAAGTCGCGGACCTGCCTTTGACATGGGAGGGATGGCTCAGGCGAAGCCTGAGTTAGCTTGTCCCGCCTGAGGCGGGAGGGTGGTCTGATGGTTTACTTCCCTCGTTTCCAGGCTTCCGCTTGGGAACGCAGATTCTAAAGATATTATGTTTTTTTGCTATTTGGAATTTTGTTTCTCTTCATAAAACTGCATCATGCGGCTTGCTGTGCCTTTATCATATTTACCCCAGGCTTTGTATTCGTTCATGTTTTCAAGGATCTTCATGGAGTCCTGTGAATTGCCGATGTATCGCTCGGTCAACCCAAGCAGCTCATCACCCGGACCCGAAATCTTCTTCACGTTATCCCTTTTGATTGCATACTTATTTTCATATTTCACAAAATATACCAGCACGTTGTCGCCGGGCTTAAATCCCTTTAGCGCATCGGTTCTTATATACTTCTGGTCCTTCATGTTCGCTTCGACGGTGGGCTCGGAGTGAAGCACCTTATCTATTTTTATCATGCCGAATACTTCATTCTTGTTCGGGTCCGTCGCGCCGATACGGCGCTTTTCGATATTTACAACTTCGCCCGTAATTACGGCCGCCCAGTGTTCGTTCAGTATCGCAGGCGGTACCCAGTACATATATCCCGCGATCAGGAAAGTATCAAGTCCGCTGTTTTGAGTAGCCGTCTCCTGTTTTACTTCATCCTTTTTCGTGGATTCTTTTTTTGTTGTGTCAGTCTGGTTCTGCATATTGCCTGCATCCTGTTTCTTCCCGCAGGATGAAGTAACCACAAGCATAATAGCAAACAGCATTGTTGCCGGTAATAATAATATTTTCTTCATTTTTTTGATACTTATATTTTTTATTCTCTCAGTTTCAAAATCCTACCCGCGAAAGCGGGATCAGGAGCTGAACGTATATGACCACAGAGCGGTCAAACATTTATAGCCAAAAGTATTTACAATCAGGCTGACCCCATAGGGGTCACACAGTCATATTTTTACGTGCGACTCCGCTGGAGTCGGCAATATAAAAAATAATCCATCTTCTATAAATGTATGACTCCTAACGGAGTCAAATTCTGAAAGCTCCCCTCCTTTCGAGAAAACACGAAGTGTTTTCGAAGTCCCGCCAAAGGCGGGATAAGGAGGGGAAGGCATAACGAGCCTTGGCGAGTTATGACAGCTTGTCCCGCCTGAGGCGGGAGGATGGTCTGATTATCAATTTTAACCAATGGCGGCAGGCGGGCCATGCCGCCTTCATAAAAACAAAGTTCATCCGTTCTTTGCTATTAGAACAATATCCTTTACCTCTAAAACATTCTTCGGGGGTCTTAAGATCGCGCAGTTTATCATCGCCCTTGCTACATCCTGAAGTGTGCATGCGAATTTTGGCATTAGAAATCTCATAATCGGATACGTTATCTGCCAGCCGAAATAAAATTTCAATATGCGTTTTTGACCCTTGATGGGCTTCATTATTCCGGGCCTGAACATATATCCCCCTGATGAAGAGCCGTTATGCGAAAACATTTCAAGCAGCTTGTTTTCTGTACGGCCCTTAACTCTTGCCCACATTGATCTTCCCGCAGCTGTGCTATCAGTACCATAGCCCGATACATAACAGAACGTCAGCGGTTTTCCCGGATTAGCTTTTTTATACTCTTCCGCAAAATTAATTGTCAGGTCATATGTAAGATTTGAATATTCAGCTTCTTTCTTTCCCACCGAAGAAACCCCCGCGCAGAAGAAGCATGCATCGTATCCCGCCAGCGCCTTTGATTCAGCAGGGGAGAGAGCTGCAAGATCATTTACAACCAGCTCTGCGAGCTTTTGGTGAGTTATACCGCAGGGTCTCCTGCCAACCACAAGTACTCTGCTTACCACAGGATTATCAAGGCATTCAAGCAGCACGCCTTCGCCAACCATTCCAGTTGCACCGGTTAAAATAATGTTTAACGACATTCCCTAAAATAATTTTATTAATCATTACAAACTAAGAAATAATTTTTAGCAGCATTAACCGAAATTATTAATCCTTCCCATCGACCGCGTAGCGGTCAAACGTTTATAGTCAAGATTGTCTGCAAAACAGGTTGACCCCATCGGGGTCACACATGCAAATTTTTATATGCGACTCCGCTGGAGTCGAAAAAAATACACACAACTTTTCTATAAACATTAGACTCCTAACGGAGTCTAAAACCGTAATTTTACTTTTTGACATTTGGATTCTGACATTGAAATTGTGTTTCACCCTTCTTCATTTTTTCACTCATCATTAATCCCTATCTTTGCTGTTCATATGAGCTTTGATAACAGAATAATATTTGCGCCAGCTACCATGGTGGGGGAGTCAGGCATAACAGTCATTAGACTAAGCGGAAAAGATACGTTTGCGCTTATATCTAATTGTTTATCAAAGAGTTATGCTGAGTTTTTACCCGCAGACGTTGACCACTACACGTCACATACTACACACCATGGGTATTTGTTCAGCGGGGCGGATTTTATTGATGAAGTGGTTGTTACATTTTTCAAAGCACCAAATTCATACACGGGCGAAGATGTCGCGGAAATATCCACGCACGGCGGAAGTTATATTTACCGTAAGGTGAGCGACCTGTTAATGAAGCTCGGAGCATTTCATGCTGAGCCCGGTGAATTTTCAAAGCGGGCATATCTGAACGGCAAGATGGATCTAGCGCAGGCTGAAGCTGTTGCGGATCTTATAAAAGCAAAGACTGACCAGGCAAACAAACTGGCGCTGCAGCAGCTGACTGGAAAGTTTTCAAGTAAGATAAAAGAGCTGCGGGAAGATCTGATAAACTATTGCTCGCTGCTTGAGCTTGAACTGGATTTTTCAGAAGAGGGAATCGACCTGGTTGAAAAAGATGTACTGCTTGAGAAAGTTAATAAGCTGATTGCCAAATTTCAATCATTAACACAAAGTTATGAAAGCGGCAAAATTATCAAAAATGGCGTCAATTTGGCAATCATAGGGCGCCCCAATGTAGGTAAATCGAGTATTTTCAATTACTTTCTTGATGAGAATCGCGCAATCGTGAGCGATATTCCCGGTACTACGCGGGATTATCTCGAAGAACCGCTGATAATGGGGGGAATCCAGTTCAATCTTGTTGATACTGCCGGAATCCGCGAAACGAAGGACGTAATTGAAAAAGAAGGAGTGCGTCGCTCAAAAATCAAGATCGAAGAAGCTGATATTGTTCTTGAAGTAGATGATGTAACAAATTCAGATATTGCGGTTGAGGCATTCTCTGAAACAGATAATAGCAATAAGACCATTAAGGTCATTAACAAGATTGATTTAATGCCCGGCAAATCAAACGCAGCATTAGCTGTTTCGGCTAAATCAGGCGAAAAAATGGATGTGCTAGAGGCAGCGATTATAGCCAAGGCTAAAGAGCTCATTAGCAGAAACAATCAGAGCGATGTGATAATTACCAACGAAAGGCACCGGGACTGTTTGTTGAAATCTTGTGAATATCTTGTGAATGCCCGGGAGCAGATCCAGCAGGGTGGGGGTAACGAGTTGATTTCATTCGAAATTAGAGCCGCTATGGATTCCATTTCTGAGATCATTGGCAAGACTGCAAATGTTGATATCTTAAATAACATCTTCACAAAGTTCTGCATAGGTAAGTAGTAGTGAAAATATGAAAAACCTCGAAAATCTTAAATTTTCGCCAATTGTTTCCCGTGAAACATTTTCATCCATATTCGGATTCTTGACAATATTGCTATTTTTATCGATTTTTGCGGGTTGTGGAGAAGATACCATATCAGAAGATATTTCAGGCTTTAACAAGGTACTTTCAACAAGGTATGATATCAAAGCTCCCGAGGGTTTAGCTAAGTTTTATCATGATTACCTGTACGATAATCCTGAGGCGAAGCTTACTTACGAGATGAGTCCCCAGACTCACAACAGGGTGAAGATCGTTATGATCAATCAAAGACCGGTTGACAAAAACATGCTGGCCGAGAAGATTGAAATCGTAGCCAAGTATGATGAAACTAAATGGAAGATTGTGGTTATAAACCGGAATTGGAAATGCAGGTCAAAAGGGGATTCAGGTGAGTGGGGAATAGAGCCCTGCATTTGAGCATAATGTTTCACGGGAAACAATTGGCAAAAACTAATAGGTAACTAATTCTTTGATGTAAATCCCTACTCCATCTGTTTAGACCACCCCGTCCCAAGCTTCGCTTGAGACACCCCTCCTTAAAAAAGGAGGGGAGCTTTATATAAAAAAATTGGCAGAACTGCTGATAGAAGTAGGTTACAAATTGAAGCAAGACACTAAAAATTTCGATATAATCGTAGTTGGAGCGGGGCATGCGGGAATTGAAGCGGCCTGGACGGCTTCCCGTATGGGCTGTACAGTGGGTATGGTTACTATGGATCTGGATGCCATTGGCAGAATGTCATGTAATCCAGCTATAGGCGGAACAGCTAAGGGACACCTGGTAAAAGAAATTGATGCTCTTGGTGGAGTCATGGGCAGAATTGCCGATGACAGCGGAATACAATTCCGCCTGCTGAATAAATCTAAAGGACCCGCAATATGGTCACCGCGCTGCCAAAGCGACCGCGATCTGTATTCGAAAGTTGCTAAAGAATATATCCAAAGCTGTCCCAACATTACTCTAATTCAGGATACGGTTGATGAACTGGTGCGCGATTCAAACGGAAATATATCCGGAATTAAGACTTCGCTTGGTTACGAAATATCCTGTAAAGCTGTCGTCATCACCAGCGGTACATTCCTTAATGCAGTTATGCATATGGGTCACCAGCAAAACGAAGGCGGCAGATTTGGGGAGAAATCTGCCAAAGGACTCTCTAATTATCTGTTAAATCAAGGATTTAAAACAGCCAGACTCAAAACAGGTACACCGCCAAGACTGCAGTTGGATACAATAGATTTTTCGGTAACCTCAGAACAGCCGGGTGATGATAACCCAACGCCATTTTCAGTTTTTACCAACGGAAATTTTCCCGCACTGCCGCAGATATCATGTTACTTAACGTACACTAATGAAGATACACATAATATTCTGCGCACGGGATTTGACGATTCGCCAATGTTCACAGGCAGAATAACCGGCGCGGGTCCGAGATATTGTCC
>JAUQWQ010000029.1 GCA_030835085.1 Ignavibacteria bacterium
CAACGGAATTTTCTATAGTTGCCCTGAGCTCTTTATCATTTTTAAATATCTTTAACATATCAATACTAAAGGTAATGTCTTTTCTGCCGTCTTTTGTTTCAAATTTAACAATTCTTTCATCAGGTCTGTAACTCAATTCTACTATACCTGCGCCAAGTTCCGGATAAGATGTAATGAAATCCCCGGTTTCACTAAGCAATTTTCCGGTTGATGCATCATAAGTATTTACCCCTGCCGGTGTTTCACCGTATGAACGGGTGAACTGGTATATTTTGCCATCCTTCAGTGTAATATCTGTAGAGGCTATTATATCGGGATAACTGTAATCTATGTTGCTTATTATTTTATCACTTTCGGGGTTATATAAATACGCCGTAGTTTTGCAATCAATACATGCTGCACCGGTTGAGTAATAACCGGGGCGTTTTTTAGTTTCAATGTATGTTTTTGAACCATCGGTAAGCAAAAATATTTTTGGAGTCGTTCCTGCAGCCGGAACTATAACAGCATCAATAAAGCCCCCTTCAAACCGCTTGTCCACATTTCTGTTCCCAATGAACTTATCTTTATTTTTCAGATCCCTGAACTTGTCAGTAAATTCTTCGATCTTGCTTCCGGTTTTACTGTAAATGTAATATACTAAGTAAGCTCCGCCCCCTCCCATAATGAGTAATATCAATAAACCAATAATAAAGCATCCCTTTTTCGATTTTTTTCTTCCGTAGATCTGCTGCTGCATTCCGCTTACACCAGGTGTATAATTGTGCTGTGGTTCCATATCTATTACTTTAATTATTTTTTAAATATATAAATTTATACCTTAAAAAATAAGCCTTGGTTCTCATAGAAATGGGGAAAAAAATATCAAATTGTTTTGAGAGTAATGCCGGACCCCGGATAAATATCATATGATATTATGATGTTTTGTATCGAAATAATACCATTTTAAGGTTATTATTCAATAATAAGAAGTTGCGTATATTTGATTCAGAAACATTTATGAACCTTTATTTAAAAATATAATCATGTATACATTTAAAAGAATTGAGCCGCTAATTTATTTACTGGTAATATTATTTGCATTATTATTTGTTCATAATTTAGCTTCTTAAAAATGTAAAAAATTTACAGTCAGTATAGAGCATCAATTTCAGTAAATGGTTTAACCTTTCTGGTTCTAATTCAGTAAAATATCTGAATTTAACTCTGTTTTTGGAGTTTTAATTTGTTATATGCTTTGCTAATTTTGTGTAAAAATCGGCTGATGAAAAAGTGGACAAGCTATCACTTAAGAATCCTTAAGAAACAGTATACTGAAAAAGGAGCAAAATATGTTGCAAAACGGACCGGACACCCAGTTTACTCGGTAGTTGCAAAAGCAAATTCGCTGGGAATTTATTCCGGCTCACTGCGCAGGTGGACTCAGTTTGAAGTGAATTATCTTCTCAAGAATTATTCCAATAAACCGGTTGATTCAATTGCCCGTTCACTCACACGCAACAAAGCATCAGTAGAAAATAAAGCCCGGCAGCTCGATATTTATGTACCTAAACCAAAGAAATGGACTGATGAGCAGCTCAAACTTCTGAAAGAGTTATGGACAAATAAAAAGTATTCTATTGATGATGTAGCTGCTAAACTTAATAAAACCAGGCCGGCAACACACTTCCAGGCATGGAAAATGGGTTTAAGAAGACCGCAGGTATGGCATTACTGGACTAAGGAAGAAACGAAGTATCTAAAGAAAAATTTCAGAAAAAAAACTTATGTTCAGATCGCAAAAGATCTGGGGATGACAAGAATAGCAGTTTTTCAAAAAGCAATTAAGTCCGGGTTACGATTGAGACGTGCTCCGCGTGCATGGACTGCAGCCGATGATGAATATATAAGGCAGAATTACAGGAAAATCCCGACCCGTGATATTGCTGCAAAACTTGACCGGAGCCTGGATGCGATCATTAATCGCGCGGGACCTCTCGGAATTTCACGGAAAAAAGTAAAGAAATAAAAACACATTTAGTGTGTTCAGGCTAAGCTATTTGAAGCTTTGATATACTATCAATTTAATTAAAAAAGAGAACATTAATAGAAAAATGTTCTCTTTTTATATTTTTAACCATTTTATTTTTAATCAGGTAAACCGTTTCTGTCGTTATCTACAAAACATTTAAAGTTATTATTGATATTATCTTTTATATTGTTATCAATATCACTTTCATTCGCAGGATCAGTAGGGTCAAGATAGAGTCCGTTTTTGATAAACCATATATACGGTTTAACTTGTAATGTAATATTGGATTTGCCGCTTGCTGATACCTGCAGATTACCCGGGAAAGTCAGTTTCTGGTGGGCTGATTTATCGGATTTGAAAATAAATGAAATTCCGTTATATCTGCCCTTTACAACAACTGAATATCTTCCGTTTACATCCGCAAAATCAGGATCCGGAGGATTTTCTGTATCACCAAGTTTATGGATATCAAATTTTACTTTGTCATAGGTGCCAGGCGGAATGTATGCAGTGCTTATTATGTTCACACTGGAAGCCATATTCAGATACAGCACATAGGGTCCTACCTTAAAATTTGTTGAATCCTGATTAATATTGGCGACATTAAGTTTGATATCTTTTATAAGTACTTTCACGGTATCCAGCACCAATATACCAATATCCGAACCAATACTGTCCCCTGTGCTCATACTGCTGAAATCTACATTATCAGCCTGGGTTGTCACTGAATCTTCGCCGCAGCCCTGCAAATAATACGAATTGAACGCGAAAACAGCAATCAGTGATATTATTTTGAATTTTGAGTTGAACATTTTTTCCTTTCTTTAATTATTGGATATTCCGGAATACAGCTCAGATTATTTTGCCTTTAAATTTACTTCCGGCTTTTATTCTTTTGTTTATTTGAATTCATATCATCTTTACTCTGTTTTTTCTTTTTATCATTCACTTTATCATTATCACTTCCGTTTTTATTATATGTGTCATTCCTGTATTTTTTATTGCCCTTATCCTTACCCTGCTTATTATCTTTTCCTTTGCCATCATTTATTTTGGGATCTTTTTGCTTTGAGTTAACATCACCGGAATTATCCCTGTTTTTCTTTCCGTTTTCATTTCCTTTATTCTTTTCTTCCTTGTTTTCCTTTTGCTTTCTGTTTCCGTCATTATTATTGCCGTTCTTCATATTCTTATCATCTATATACTTGCGTTCCTTTCCCGGTTTTTCCGGTTCTTTAGAATTTTCCTTTGATTTGTATTCATTTTTGCTGTTATTTTCAGAATTTTCCCTGCTTCCCGGGTCATTTTTTATGCGGCCGGATTCTTTTTGTGAAGCACTGTGATAATCACTGAATTCCTTGGGTTTACTTACTGGACCTTTAACTTTAACTTCTTTTTTGACTTTCCTGAATTCAGGTGAATATACATCATACTCCCGTTCAGAGTATTTGATTTTACTCTTCCCGGTCACATGATTTATCACAACCGGCTCAAAAGTTCTGCCTGTAACACTCTGTATCACGGTAACATCTGGACCTTTGTTAATAACAGTTTTGTTTACCACTATTATTCCGTCTAATCTTTTCCATTCTGTTATCTTGATCTTATGTTTATTTTCTTTATATGAATATTTATACACATCCGGTTCTATAAAATATCTTCTTTCCACAACTACAAATCTTTCTTCATAGACCGGCGGAGTAATTATTACATTATTTACGATATACACGCTTGGCGGAACTGGGGTCCATGCGATATAATCATCTTCTTCGCGCCAGTCAACCCAGGCCGGTGCCCATACTCTTCCTGGTACCCAAAGCCAGCCCATTGCTGGTGAATAAACCCATCTGCCGTAGTGATGAGTAATCTCTTCCGGTTCCGAGCGTGCGCGGAAATACCAGCCATTATTTGTGTAAACCCACTGACCGTTTGAATAAGGAGTGTAAGTAACCGGTTCTCCGGCTGCAATCCCAACTGCAAGATTAGGTGCAGGCTTCCATACAAAAAAGGCGCCAAAACTTACGTCCTCGGCATGTGCATCTTTGATCCCGAATAGCTCGCTGAATGAAATAGAGCTTCGGCTCTCTCCGGAGGAGGATTCCTTTTTCAGATCTATCCCGATATCACTGTCCTTCACTTCAATCCATTCACCATGCGGAGCAAGTTCATCGTAGAATTCTTTGTAGTCAACATTCAGCAGATCCTCATCAGATTCATTTATATCTTCGCTGCTTAATGCAGTCATATCAGCTTCTTTTACTGTATTATCAGCCGTATCATCTGATTTTTTTGTACATGAGATAAATCCGCTGAGCAGGAAGATTATGAAAAATGAAACTGTCAATTTTATTTTCGAGTGATTCATTGTAAAACCCCTTAATTTATTTATGAAATTAAATTAATATTTAATTATAATTTAAAATCCATACCAAGCTCAAGGGTATTAAAATCATTATTTCCTAATCCAAGCCTTACGGTACCGGCAACCTTTGGACTGAAGAAATATCTCATTCCAAGCTGACCCCAGATCCAGGCTCCGCTTGTATAAGATACATCAGTTACGTAAACTGCATTTCTGGTTACATCGGTGTAAGTATTGTTAACATAATTATATCCTGCAACCAGGCCAAAGTACGGTACGAAACTTCCGTCACCTATCTGGTTAAAGTTATAATTAAATTGTGCTCCTATTGAGGAAAATGAATATCTCCGGGAGTCACCATTACCATAAGTATTGGTAAATGTGTAGTATCTGAATATACCTCCAATTCCAACTGTTCCAATTCCTGCCTGCACAACATTTGATTCAAAATTTACCCCGAACATCGGTACATTACCTTTTGCCCAAAAACCAAGTGAACCTCCCAGAAGGTTATCTTTTTCTTTTAACTGGCTATAAGTACCCGCAGTGGAAACTATTAAAATTAATATTGCTGTTTTTAAAATGGTCTTCATTTTATTTCCTTTCCTTATTTATTGTTACTTAATTGAATATAATATTCAAACTGGAACTATAAGAAATTTTCTTAATGAATATGATAAGTACAAAATCTGTGCCAAAGATTTAATTGAATACGCAGCTATTTTGGGAGTTAATTAAGATTGGGATGCTTTATATGACAAAAATGTCAGTCTTCTAAAGGGGACTAAGCGGGTATTTTTTCAATAAATTAGCATAAAAAACCAGGTTATGTGCCATTTTTTTAGCCATTACCTTTGATGCATTGTTTTTAATTCTGTCTCTTCGGTTTGTTTTGGGAGGCTTGCCCACTTCACCGACCCAGTAAGTACAGCACTCAGGCGGTATTGTAAAATTCATAAAAGTTAACACAGAAAGTATTGAACCTAAAGTAGCCTGCGCTCCATCTTCACTTCCTGTAATTACAATTCCTGCAGCTTTATTTAGTAATAGACTTCTGCCTTTATCTTTGTATTGTTCATCAAAAGAATCCATGCGTTCAATTATCCGCTGCATAAGGCTTGACCTGGCTCCCCACCATATTGGGGTTGCGAATATTATAATATCAGATGATATTATTTTCTCTGCTATTATTGGCCATTTATCCCTATTATCCTCTTTGAATTTCACACCGGGAGGAATATAAAGATCTGAGAGCCTTATGAACTCAGCAGCTATTTCTTTATGTTCATTTTTCATATTCCTCACTACCAGCCGGGTGAGTTCTTCCGTATTTGAAAGTTTTCCGGTATGCTTAAGTGATGCGTTCAATATAAGGACATTTATTTGTGAAAATTTTTCTTTCATAATAAATACCTTATTCATAAAACTATCAGTCCTTAAACATTTTTATTATGAAAGCAATAACAGCTATTACAGCAATAATTATTATTATTCCTACCCATATACCTGCTTTAAATACATCACCTATAAATTCACAGCCCGGTAATATTACCAGAAGTAAAGTAAAGATGATCATCATATAAATAACTGAAAAATGCTTTTTCATTTTTTGGATACCTTTCTTTGGTGTCTCTTTTCTGCCTCTTCTATAGAATGAGATTCTTTTAAATTCTGATTTGATTCAAATAATCGTGCAAGCTTTTTGAAATGTTTTTTCAGGATCTCAAGCTCGGCTTCGCTTATATCTTCAATATCTACCATCCTGTTGCTTGCCCAGGCAGATGAAGCTATAATCTCATTGAGCTTAAGCTGAATAGCCATTGAATCCTTATTTTGGGTTCTTTGTATAAGAAATACCATAAGGAAAGTAATAATAGTAGTACCGGTATTAATTACCAGCTGCCATACATCAGAAAAATTGAAAAAGGGACCGCTTAATGCCCACAGTGCAACAATGGATATGCTTATCACAAATGCTGATGTACTGCCCGTAAAGCGGGTAAGAAGAATTGAAAGTTTTTCAAAAATATCTTTGTTATGTTTTTTAGCCATTTACAATTTCACCTCCATTAGGATGCAGAATTTGACCTGTCATATATGAAGAATCTGCGCTGGCTAAAAAAACGTAGCAGGGGGCAGTCTCATCGGGCTGCCCCGCTCTGCCCAAAGGGACATCCGTACCAAATGAAGCGACGTCCTTCGGAGGAAATGTAGCCGGTATCAGGGGTGTCCAGATTGGGCCGGGTGCTACGCCGTTAACTCTAATTCCTTTTTTGGCTAGATTTGCTGAAAGTGACCGTGTAAATGATACTATTGCTCCTTTTGTTGCAGAATAATCTATCAAGTGGGCGCTGCCCCGGTAAGCAGTTACAGATGTAGTATTTATTATTGAAGAATTCTTTTTTAAATATTTCAGGGCGGCCTTTACTATATAAAACTGTGAAAAAATATTTATTCTGAAAGTTTTTTCAAGCTGCTTTGAGGAAATTTGTGTAATACTATCAGCAGGGTATTGAACTGCTGCATTGTTTACTATTATATCAAGTCTACCGAATTTTTTAATACATTCATTTACAGCCTTCCTGCAGAATTGTTCTTTTGAGATATCTCCTTTTATTAATATACACAAGCTGTTCAATTCATTTATAGTTTTCCTGGTGAATTCAGCATCCTTTTTTTCATTCAGAAATACAATTGCAGAACTGCAGCCTTCACGTGCAAAAGCTATAGCAACCGCTCTTCCTATCCCGCTATCACCCCCTGTGATTAAAGCCGTTTTACCTGCAAGTTTACCGGATGCCATATATTCAGGTGATGCAAATTTTGGCTTTGGTTCCATTAAATATTCCAGCCCGGGCTGCACATTTTGAGATGATCCTTTTCGTACTTTTTTCTTTCTTGAGGCTTTTTGCATATTCAGTTCCTGTTTGCCAGTGGTTTAGGCTTGTTTATAACTATTACATTATCTTTATAATGAAACTGTGCTGTTATGCATTTTATACCTTTAAGTATTTTTGCAATTGCCCGGTTATTTGTTTTCCTGTATTGACTTAAATGTTCACCCGGCACACCTTTGCTGCAGAATGAAATATTGATCTTTTCAAAATCAAGCTTCCTGAAATTCTCAGCATACTTTTCCAGGATCTCTGAGGCTCTGTTTAATTTAAAATCATGCAGATGAAAGTAAATGAACAGGTTATTATTTTCTCCTTCAATAAAGAGCTGACTGCCGAATTTTTCCATAACTGCTGCCTCCGGTATTAAAATTTAGTTGTTAGATAGTTTCCTCAAAAACTCTTCTGAATTCTTTTCTTGCCCTGTGGAGCCTGCTTTTAACGGTGCCAAGCGGCCAATTCAGTTTTTTTGATATTTCAATCAGTGAAAACTCCTCTAGATGAAACAGGATAATGACCTGTCTGTAATCATCTTTTATACTTTCTATTATGCGCACAATTTCAAAATATTTAAGTGTACTTTCTTCTTCAGGTATATGCGGTTCATTCACAATTGTATCAAGGCTGTAGCACGGATGTGCCTGTTTTTTCCTGTTAAAATTAATGAACAGGTTCTTCATTATCCTGAAAACCCAGGCTTTTGAATTACTGCCGGGTTCATATGAATCCAGGAACCTGTATGCCCTGATGAAAGTATCCTGAAGGAGATTTTCAGCATCAAATTCATTCATCGTCATTTTTCTTGCGATGTTCAGAAAATATTTATGATGAATGTAAATTTCATTCATAAACAGGTTGTCTTTTTCGCAGATAATGTTTTTCATATTATTCATTTCCTTTTAAATAAGCTTATGATTATCACAAATACTGCAGCTATCAGTAAAATGTGTATGTAACCTCCCAGAAAATTAGAAACAATTCCCAAAACCCAAAGTATTAAAAGCAGAATAAAAATTGTCCAAAGCATTTAATTTACCCCCGTAAATTATTTTATAAATGATTTTAAAGAACAAACATTGTAAATATCCATATAAACAGAAGAAGCAGGCTTAACCATTTATATACTTCATCGTTATCATCATCATGGTCAACTTCCAAGTGCTCGTTAAAAAGCTCTGTATTTTTATTTATGATCATGGCAGTTTAGTTTAATTTTTTATAAAAAACCCTGAATCCTTTATTTACTGCATGTATTAAATTCATGAAGCTGCGTATTCTTATAACGGCAGCATCTCTCACCGCATCTATATATATTTCCGCTTCTTCAATTTTATCCATTACCTTTCCGCTGATGTTTTCAGCGTCATTGCTGATCTTTACTATTGAATCCGATATTATGTTTATTTTACCCGTGAGAATACTGATATCATTCAGAACAGGTTTGATATCATTGCCTATATCATTTACCTTTTCACTCATTTTAGTTAAGCCGGAATTCAGTTCCTTTATATATATGATAACATAAATACCGGCCGCACATACAACTATAAACATTATGATCTCAATTAGTATTCTTATGATATTCAGTATTTCCACTTATATTACTTTTTATTGTTTATTTATTTTTTCGTTCATCATTAAAGGTATCAACACCTGCTCTTACTGCATCTCTTATTCTTGATGTTTCGTCTGTGATAAATTCCTTGCCCTGGGTATAAAGTTTTTCCGTACCTGTCGTCAGGGAATCAGCTTTCTTTTTTGCTTCTTTTATCAGGTTTTCCGCTTTCTTCCTGCCATCTGAAATTATTTCTGATGCCCTGGCCTTAGCTGAGTCGACATAATGCCCTGTTTCTTCAGCTACTTCGCGGCTTTTTTTACCGATATCTTTCCTGAGCTCTTTTCCGCTTTTAGGCGCGTATAGCAGGGCAGCAATGCTGCCTATCGCCCCGCCTGCAAGCAGTCCCAATAAGAATCCTTTAGATGATGATGTTCTGTTTTCCATTTTTTTCTCCTTTAAACTGCCTGATAAACGGCATTTTTATTTATTGTGATTTAAAGTTATTTCTTCCTTCTTTATTGATCTTTACGTCAAATCTAAGCTTGAATCCTGTTGATTCATTAAAAGATTCATCCAGGTATAATATTCCATAAACAGGGTAGGGAGTAACATTATCATCAAATTTACCTTTAAGATAAAACCCATAGACGGTATTGAAGAGAAGCGGTGCACTGAAAGATTCCGTATTATCTGATGTAAAATCGTTTTCAGTTAATGTTGTATCGGTATCAGGTATTACCTTCATTGTATCAAACTGTGATTGCGAAGCATGAAGCATTATGAGCTTAAACCTTGTACGGTAGCCCGGAACTGACACCGGGAAATCAGATAGATCACCGGAACGGAAAAAATATACTGAATCACCCAGCGAAATTGAATCTATCAGATTCGCATCCTTATACCTGCTTGAATCTTTTACTATTACTCCGCTGAAAAGATCTACTGCACTTAAAGCGTCATCAAATGGAATGGTTCTTTCCGAGATCAGAAGATTATTATAGTTCACTGCTACTGTATCAGTTCCGGGGGGATTTATCGGGTCTTCATCTTCACTGCATCCGTAATAAAATACTGATGCAGTACATAAGATCATCAAAATTGCTAATTTTTTCATTATTTGTAAAACTCCTTAATTATTATTATTAAATTGTTTGTTAAAATTTCAGCAGGGCAAAGTTTAGCCCTGCTGAAAGTTATTGTATAGAACTATTTATTTTATTGTAAATTCTAAACCCGCATTGACTGTCATGAATCCAACTGAACCTGTTCTTGTAAACACGTTATGATACTTTGTTTTTGCAAGAATGCTGACAGCATCACTAAGATACAAGCTTGCGCCTATTCCACCATTAATACCGGCATTTGTCTGTGAAACCTGGCTTACTGTTACCGTTGCATCTATAGGGTCTATGTAACTGTTTTGTTTAAAATAATATGCACCTGCTCCGCCTTCAAAATATACCTGCGATTTTAATTTAGGATGTGTGAAATAATATCGCGGTCCTGCCGAAAATTCCATATACTGTCCCACCGGTGCCCCTGTTTTTTTGGATGACATGAACATATAATTAAATTTTCCGAAAAGTCCAACTTCTTTATTGATTTTTAAACCTACATCAAGCCCAACAACTCCACCCGGTTTAAAATCCGCTCTGAAATCCCGGGTCAACGGGAATATAGCACCGCCTGAAGGCGCAATTGAAAATTGAGGAAAGTTCTGTTTTTTTACTTTTGAATTACTTACAGGTGTATTCTTTATCTGCGAATACGTTATTCCTGAAATCGCAATCAGAAAAACTACCAGGTAATGTGTTAAAATTTTAAATGTTTTCATTTTATAATTCTCCTTTATAAATTTTTATCATGCTGAATTATCAATTTGAATTTACTACTGTGATGCTGTTTCTTTGTGAGCTGAATGCCGCAGAATATTATCTACGGTATCTATCAGGTCCGTTATCAGGAATGGTTTATCTATAAATGCGTCAATCCCTGTTGAACGTGCTTTTTCTTTCAGCTCTTTATCTTTGCCGTAAGCTGATATCATTATTGCTTTCACATCCGGATCGTTTTCTTTAGCCATTTTAAAAATATCCAGTCCTGTTATTCCCTGAAGGTACTGTAGATTATAATCAAGTATCAGCAGCTGGTAATATTTTTCACTGTGCTTTATTTTATTAATTGCATCAAGTGCGCTTAGTGCTGATTCAACATTATATCCTTCTGATTCAAGTACCTCACAAAGTGTCTCATTCATGTATTTATCGTCTTCAACTATTAATATCAGAATATTCATTATAATTTATATGTTTAATTAAGAGGCGTATTCTTTGATTTTTTCTTATTATCTTTTGAATCAGCGGATGCTAAATCTATTAACAGCCTTAAATATCCAAGATCTTCCTGAGTAATCCTTAAATCCAACATCATAACCTCCATTTTTATTTATTTATGTTTTTGTTATCTTTTGGTACACACAGGAAATTACAATTACTGTGCCAAATCTTTTTTGCTGTTTTTGATGTTATTTTGGTAAGTGTTGGTTATGTCAATGACATTATTGTCGCTAAATTTGGAGGAAATTCAGGCAATTTGAGTAATAACAATCAGAAATTCAGAAAATTCACAGAAAAACTTCCTTTAGAAAAGTTCATTCCTGCTGCTTTCCTTATTTTCCTGTTATGTTTTATTGTATTGAGCATAATTACATATAATAATATAGCTTTATACAAAAGCAGCGTTGAACTGGTTGATCACACAAATAAAGTTCTCCGCAAAACTGACGAAATAAATCTCCTCCTTTCAAATATTCAGCTGCAGAGAAGGAGCTATGTTGTCAAAGGAGAAGAAAAATACTTTCAAAAATACAGTGATCAACAGAACACACTTCTTTACGAGATCGGACAGCTGAAACTTCTTACCGGTGATAATTCACTGCAGCAGAATAATATTCATATCATCGATTCCCTTTCGGCTAATATCAACAGGCTGCTTGATTCCTCAATTGTATTATTCAAAACCGAAGGCAAAGTATCTCCCTTCCAGACCGGGTTGGCAATGGAGTCACAGGATAACCTTGACCGGATAAACGAAATTACTGCTCAAATAAAAAATGAGGAATTCAGGCTTCTTGAAGAAAGACAGGGAGCATCTAAAACAAGTCTGACCAATACACAAGCTTTTATCATAATAACAAGCCTGTTTGCATTTGCTGTTCTGGGGCTTTCATTATTCGTTTTCAACAAGCTGATAAAAAATAAAAACGAAACGGATGAATTATTAAAGAAATCATACGAAGAACTGGAAGATAAAGTTGAAGAAAGAACTACAGAACTGAAGAATTCGAATGAGAACCTTGTGAATGAGATCAACAGCAGGAAAAAAATTGAGTCCTCTTTGCGTGAAAGCGAAAGCAGATTCCGGGAAATGGCAGACTCTGCACCGGCTCTTATATGGATTGCAGGAACTGATAAAAAATGTGAATACTTCAATAAAGGATGGCTTGATTTCCGCGGAAGAACTCTGGAACAGGAAACAGGAAACGGCTGGGTTAACGGTATCTACCAGGAAGATCTTGAAAGGTGTTTAAGCTCATATGCAGCATCATTTGAAAGCAGGGAACCATTCGAAATTGAGTACAGGCTGCAATCTGCCGATGGCGATTATAGATGGATACTCAGCAGGGGTATTCCCAGATATACAGGCGAAGAATTCGCCGGTTATATAGGCATAGCTATCGATATTCATGAGAAAAAACGTACAGAAAGATACCTCAAGATCCAGTATTCTGTTTCACGAACCCTGGCAGAAGCTTTAACTACTGAAGAAGCGATGCAGAATGTTCTGGAAAATATTTGTACAGGGGTAAACTGGAAATTCGGTATTGCCTGGGTTGTAGAAGATGAGAAACTGGTTCAAAAAGCTCTGTGGAGCGATAATCCGGCAGATGCAAAAAATTATAGTTCAATTTACAGTAATGCACTCAAGCTTGATATAGGAGCAGGACTTCCCGGAAGAGTATGGAAATCCGCAAAATCACTATGGCTGGAAGACCTGCGCTCGGATGACAATCTTCCCAGAAAGGAAGGATTCATAAAACTCGGCTGGCAATCTGGATTTGCCGTACCTATAAAAGATGGTGCCAGAGTAATTGCAGTTATTGAGTGCTTTAACCGGAACACTTTGACCGCAAAGAATGATTTGCTGGAGGTACTTGAATCTGTGGGCAGCCAGGTAGGTAATTTTCTGGAAAGGAAAAAAGCTGAGGAGAATTTGAAGCTGGCTTATGATGAGCTGGAACAAAAAGTTAATGAAAGAACAATTGAGCTGGCCAATACACTCAACAGGCTTCTGGATGAAATGGCAATAAAGGAAAAAGTTCAAAGCAGGCTGAAACTTTACGGGCATGCGCTCAGGGGAATAAAGGAATGTGTTTTCATTACCAATCTTCAGAACAGGACAATATTTGTAAACCCGGCATTTGAATCAGTTTACGGATACCTTGAGAGCGAGCTGCTGGATAAGAACATACCGGTTCTTTACACAGATAGTATCTCGGAAGAAAAAAGAAGAGAAATACTGGCTGAGGCATTGAAAAACGGGTGGAAAGGTGAACTTATCAACAAACGTGTTGATGGTTCTCTATTCTATGTTTACCTTTCTGCATCGGTGATCAGGAATGAAGAAGGAAAAGTAGATTCTATAGTTGGCATTGTACAGGATATCACAGCCGAGAAAAATAATCTTGACCTGCTTGAAAAAAGATTCAGCCTGCTGAATATGGTTAATGAAGTAGCCGTTGAATCCAACAGGTTCACCGATAATGAATCCTGTATACAATATTCAATAGATAAAGTGTGCGAATACACAGGGTGGGATATCGGTCACTATTTCAACTATGAAGATGGCAGCCTGAAGAGCTCCGGGCTGTGGAACAAAAACCTGGCTGCCGAATATGACGTATTCAGAGCATTGACTGAAGAAATTACTTTGGGTGCCGAAAAGGGATTCCAGAAAGAAGTAATCTCTGAAAGAAAAGCAGTTTGGACCGATATTTCAACACTGAATGACAGTACCGTATATAAACGTGCAGATCTCTGCAGGAATATCGGCCTCAGATCATGTATTTGGGTTCCTATTGTGGGAAGGGATGAAGTAATCGGAGTGCTGGAATTCTTCAATTCAAAAGATATCAGGCAGGATAAAGAAATTCTGGATAGTATTGTGAATATTTCAAGTGAAATAAGCAATGTTATAAGGAAAAATGAATTTGTCAAAGAAATTAAAGAACGGGAAAATCATTTCAGCGCAATTGCTGATACAGCAAATGACTCTATCATTACAGCAGATAGTGAAGGTAATATTATTTATGTTAATTCAAGTACGGCCGGAATGTTCGGGTACACAGAAAGCGAACTTCTGCAGAGTCATTTAACGGTGATAATGCCTGGAAAATATGCCGAAAGCCATACCAGAGCTTTCAAAAAGGTAGTTAAAACAGGTATATCAAATCTTCAGGGAAAGACGGTTGAACTTTCAGGCAGGAAAAAAGACGGCACTGAATTTCCTATTGAGCTTTCAATTGCTAAGTGGGAGTTAAATAACCGCGTTTATTTTACCGGAATGATCAGGGATATTTCATTCAGAAAAGCAATTGAAAATGAGCTTGTTGAAAACCGGAATTCACTTATCGAAGCTCAGTCTATTGCAAAATTAGGCAACTGGCAGTGGGATGTCAGCTCGAATACGGTCAGGTGGTCAGATGAAATGTATAATATCTACGAAATCACAAAAACAGATTTCGATAATTCTTACGAAGGATTCCTTGCACGGCTTCATCCTGATGACAGGGATTCAATACGGGATAAGATCTCAACGGCATACAACAACAAACAATCATTTGAATTTAATGAAAGAATTGTAACTCCTTCAGGCAGGATAAAAGTACTTCGTTCCTCAGGCGGTGTAAGGCTTAACCCTGAAGGAAATGTGGCAAAGCTTGTGGGTACATGCCTTGATATAACTGAGATCTATGAAGCTGAACAGAAGATAAGGGATAATGAAGAGAGATTAAGTCTTATTATGGAAAACATCAAGGATTATGCTGTGATAATGCTTGATGAAAATGGCAACATAAAAAGCTGGAACAGAGCTGCAGAATATATTAAGGGGTACAGCAAAGAAGAAATATTAGGAAAGCATATTTCAGTATTCTATACTGATGAAGATATTGAAAGAAAAGCACCGGAATACAACCTCGCTATGGCAGCAAAACTTGGAAGATTTGAAAACCAGGGCTGGAGGAAACGCAAAGATGGAACTCAGTTCTGGGCTGATATCATTTTTTCATCATTATATGATGGTAATAAACTCAAAGGATTTGTTAAAGTAACCCGCGATATTACAGAAAGAAGAAAGGCTGAGCAGGACCTTATTGAAAGCGAAAAACGTCTTAAAGAGGCGCAGGAAATTGCCAAACTGGGCAGCTGGGAGTGGGATGCTGTTAATGATAAAGTAAAATGGTCTGCTGAAATGTACAATATTTTTGAAATTGATCCGGAGACTGTAATAACGCAGCAAATTTACCTTGATCTCCTGGATGATGAAAGCAAAAAAGTGCGGGAAGAGGCAGTCAGAAAAGCGATAGAAAGTGACTTGCCGTTTGACTATTACCTAAATATCAGAAGTGCATCAGGTACTACAAAGATAATCCATTCACAGGGTGAGATTGAAAAGGATGAAAACGGCAATATCCGGCGAATGGTAGGTACATTCATGGATGTAACGGAAATGAAGGAAGCAGAAGAAAAAGTTAAGCAGAGTGAAAAGCAGCTTAAGGAAGCGCAGAGTATAGCTAAACTTGGAAGCTGGCAGGCCGATTATAAAACGGGAAAAGTATTGTGGTCTGATGAAATGTACCGAATACATGAACTGGACCCTGAAAATGCTGATCTGGATTACACTAATATAAGGAGATTCATCTACCATAAAGATCTTCCGGCAATGGATGCTTTGATAAAAAGACTTGAAAGCAAACCGGCCGATTCAGAAATTGATTACAGGATAGTTACTCCTTCCGGAAGACTGAAATATCTCAGCCTTGACCTTCGAATAGAGTTAGACAGCAGAAAAAAACCGCTGCGGCTGTATGGAAGTGTTCAGGATATAACTGAAATTAAACTTGTTGAAGAAGAGCTCAGGAAAACAAACGCAAAATTGATTGAAGCACAAAAAGAACTTATACATAATGAAAAACTGGCAGCATTAGGCAGGTTCTCTTCCGGTATTGCTCATGAGATCCGCAATCCGCTGGCAAACATCAGCGCTCTTGCGCAGCTTCTGGCCAAGTCTAAAATTGAAGACGAAAAGATGAAGAAACATCTTAAGTATATTTTAGTCAATTCAGATATTGCCAATAAGATCATTAAGGACCTGCTGAATTTTGCATCGCCTGAAGATCTGGTTTATGATGAATTTTCAGCGGGTGAACTGCTTGAAAATATTTTGAACAGTATTGAAGCAAGGTGTACGGAAAAGCAGATCGCGCTTAATAAACAAATACCTGATGACCTGCCGGTTCTGCATGCCGATAAAGTAAAACTTGAAAATGCATTGTTGAATTTTGTTTCAAATGCTATTGATGCAATTGATACCGGAGGGAACATAACGGTCAAAGCCAGGGAGGATAAGATCAATAACCAGGTAATTGTTGATGTTATTGATACAGGTAAAGGCATTCCACCTGAGAACCTGGATAAAATATTTGAACCTTTTTTTACTACAAAAGAAACGGGGACAGGACTTGGACTTGGACTTGCATACCAATACATTAAATCACATAATGGCATTCTGAATATTTCAAGTGAGCCGGGTAAAGGCACTCATGTTGAAATTAAACTGCCGTTGAGTAAAATAAAATAAATTAAACTGATTCAATTTATTTATGGAAAAAGTACTAATAATTGACGATAATGAATCATTAAGATATACTCTTGAAAGTGTACTTGAAGAGAATGGATTTGCGTCGAAATCGGTTGAAGACGGTTTGAAAGCTATTGAAGAAGTAAGATCAAAACAATATGATATTGTTATCTGTGACATGAAAATGCCAAAGATGGATGGAATGCAGATTCTTGCTGAAGTAAAAAAAATAGACCCGGATATACCCTTTATTATTTTAACGGCATTTGGTGATATCAAAAATGCAGTTGAAGCTATGAAAAAGGGGGCAAGTGATTACCTTACAAAACCATTTGATAATGACGGAATGATTATTACATTACGCAAGGCTCTGGAAATCAAGTATCTGAATAAAGAGCTTGCAATCCTCAGAAAAAGAACTGATGATTCATACAAAGGAGGAGGGATAATCGGCTCCAGTCCCCAGATGAAAGAAGTTTTTGACCAGGTGAAAATAGTAGCACCTACTAATCTTACTGTTCTGATCCAGGGTGAGAGCGGTACAGGTAAAGAAGTAATAGCAAACATGATACACCGTGCGGGAGAAAGAGCTGAAAAGCCTTTCATTGCAGTAGATTGCGGAGCAATTCCGGAGTCATTGATAGAAAGTGAATTGTTTGGTCATGAAAAAGGAGCCTTTACTGACGCGAAATCACAGCGGGAAGGAAAATTTGAACAGGCAAACGGCGGAACGATTTTTCTGGATGAAATTACAAATCTTTCTGATTCAAACCAGATCAAATTATTACGGGCAATCCAGGAAAGAAAAATAACCAGGATAGGAGGCAAAAAAGCTCTTTCCCTTGATGTGAGAATTCTAACGGCAACAAATGTCAGGCTTGCTGATGCAGTTAATAATAATAAGTTCAGGGCAGACCTGTATTACAGGCTCAATGAATTCCATATAGATCTGCCGCCGTTAAGGGCCAGAACCGGAGATCTGGAACACCTTGTAAAACATTTCATCAGTGATGCTAATACAGAACTTAATAAATCCGTACAATCAGTATCTGACGAAGTTATGAAAAAGATAAAATCCCACCACTGGCCGGGAAACGTTCGTGAGCTGAGAAATACCATAAGAAGGGCTGTGCTGTTAACACCCGGCAGTGTAATGGAAAAGATCACCATAACTGATGATGTTGCCCCAAAGAACTACGGTGAAATAAATAATGAAGAAACTGAATCCGCAACTTTTGAAACTCTGACAAAAAAAGCTGAAAAGGATGCTATACTCAGTGCCCTTGATGAAGCAGGCGGAAATAAATCCAAAGCAGCAAAACTTCTTAATATGAATGAACGCACTTTTTACAGGAAATTAAAAAGCCTAGGAATAAACTGAAGTCGCCTTCATTGTACATTCATCAAAATGATTTGGCATAATTTTTGTAATTTTCCTGTTGTAAGTATCTAATACAACTTTTTAACGGAGGGTTACAAAATGCCTAAACAGACTTTAATATTCATTCCGCTTTTCTTATTATTTCTCGTATCCTGCACCAAAGAAGACAGAAAAGAGGTTAAACAAACCATTGATTCTGCTTCACAAAAGCTTGGCCATGAACTGGATACTATTATCAATACAAAACTGGACAATGATTCTTTGTTTAACAACGCACCGGTAGAATCAATGGGTGGAAGTACTCTTAAAAGCAGGGAATTCAGGTCAGCCCTTAATGACATTTTTGACAAGTATGAAGATATTAAAGAAGAATTATCTGATGATGATTCTTCAGGCACAATAACGAGTGCAGAAGAATTTAATAACGTGTTAAAGAACACGATAGCATATGCTCCTGCCAGGGATATGGATAACACCTGGAAACTTTGGTTATCGTCTTCAGAAAAGATAATTCGTGACCTTATATCTTCGAAAACCCTTTTAGAACAGAGAAAAAGGTTTGCAGAGCTTACCCTCTCAATGGAGGACCTGGTTAAGAATTTCGGTTTAGATAAAAGAACAATTTATAAACTGACATGTACTGCACTGGCAGATAGAACTTTCTGGTTAACCGACAGTAAGGATCTTTCCAATCCGTTTACAGGCAAAGATAAAACAAATGGAAGGGATGAAAAATGTGTGATAGTAATTAACTCCTGGAAGTTTGAGTAAAACTTACCAATTTTATCTTTCTAAGCAGGTCCTTGGGCCTGCTTTTTTTATGCCATATTTGTCATAAAAGCTGAATAATGATAATAGAAACCTCAAAAAATAGCTTTTAAATCAAGAAATTACTTTGGCACGCTATTTGAGTTATCTTATTCAATCAATAACCACATAATGAGGAGATACTGTTATGACACAGATCAAAAACCCAACCGAAAAAAATTACGGCACAGAAACGAACGAGCAGAAAAATGATCAGGATAACGGATTTGATAAAGATAAATCCCAGGAAGTAGATCTTCCAATTCCGGAAAAGAAAAATGATACCATAACCACCGGTATATCAGGCGAAAAACCGGAAGAGAATACCGGACAAACCGGTAAAAAACCCGAGATTCTCAATGATGATACCACCAAGAGACCCGAAAAGAATGAAAAAAGTAAGACAGGTTTTGATGTTGAAAATTCAACTGAACCGGAAAGAAAAGATAAACGCGGCAATGAATCAGAAAGACTTGAAAGAGACGATACAACTGACCCGAAGACAAAAGATGCAGATTGGCAGCAGGATAAAATGAATGAGGCTAATAATCAGCAGGGCAGCAAACAAAATGTTGAAAGAGCCACCCGTTTAAATGATACAAGAGACGATTCAATACTTGACCGTCCTAAAACCGAAACATATGAAAAAACCGAAGGTGATAATGTTGGCGGCAAAATAAAGAAGGATAATTATTCACATACTAATGACGAAAAGAAAAGAGACGACAACAACAGAAAAAATAACCCTAAAACAGAAAAGCAGTATTAATTTAACCCAAAAACAAAAATAAAGGAAAAACAAAATGGCTAAAATGAAATCCCTGGAAGACTTCTTAATGGAAGAATTAAAAGACCTTTACAGTGCAGAAAAGCAGCTTACAAAGGCGCTTCCGAAAATGGCGAAAGCTGCAAATTCAGATGAGTTAAGACAGGCATTTGAAGATCATTTAAAAGAAACCGAAGGTCAGGTAGCAAGACTGGAAAAAATATCCAAAATTGCAGGTAAATCGCTGGCAGGTAAAAAATGTAAGGCAATGGAAGGTCTGGTTGAAGAAGGTAAAGAAATAATGGAAGAAGACTGCACTCCGGAAGTACGCGATGTTGCATTGATAGCGGCTGCCCAGAAAGTAGAACATTATGAAATAGCTTCTTATGGCTGCGCAAAAACATATGCAAGGCTGCTTGGATATACTGAAGTTGAAGAACTGCTTGAAGAAACACAGCAGGAAGAAAGTGCAGCAGATGAAAAACTGACTGCACTATCTGAAGAGCTTAATGCAGAAGCACTGGAACCGGCTGAGACAGAAGAATAACGTCCAAACCGTATCAAGTCCAAACCCTGATTTACCCCATTGGTCTGCCGCATAATTGCGGCGGGCCAAAATTTTTAAAATTAAAGTTGAAATATGACCGTTAAGAAAAAAAGTACTTCAGCATCAGGATCAAACAAGAGTACCGGAGCAACTTCGAAAAAGAAAAGCGTTTCACGGAGCAGGCATGAAGGAGCAGAAAAAAGAAAAGCAGAACTGCCTGCAAAGAGGAAAAGACAGTATAAGCATGTGCTTGAATCCGAAAAAAAAGAAGGCCGCTCTGAAAAAACCGCTAAAAGAATTGCTATGGCAACTGTAAACAAAACCAGGCGTAAAAAAGGCGAAGTTAAATCCAAACGGAAATGATGGGGTTACTCGAAGTTGCAGGAGGCAGCGCCGCTCTTTATTTACTCATAATAATATGTTTGAGGCTGCTGGGCAAAAAGGGATTGGCTGAATTATCGCTTGGTGATCTGGTTCTCATAATTTTAATTGGCGAAGCGATCGGTTCTTTGATCCCGCAGGAAAATGCTTTTTTATCGGCGGTAACATGCATAATAACTTTGGCTTTAATGAATTACCTGATATTGAACGTAGCATATAAATCCAAATTCTTAAAGAAATTTCTCGAAGGAAGCCCCGTAATAATCGTAAAGAACGGCAGGATAAAACAGCAGAAAATGAAAGAAGAAAAACTGACAGTTGAGGATATTGAAGAAGCTATAAGGGAAAAGGGGATAAAGAGTATTAAAAATGTAGAAACTGCCGTACTTGAAACCGATGGCGGGATCAGCATAGTCGAAAAATAAGTATTATTAACATGCAAAGGAGGCACAAGTTATGAAAAATCTTGTTGTTTATTTTCTGACTGTAATATACGTATTTGCTGCTATTATTGTGCTTGTTGGTGATCTATAAAAATATAAAGGAGAAAATTATGTATAAGTTAATGAAATCTGTTATAGAAATAATTGAGACCCTGAGGGAAGAGGGCTATATTCATGATTTTATGATCAAAAATGATGAACTTTGCTGCGATTCTGATGGTTCTATATATGAACCGGCTGACCTCATGATAGAAAAAACTGAAAGATATGAAGGGGATTCCAATCCTTCAGATAGTGCGATAATATACGCTATAACTGCTAAAGACGGGACCAAGGGAGTTTTGGTTGATTCTTACGGTGTATATTCAGACCCGAAGCTTGCCAAGATTATCGGAGATATACCGGTGAGAGAAGAACATGATCTGCAGGATAAATAAAATCATAATTATACCGGAGTAGATATGAATATCGAATCAGCATCTTTCAAAAAATCATTATTTCCGCTGAGCGCAGCATATGATAAACAGTGGATAAAGAAGAATTCACTGGGAGAAAATGTATTGTATAACCTCGAAAGTTTATGTGAAATAATGGATTTTAAAGAGGGGATGAGGGTTCTGGATCTTGGATGCGGGAAAGTTGCAAGCGCTATATTTCTGGCAAAGGAATTTGGAGTGGAAGTGTGGGCAATAGATCAGTATATTACACCATCAGAGAACTACCAGCGCATTAAGGAAATGAACTGTGAACACAGTGTCTATCCTTTGAAACTTAATGCAAAAGAGCTACCATTTCCAGCCCACTTTTTTGATGCCATCGTATCAGTTGATTCTTATATGTACTTTGGAACAGACGAAAAGTTTACTCCGTATATCTCTCAATTTTTAAAACCAGGCGGTACCATAGGTATTGTTGATATCTGTTTCAGCAAAGAAATAAATTTCCTTGCTGAAGTGCCGGAATTCATGCGTGGACATTACCAGGATAAATGGTATTTTGTGCATTCACTTGAGTGGTGGGAAAAAATGTGGAACAAAACAGGACATCTGAAAATCCTGAATTCCGAAATTGTTCCTCAAAATGAGTTTATTAAAAATGAATATGTGCAGGATTTCATGTATTCCAAAAAACAGGATGCAATAGCTGATGCACTTGCGCAGGATAAGGAAGGATTAATAAATATTTTCAGGATGACAGCGCAAAGATCTGAAAAACCTATTGACCTGGGTAATTATTGTATGGAAGTGTAAGATACAATATGAAATGATCTAAAAATAAAATGGAATTGAGGGTAAAATGGAATTTATAATTTTAGCAGTATTGATTGCTTTGGCAGTATGGGGCGGTTATGCTTACTGGATCTATATCACTTCCAGAAGGTATGGCAAAAAAGGAAACGGCAGACATTAATATTACGATAGCTTTATTTCAGATAACGGTATTTTAAGGAGATTTATAATGGGTTCAAAACCAATTCAGCAGGAAAGCGAATTATTTAAACGATATAAAAATAATCCTGTATTAACACCATCAATGTGGCCTTATAAAGTAAATTCAGTTTTTAATGCGGGGGCAACAATTTATGATGGGAAAGTATTGCTGCTTGTCAGAATAGAAGACATGAGGGGTTTTTCTCATTTATGCCGTGCAGTAAGCAGTGATGGCTATACAAACTGGAAAATTGACGAAGTCCCCACTCTTCAGCCCAAACCTGATGACTTTCCTGAGGAAATTTACGGAATAGAAGATCCCAGGATTGTCAAGCTTGAAGATGAAGGAAAGTATGCTGTTGTTTATACATCCTTTTCAGAAAGCGGACCTCTTGTTTCATTGGCAACTACAGAAGATTTCAAGAGTTTCAGACGTTTCGGGGTTGTTATGACACCGGACGACAAAGATGCTTCGTTATTTCCCAGAAAATTCAACGGCAGGTATATTTTACTGCACAGACCTTCGCCCAGAAGCCACTTGCTGGGTGCACATATATGGATGTCGTATTCGCCTGACCTGAAACATTGGGGTGATAGTGCAATTCTGCTTCCTGCAAGAAAAGGAAGCTGGTGGGATGCCTATAAGGTCGGTCTTGGTCCTCAGCCCGTAGAAACCAAAGACGGATGGCTCATAATTTACCATGGAGTTAAAACAACTGCAGCCGGATCGATATACAGGCTTGGACTTGCTTTGCTTGATCTTGATGACCCGAGTAAATTAATAGCCCGAAGTGATGAATGGGTTTTTGGTCCAAATGAACAGTACGAAAGGATCGGTGATGTACCTGATGTAACTTTCCCATGCGGAGTTGTTTTAAAAGGAGATGAGCTGATAATGTATTATGGCGCTGCCGATACATCTATGGCTATTGCAACCGCTTCATTGAAAGAAATATTGGAATTTATCCGGAAACATAATAAATAAAATGAGTAAAATATTCGGAGTTTCATTTATATCCTCCTACATCCCAAGGCAGTGCGGTATAGCTACGTTTACCAATGATCTGGCTGTTTCATTTAACAGCATCGAAAACGGCTCTGTGCTGAGATCAAATGTTACCGCCCTGAATGATAACCCGGAAGGATACAAATATTCACAGGAAGTTAAATTTGAGATCAAAGATAAAAGCATAAACGACTTCAAAGAAGCGGCATATTATCTGAATTTATCTGATAAAGATATCATAAATCTGCAGCATGAATTCGGTCTTTACGGAGGCGAAGCCGGTTCGCATATTCTGTACCTGCTAGAAAATCTTAAAAAACCTGTTGTTACTACACTGCACACTGTACTTGAACATCCTGATGAAGATCAGCTAAAAGTCATCCAGGAGATCAACAGGTATTCATCTTATATGGTGGTACAGTCAGAAAAAGCATTCTCTATGCTTTCAGAAGTTTACAGCATCCCGCCGGAAAAGATCCGGTATATTCCTCACGGTGCGCATGATGTGCAGTTCCTTGATACAACATACTATAAGGATAAATTCCAGCTGACGGAAAAAAAAGTACTGTTAACATTCGGACTCCTGAGCCCCGGTAAGGGCGTAGAAGATGTAATAAATGCACTTGCCGAGGTTGTTAAAACAAATCCTGATGTTGCATACATAATACTTGGCGCCACTCACCCGCATGTAAAAAAACAGTACGGCGAATCTTACCGCAACAGCCTTGAAAACCTTGTTAAAAAACACGGGCTGGAAAACAATGTAATATTTATAAACCGTTTTGTGGATACCGAAGAACTTCTTGAATTTCTTTTGATGAGTGATATTTATATTTCACCTTATCATAATCTTGAACAGATAGTCTCGGGTACTTTAACATACGCATTGGCATCAGGCAAAGCAATTATTTCCACTCCATACTGGTACGCTGAAGAATTGCTGAAGGATGAAAGAGGTGTTCTTTACGAACCGCATAATGTTGCATCACTTTCAGCAGCAATAAAAGACCTTCTGGATGATGAAAACAAACGCAACAGGCTGCGCAGGAATGCATACGAGGCCGGCAGGAAAATGGTCTGGGGCGAAGTGGCTAAAAGATATTATGAGATCTTTCAGCAGGCTGCTGCTGAATATACTATTAACACTACCAGTCTTGTTCCCTCACCTAAGTACAAGATGATCCCTTCATTGCCTGAAGTTAATCTTACACACTTACGAAATATTACTGATACAACGGGAATTCTGCAGCATTCAGTATTTTCTATCCCCAACAGGAATGAAGGATACTGCATCGATGATAATTGCCGTGCACTGCTGGTAATAATAATGAATAAATATCTTTTCCATGATCCTATTGCTGAGCAGTTATTATATACATATCTTTCTTTCATACACTATGCATATAATAAAGATACAGGACTTTTCAGGAATTTTATGAGCTATGACAGGAAATGGATTGAAGAATCAGGCTCCGAAGATTCAAACGGAAGAACCATGTTCGTACTTGGTTATTTCATAAAGAATGCAGAAAATCATTCACACCTGGCGTTATGCAAAATGCTGTTTGATTGCACACTCAAGAACATGGAAAAGTTTACTTCACTTAGGGCAATTGCACACATAATAATGGGATGCATATTTTACCTCCAGAGATTTTCAGGCGCACGTGATGTGAAAAGGATATGCAAAAAACTGCTTGAAAAACTGAATGAAGCTTATTTATATAATTCAAAAGGTGAATGGAAATGGTTTGAAGAATATTTAACGTATGATAATGCGCGCCTCTCACAAGCTTTGCTTATGGGCGGCATTTATTTTAAGAACAGCAATTATCTATACAACGGACTGGAATCACTCAACTGGATGTACGATATAATAAACGATAAAGAAAAGAACTACATATCGCTTATCGGCAACGATGGCTGGTATTTCAAAGGCAAAGAAAAAGCCAAATTCGATCAGCAGCCTGTGGAAGTAGCCTCTATTATAGATGCGTGCTACCAGGCCTACCTGATATCTGAGGATATGGAATGGATAAATAAAATTGGTGTTGCATTCAGCTGGTTTCTTGGTAATAACGACAGGCAGGAACCCCTCTATGATTTCACAACAGGCGGCTGTTTTGACGGGCTGACATCCGCAATTACAAACCAGAACCAGGGGGCTGAATCAACCATAAGCTGGCTAACAGCCCTGCACCGGATGTACAGGATAAGGCAGGAACTGCAGGTTGAGTAAAAGGTTCAAAATAAAGGATATCCCTTCACTTATAGTACAGGCATATTATGAGCTTCTGGATGATAAAGGATTCAAGATGGCTGCAGCACTTTCATATTATTCCGCATTTTCTCTCGGTCCTTTATTAATAATTGTAATAGCAATAGCAGGTTTTTTTTTCGGTGAAGATGCAGCCCGGGGACAGATCTTCTACGAGCTGAAGAACCTTGTAGGTCCTGACGGTGCAATTATGATCGAAACAATTTTAAAGGGTGCTGCAAGTAAATCAGCGGGATTCTTTGCGGCTTTGGTCAGTATTGTACTTCTCGTTCTTGGTTCAATAGGTGTGTTCCTCGAGCTCCAGGAATCGCTTAATATCATCTGGGGTGTTGAGCTCAGACCCGGAAGGGGTTTGTGGCTTTTTATTCGGAACAGGCTTATATCCTTCTCAATGGTAGTTGCCACCGGTTTTCTGCTCATGGTCTCACTCATAATTTCTTCGGCCATTTCTCTGGTTAATACATATATGAGCGAACAATTCCCCTCTATTATTCCATTGGCATTCATTTTCAACAATCTTTCATCACTTATAGTACTCACTGTAATGTTTGCAATGGTTTATAAAGTCCTTCCTGATGTGATCATCTCATGGAAATATGTCTGGTTTGGAGCTATATTAACTTCAGTACTCTTTACCCTGGGCAAATACCTGATAAGCTTATATCTTGGAAGTTCTACATTCAGCTCCACTTACGGCGCAGCCGCATCGCTTGTTATAATTTTTGTGTGGATATATTATTCAGGACTTATACTCTACTTTGGCGCGGAGCTAACCCAGGTTGTAAGGAAAAGGTACAGTGTCCACAAGCTTCTGCCCAGTAAAGACAGCATGATAATGCCTAAAGTAACCGATCTGATAAATAATGCGGTAAACAAATTATCAGGCAGAAAGAAGACCGGTACATGATGGATGGTTTCACAAAAATATTAAAAAAAAGCGGTAAAATATTACTCTGGCTGTTTGGCGGAGTTCTTCTGCTTCTGGTATTACTGTTTATTTTTATTCAGACAGATACTTTCAACAGGTTTGCACTTGATTATACTCTAGACGAACTGAACTCATCACAAACCCCCCGTGAAAATCATATCAACGCTGAATCAATTACCGGCAATATACTGTATGGCATAAAACTCAATAAAGGAAATGTAACTGTCAGGAAAGATACTCTTATGAGTTTCGATTATCTTGAGGTAAATTACAACTTGTGGGCGTTAATTGATAAAAGAATTTCACTGGCAAGTGTTATTCTGAACGAGCCCATTGTCAATCTTTCAAAGATCTCGTCAGGTGATAGCCTGATATGGAATTTCGAGAATTTATTTGCTCCATCCGCACCTGATACTTCAAGTTCATCATTTGATTGGGATCTATCAGTTGAATTGTTGAAAATTCATAACGGTTTCTTCAGGATAGCAGGGGATACAAACGGTCTTCCATCAAATAGAATGCAAAAACGATCCTTAATGGAGAATTTCGATCTGGGCAAAGCGGATATTTCAGAATTAGATCTTGAATTAAACGCAAAATATTACAGTGATTTTAAATCCATAAGCATTAACAATCTTTCATTTAAAACTAATTCTGATCTGATAGTTTATAAGATGCATTTTAATGCTAATATAAATGAAAAGGATACGACTACCGATCTGTGGAATTTCGAACTTACCACAAACAGGTCTGAAATAAAAATTTACAGGCTGTTTGCAGAAAACTTCAACCCGTTCCATGATTTCGATTACGAAGAGCTTGGAAATAAGAACATAAAAGCCAGCATTGATATTCAGAAGTTCGATTTTAAAGAACTGAGATTCTTTTTGCCTGAACTCAGCTTCCTTGATACTATAGTTGGCGTAAAGCTTGATGCTGAAGGAAAATATGGTGACCTGAATGCCGAAAATATTACAGCGATCCTGCCGAATTCCCGAATAAGCCTGAAAGGCAGGGTTGTAAACCTGCATAAGCCTGATAGTCTTTACCTTGATGTATACGGCAATAATATTCTCATCAATGCTGCTGACCTGCAGCGCGTCTATAAAGGCGATGTTCCGGATTTCAGTAAAGTTGGGAACATAAATGCAGATCTTAAATATAGGGGTACTTATACAAAATTCAACACAGAGTTTTATGTTAATACTGATGCAGGATATACTGAAGGAAATGTATTTCTGGATCTTGATAACGAAGTTTATTCAGGATACATAAATACCCGGTCGCTTAATTTAGGCAGGATATTGCGGGATAATTCTCTGGCAAGCAATCTGAACGTTAATGCTAAATTTGACGGAAAAGGATTTGATCCTAAAACTATGAATACGAACCTTGTTTACTCAATGCAGGGTTCACGTTTCGGGAAATATGATATCAGGACTTCATCAGGCACAATTCATACTGCAAACAGCAATGTTACTCTCAATATTAAACATTCGTCTTCAATGGGGATTGTTTCTGCAGCAGGAAGGGTTAATATCCGTAATTTCAAAAACCCTTCTTATAACCTGAAAGGTAATGTAAACGGACTTAACATAGCTGCTATTACAGGCAGTATGAGTGACAAAAGTAATCTGAATTTCAATTTTGATGTAAACGGTTCGGGAATCTCACCGGAGAATATAAACGGTGATTACCGGCTTGGTATATCAGAGTCATTTTACGGCAAATATGAAATTCCTTCAACCCCTGTTGATGCGGAAATTCACAACATCAATTCAAACGGCACTGTAAAGATAAATACAGATTTAGTTGATATTCAGGCTGAAGGCTCCTTCAGGTTTGATAAGCTTATTGATGTTATAATGTATAACATTACGCTTGCCGGTGAGCAGATCATCAGAAGTACGGGCACAGCCGGTTTGCTGAATGATTCAGTTGGCAGCTATCAAATTGTGAATAATTCCGGCGGATTCATTGGTGATAATATAGATTTTTCATTTAATGTGGTAACTAAAGATAGTATTAAGCTTGCAGGATTTTTGAAGCCTTTCGGTGTGAATTTTACCGGCAAAATTTCGGGGGATATTGAAAACTCCTCTAACGGATTCAACTCCAGCAGTAAAATTGATATCAGCACATTCACTTATAATGATACAGCAATTGTATTGCGAAATATCAATTCAGATGCAGTAATAAGCAACGACTATACCGGCAGTCTTAACGGAATGAAAATAGACCTTAATACCACCGGTGATAAGATATCTTTTGGTACAAATAGTTTTGATTCCGTCAGAACAATAGTAAACATGCAGGGACCAGCAGTAAATCTTCAATTGAGCTCAAAAATTGATACATCAGGCAGTGTAGCAGTTTCAGGAAAAATGAATTTAGGGAATTCTAAAATTTCTGCGGATCTTGATACAGTAAAAGTGATCTATGGCGGATACAATATTGCAAATAAAGATAACTGGGTCTTTAGTTTTAACGAAGGCGATAGATTCATCTTTGAACAGTTCAATATAAAGAGCCGCAGTGCAATTGTAAATCTGAGCGGTGATCTTTCGTTAACTGATCAAAGTGACCTGAAGCTAAAAGGTGAAGATCTTAAAATAAGTGATGTTGCAGATATTGTAAACATGGCTGATTCATCGTATATACTTTCTGCAGATAAAGATATTGAAGGGGAACTCTCCGTTTTTGTAATTACTTATAAGGGTACTATGGAATCCCCTCAGCTGAAAGCTGAGATAAAAACAAACACAATTAAATACCGGGATGAGGATATAGGAGTACTGACAGTAAATGCAAATTATGAAAATAACACAGCGGATGCTGTTGTAACAATGATAAACTCCGGTGAAAAAGGTTCGCTGACAATAAAAGGCATAGTACCTCTTCAGAATCCGCTTTCCGGTGATACAGTCAACACACTTAATATTTCGACCCTTCCCGTAGATCTGAATCTCAAAGCCGAAAACTTCAGCCTGGATTATTTTAGCCTGCTTGTAAAGAATATCGAAAGCTTAAGGGGGGTTTTGAATGCTGATCTTTCCGCAAAGGGGACCGCTTCAGACCCGGCATTGACAGGTAATTTAAAAATTACATATGGCGGATACCTGTTTCCTCTCACCGGAATGGATTATAGTTTTGATGCAGATATGAGCACCGGGAATTCCAAACTTGTGCTGAACAGGCTTAAGATATATAATGAAGATGATGATTCAAGACATATCGATCTTTACGGCAATCTTGATTTTAAAAACCTCAAAATAACTGATATCAATCTCGAGGCAACAGGTGATATGGTGATGCTGGATAAAGATGTTGAACAAAACGAACTTGGAGTATACGGTTATATACTGGCAGGGATCGGCAACCCGCCCGTAAAAGTGACGGGAAGTCTTGATAGTCTTTTTGTTACCGGTCAATTATTGATCAAGGATGCCACAATTTCTTCAGTTCCGCTTGAAGGCAGCGGTTACAATACTGGTGATGATAATTTTGTTTATATAGATGCAGTCAATGATTCTTTTAAGCTGAATATGGATTCAATTAAGGTCCTGGAACCGGATGATTACGCCAGGTTAAATCCGTTTGAAAGATCTTTATATATCCTTTCAGCCGATAGTACAAAGGAAACGCTGGTTAACCTGGATATAAATGTAAAAACAGAAAGCAGTATTTACGCTTCAATTGATTTTAACAATATTACCCGTGACAGGTTATTTGGTGAGCTGAAGGCTGACCTGGATATAAAGACCGTGAACGGTAATCTTCAGGCTTTCGGTTCTGTTGATGTTGCCGGTGATTCATATTACAGGTTCTACAGGGATTTTAAGCTTAATGAAAGCAATATTAAGTTTGATGGAGATATTTCAAACCCGATTCTTGATATAAAGGGAGTCTACGCAAGCACAAAAACCAATGAGCAGTACGGCACTGTTACCAGCAATGATGTCGAAGTGGTCATCACGGTAAAAGGCAGCGCTAAACAGCCTGAGCTTACTCTGAACCTCTACCAGGATGGCAGTGAGGTATCGGGCAGTGATGCGCAGTCAGATGCTATTACTTACCTGCTCTTCGGCAGGTATAAAAGCGAACTTTCTGCTTCCGAGCGGACAGCTGTGGCATCATCACTTGGTGCTTCTGTAGGGTCGTTGTATGCCTCATCTTATCTCTCACAGACCGTCAGGGAAGTCCTGCCGTTCATTGTTGACGCACAGTTCAATTACACTGAAGGTAACGTGCAGGATACAGATGTTGAGCTTATCACCGAGCTGGGTGATGCGAGGGTCAAATTCGGAGGCAAACTGCTCAAGGACGTTAAGAATTTTGAATTGGTAGTTGATTACCCCTTAAACAGATTACTCAACCTGAATCTGCCCGAAACATTGCTGCTGGAATTTGCAAGAGAAGAAAAGAAGCAATCTTTAACTTCAAACCAGAATGATATCATGACAACGGAAATAAAAATACTCTATAAGATCAAATTCTAGAACTGTATTAATACTGCTAGAATGCCTGACCTATGCCGAACTGAATCGCGAATTTATCTTTGAATATTCTCCCCGGGTTATCAAAAAGCCATTGTTCACCTTCAGGCGCTGAAGGATCATACAGCTTAAAGCCGAAATCAAACCTGATCGGTCCAATAAACAGATCATACCTGACACCGAATCCAACCGCCATAGCAATTTGTGAAACCCTGAAATCTTTGTGAGTTTCCCATACATTCCCGTAATCCAGAAATAGAGCTCCGCCAAGCGCGCTTGTGAATCCTTCAGCATCGGGAAAAAGCTTCCGGCGCAGCTCAATGCTTCCTTCAAGCAGGAAAGTGCCGCCGTTTATCTTGTTTGCCAGCATACCGTTTCCTTTTGCATTCCACCCCCTTAGACTGCTGGAGCCGCCGCTGAAAAATTTATATGGCGGCTGAACCGGAACGATGTTTTCACCCGCGCCGTATTCAATTATATCACCTATTTTTATGTTCGTGGCAAGTACCGTATTATCTTTTCGGGCAAGAGAAAAATAGGCTTTATTCAGAGTGTAGAATTTGAAAAACTGTGAATAGAAAACGCTTTTGCCAAACATCCCCGTCACTAGGCGCGGCAGCAAGCCGGCATTGCCTATAAGAACTGAATGGTAGAAGCCCCTTGAGGGGGCCAGCAGATTGTTTGTATTATCGTGCTCAAATGTAATGCTTAAAATTGAGTTGAATTGTGTCTGCCTTCCTGTCGCAATTGTATCAAATTTGATCCATATCAATTCTTCATTCAGGTCAAGATATGCATTATTATAAAATGTATGCGGCGCTATAAAATAATTCAGTGTAGTTAAATTGGCTAAAAAGTAATTCTTGTAGTTTTCTACATTGTTGAAACCAATTGAAAGCTTATCAGTAAGTGTAATGTTTCGTCTTAAAAAATGAGGTTGAGTAACGGTTGCAGAAAATTCAGTGCGGTTAATATCGGTAGAATGAAAATCGCCTTCCAGTTCAAGCATAAGCGTCCGGTTCCCTGAAAGGAAATATTTGTTCAGGTATCTCAAACCGGCGCCCAGGTAGAACCTGTTTTCAAAATTCGAACCTTTAATGAAAGGAGTCAGCTCATTCTTCTTGTTCAGGGTAATATCAGCCGTAAAATTCACTTTACTTCCGGTTATTTCTGCCGGATTAAGTTTTGCACTGGATATGATCGGGATCTTTGCAATATTTCTTTCGCTATCAAGCTTTTTAGCTTTGCTGTAAATTTCGCCTTCTTTGTAAGTAATTTCTTCGGCGGGCAGCTCAGTTCTCACTCCGTATTCATTATCTTTTATGTTTATTGTTGTGTTTCCGAAGTAGTATATCGTATCAGTGCCTTCAAGGTTCAGTTCAACAGTAACACTGCCCCTTTCTTTGTAGCGTCTTATTACTGTACCTGAATCAATTTTATATCTGGCATTCATGTAACCGTTATTCTGCAGTGTATCTAGAATCTCGTTGCCATATTGAAGAATAAGAACTTTATTGTAATTATCCCCTTTTTTTATGGTATAAATTCTGCGGACCTTTCCCAGAGTTTCGGTTGGTATCTTATCAATACCGGTAATTATTGCTGAATCAAGTTTATACCGCTTGTTTTCGGTTATCTTAAAGGTAATTGAGGCTTCTGATTCTTCCCGGTCAATTCTTATCGAAGTATCAACTTCCACATCGAAGAAACCGTTATCAAAATAGAATTTCTTAAGCTTCCCGATATCCCCTTCAACCAGGTTAAGATTAAAAACAGAACTTTTCGAAAGTGCAATTGCATCTTTGAGCTGGCTGTTATCAAAAGTCTGTCCCCCGGTAAATTTAAATTCAATCTCATCTATCTCAGGCATATCCTGGGAAAAGGCGAAAGGGACTGAGATTAAACCGGCAAAGAATACGAATAGAAATATCACGTACATTCTGATCTTCCCGTAAATAATTATACCAGTTTGATTTCTTTGCATTCTATAACCCAAGATTTTTCATACACTTCTCTATATTGATTCCTTTGCCAAGTACCCCTTTAAACAGGTCACCTTTTTTGTTCAGGCGCTTGAATATATTCTTGATCGTAAATTCTTCCGGTGATCCCAGTGATTTAAGCTCCTTCCATTCAAGGGGTGTTGATACAGGCGCCTTTGCTTTGGGTCTGGTGCTGTATGGTGAGGCAAGGGTTTGCCCTGTTCTGTTCTGCAGGTAATCTATATATACTTTTCTTTTTCTCTTCGAAGGTGACCTTTCAATGCTTGTAAATCCCGGCACCAGGTTGTTAGTCAGCTCTGCTATAACGTGCGCAAATTCCCTGGAAATTTCAAAATCGTATTTTTTGTTCAGGGGAATATAAATGTGTATCCCCGTAGCTCCCGATGTTTTACAATATCCGGGTACTTTTGCCTTATCAAGTATTTCTTTCACAGCAAAAGCTGTTTCAATAACCTTTTTGAACGGAATATCCAGCGGGTCAAGATCAATTGCAAGATAGTCAGGATTATTGATCTTCCTGACGGTCGAAAACCATGGATTGATCTCTATGCTGCCCAGATTTACCATATACAAAAGCGATGCTTCGTCAGTGCATACAAAATAATTTATATTTTCATCGTTTGATTCGGAATATACTTCTGCTGTTGTTATCCACTCAGCAACCTTGCCTTTAACATCCTTCTGGTAAAAACTCTTTCCCTTAATTCCATTGGGGAAACGGTTCAGTGAATGGGGTCTGTTCTTAATATATGGAAGAATGTATCCCGAAATATTATGATAATACTCCAGCAGTTCCCCTTTGGTGTATTTTTCTTCCGGCCAATATATCTTTTCCAGATTAGTGAGCTCGATAATACGGCCATTCACTTTAATTTGTTTATCCACTTAATTTCAGATCTTTATGGTTTTCTTTTTTTGCCCGCCCAAAGTCACATCTTCGGCTTTTTTGTCATCGCGAAGTCTCATAAATACCGGGTGCCTCAATATGCCGTCATTTGTCATATGAGAAAATTTTACTTCACAAACCAGCTTAGGTCTCAGCCATGTGACCGGTGCATTCGGCTTTGGGGGTTTGGTAAAAGGGCTGCTTTTTGCAGCATACTTTTGCATCAAATTGTAAACTGCTCTCTGATTTAACAGGTTAAAACCGGTTCCGGTATGACCAATATAGGTAAGCTTATCTTTATTAAATACCCCTAATATCAATGCCCCGAAAAATTTACGGCTTCCGCGTGGTTCTGTATATCCGCAAATCACTGCATCCAGTGTCTCTTCAGTTTTTATTTTTAGCCAGTTTGATGAACGGGTATCTTCGTAATAATGGCTGTCTGATTTTTTCGCTATAATTCCCTCGAGCTTAAGCTTCCTGGCTTCATTGAATAGTTTAACGCCCCTTTCAGCAACATGTCCGCAGTACAATATATTTTCTGTCTCTGGCAGCAGCTCCTTTAGAAGCTCTTTTCTTTTTATTACCGTGAGGTCTTCGGTGCTGTAACCGTTCAACCACAGCAGGTCAAATACGCAGTATACTATATTGCCAATACGCGTTTTTCTGTAGTTCTGCAATTGCTGAAAATTCGGACGGTCATCTTCATCTATGGCAACAGCTTCGCCGTCAATCACAAAGTCACCGTCTATTTTCTTTAAAGATTCTCTTATTGAAGGGAACAGGAGGTCAAATGATGTTAAGTTACGTGAGCTGAGGGTGACTTTGTTACTTTTCTTTTTGGATATTACCCTGTAACCATCCCATTTGATCTCAAATATCCACTCTTTGCTGTTGAAAGGCTTATCGGTTAAAACAGCAAGCATAGGTTTTATATTGCCTGGAAAGGGGACTTTTGTCAGGTTATTTTTTTGTTGTTTTCTTTCTGCCATCGGATTTCTGCAGCATTTCTATAGTTTTACCGCTGATAACAGACTTATTCTTCTTAAGTATATCAACACCGGACGAATATTCATCCTTTTTCTTAATCAGCAGCCATGATTTTTCGTCTTTTCTCATATTCACGAGCGCAAATTCTCCCTTTAGTTTCTTTCCAAGCAGTACAATCTTAATATCACCTTTCTTAAGGGCTTTCTTCAGGAGCTTTTCATTTTCAGATTTATCTGTTCCCCCGCCTGCCGGCAGATAGATACCGGTATCCCACACAATTACTTCACCTGCACCGTAATTTCCTTTAGGTATAGTACCTTCAAAATCCTTGTAATCAAACGGGTGATCTTCTACCTTCATCGCAAGCCTTTTATCTTCAGGGTTCATTGAGGGTCCCTTGGGTATTGCCCAGCTTAACAGAACTCCTCCCAGCTCAAGCCTGAAATCGTAGTGCAAATGACTGGCATCGTGTTTTTGCACTGTAAAAACCAATTCTTCGTGGCCGGGTTTTACCTTTCCTGCAGGTTCTTTGGTATTTTTAAAATTCCTTTTTTTTCTGTAATCACTGAGGCTCATATTACTTTTTTTATGCTGCCTTGCTCTTCATGCTCTGTTTCAGCAATTTCATTAAATTTCCGGCTGAGCTTGGTTTTGGCTCTTTGCCTTTGGGTTTTATCTTCTGTCCCTTAGCTTTCTTTGTGATAATTTTTTTAAGCTCATCAACATATGTATCTTTATATTCCTTTGGATTATATTTCTTACTCAATTGTTTAATAAGATCAACTGCCATATCAATTTCTTTTTTGGTAACTTGTTTTGATGTTGGTATTGATAGCTCTGTGGTATCCCTTACTTCATCATAAAACCTTATCTGATTGAATACAATAACATCATCAAAGATCCTCAAAAGCCCAATGTGCTCACGGTTCTTCAGTACAAATCTGCCTATTCCGGCTTTTTTTGTCTGCTTAATGGCCTCCCTAAGCAGTGCATATGATTTTGTCCCGGATCTTTCAGGCTCAAGGAAATAGGGTTTTTCAAAATATACCGGGTCTATTTCCTTTTCATTTACAAAATGGAGAATATCAATTGTATGCGATTTTTCAACGCTTGCGCTTTCAAAGTCCTTATCGGTCAATACAACATAATCACCTTCTTTATATTTGTAGCCCTTTACAATATTTTCGTAGGGAATCTCTTTTCCGTCATCCCTGCAAACACGCGCAAATCTCACCTGGCAAAGGTCTCCTTTGCGGAGCATGTCAAGATCAAGCGTATGGCTTTGTGAAGCAGAGTACAGCTTAACAGGTATATTTACCAGCCCGAAACTTATCGAGCCTTTCCATAATGCTTTCATGTTTATTAATTTAATTTTTTCAGGTCTGCCAGTGCAGGTCCGTTTATTACTTTACCGGTTGCTTCAAATCGTGAACCGTGGCAAGGACAATCCCAGGTATTTTCAGTTTTGTTCCATTCAACCACGCATTTTAAATGCGGGCATAGAGCTGAGAACCTGTGAATTATCCCGCCGGCATCCTTGTAAACCGCCGTTTTATCTTTGCCGAAGCTCATCACAGCGCCTGTTCCCGGCGGAATTTCGTTTTCATCTGCATATTCAGGGGGAGTTATTATATCAATGTACTGAATAGCTGTGTTAAAACCTTCCTTTATGAATTCCGGGGCTGCCTTAAGTGTTATCCTTTTAGGATCGTATACTTCAGCCCATGCATTTTCTCTTCCGTTTATCATATCAGAAAGCAGTATTGCCGCATAAGATGCATGGGTTATTCCCATGCCTGAATCGCCGGTTACAATATAAATGTGTTTAGGGTTTTCAGGGTCTTTGCCGATAAAGCTCAGTCCATCAAAGGGCTCAAGTACCTGTCCTGACCACTTGTACTCAACATGTTCAGCCATCGGGAATCTTTCGGAGGTCCACTTTACAAGGTTTCTAAACCGCTCTTCAGGGTTATCATCCTGCCCGGTTTTATGATCCTCACCGCCGACAATCAGGATATCATTCTTCTGCTGTTTATACAGCCTGATATAATGATACGGGTTTTCGTTATCCCAATACAATGCATGCGGAATGGAGTCTTTGGGTACACGCACTCCTATCACATAAGTTCTGTATGCAGCCTGCTTGGTGTGTATTGCAATATAGACACTCACCGGGCTGTTGGTTGCAATGATAATATCCTTAGCCGTGATCTTAAGCTTATTTTTTGTTTCCGCAATTGCCTCCGGACCGTCAGTGATCTTCTGAATATGGGTTTGAGTATATATCCTGCCGCCCATTGCGGTAATTGCATTTGCAAGCCCGCTCAGGTATTTCAGCATGTGGAATTCAGCCTGGTTGGGGAATTCCAGACACGGGTAATCACCCAGTGCGGTATACGGCGGTGCTGATGCGATATTCACTTCTACTCCTGCTCTTTTGCAGGCATCGTATTCCATTTCAAGCACACCGGATCTTTCTTCCGGTTTAAAGATCAGGTAACCGTTCAAGCGCTGAAAGTCACACTCAATATTGTTTTCAGTAATAATTTTCTCAATTAGGTTAATGCCTGCGGTCTGACTTTCAGTGGCGATCCTTGCTGTTTCTTCACCATGCATTTTTTCTATAGCATAATACCTGTCATCAATTACATTGGTAATGTGTGCTGTAGTCCTGGAAGACTCACCTCCGGCAATACTGCCGTCATCAACTATGATGACTTTTTTTCCTGATTTGAGGAGTAAGTAGGCGCTGCTTAGGCCGCTTATACCCGCCCCGACTATACAAACGTCACATTCAGTATCTTTTGTTAATGAAGAAAATACGGGGACATTAAATGTCCCCATCCAGATCGATTCGGTCTTTCCTGATTCAGGTTTCATGATTTATTTTTTTTAAGCTACCGGGTTTCTGCCCTGTATCAGTCTTACAAGTACTGCAACTATGGCAAGTACTATCAAAATATGTATAAAGCCGCCCATTGTGTATGAGCTTACCATCCCTAAAAGCCACAACACAAGTAATATTATTGCGATTGTCCAAAGCATGATGTTTTCTCCTTTAAATGTTTTTTGAATTATTATTAATTATTGTTTTCCGCTTTTGCCTTCATTCTTTATCTCCGGCACAGGTGTTACTGTTACAACAGCCGGATTGCTGAGATCACCGAATAATCCCGTTTCACCGGATGCCATACGCCATTGCAGAGTATATGTACCCGGTGCAAAAGGAATTATATCAAAGTTAAATACTTTTGAACTGCCGGGTGAGATATTTTCATCAAGTTTTACGGAATATGTATTCCAGAAGTTACCGCTTAATGCATTGCCGGCAGCATCAAGCAATATTAACCTGTAACTGTCTTTATTCCATGTTGTTTTACCGGTGTTAGTGAAACTGATCATAACTTTATACTGTTTACCTGCTTCCATCAGCTGAGGTACAGTCTGCTCAACAAATGCTGCACTGTTGAGTGCTTCTGTCAGCGATACATCACTGTTTACAGCTATTTCAAGAGTCTTGCTAGCCTCTCCAAAATAACTGCCGTTAGCAGTTAGCCTGGCAGATATCTTATATACACCCGCTGCAGTTGGGGCAGCTATAGTGAATTCAATAGTGGCTGTATTACCGGGTTCAATCTTCTTTGTGAGTTCAAGTTCAGAAATGGACCATAAAGATTTATTCTCATCATCGGGCAGTAATTTTAATCTGACATTTCCCGGCACCCAGGTATCGGTACCGCTGTTCTGAAATGACATTATGATATTGTATTTATTACCCGGGATCATTCTGTCCGGTATTGACTGACTTACATACTTGGAATCATACACCTGTGCAAAAAGCTGATTGCCGAATCCTGTTAATATCATTGAACACAGCATCAATAATCCCGCGGATTTTCTTACTAATAAATGCATTTGAATTTCTCCTTTCATATACAATTAATTATCAATTTCTGTGCCAAATTGATTTCAGTGAAATGAAGCATAATTTTGATCAAGTGGCTGTTTATAGTGCTGATGTTGTCAATATTCCGGTTAATTATGCCAATTATGTCATGGTGAAAGTTTAATTTTTATTTAATTACAGTTCTTTTTATAATTGTACTCTGGCACAATATTTGATATTTATTTTAAAAAAAGAAATTAAGAGGTAAATATGAAATATTTATTAATTTTGGGAATTTTAATCAATTTATCACTTTCGCAATCAATGAGCGGTCATAGTACTGAGCATGTATATTTTTTAAATATTATAAACACAAATTCTAGTGAGACAATTATTCGCGAAGATCTGAATTATGACGGAAAAACCGAAATATTAAATGGTGGAAAAATTATCAGACTTGGTGAAAAAGAATTTTGGGTACAAAATACCTCCTTAACAACGAATACCGGAGTTGAAATTATTTTTAATAATAAAATAACGAAAAATGAAATTCCATTATTTAAGCAGGCTTCTGCTGATAATGGTTATGTTCTGTTATTTTATTCCGGAGTAAATGAAGTTATTGTATATTTTGCAGATAAGAACGGCAGCAAAGATTCCGATCCAATTGCAATTTCCTTAGACTAATAGTTTAAGAAGAATACCGGGATTTTAAACAGCAGCGGAAAAACAACCTGACATCTTTACCTTCATTATCCCGGAAACAGTTAATTCATTTAACCTCTGTATTTAGTACAAGCTCATTATTAATATCCATACTTTTGTGTACCTTCTTTCAGGATATTGGATGGAACGGAGAACTATCGGGAATAAATGGCGAATATTCAGCAAAGACAATATCGAAACATACAGTTTACCGGATATCCAAAAAAGCTGAAGTAAGTTGACATTTGATCAACAATTTTCGGATGATTCATTATAGGAGTACTTAATATTCTCAAGCTTTATTATTACACAGTACATAATCATCAAGAATCTTATGCATAGTATATTTTTATCCTAATATTTTCTGCGTCCCAGGCATATATTCCTTTTCGTTGTAGTCGGCACTTTCAATAGAAAATTTATGTACAAGAAAGTCACAATTTAGTTTCAGCAAATTCCATGCAAAACCTTGAAGAAAAATAATTACTTCTTCTTAAAAAGGTAAAAATGTGTTACTTTATTGTATAAAATTAAGAATAATGCTGTTTCATCTCAATCAATCAACAAGATGAATAAAGCACTACATCTTTGGGATGAGTAAAGAAAATGATAAGAATTTGTGAATTTATTAATTCCTCAAAAATCCTTATGTTTGTAATTATCATTTTTTCGGGGTGTGGCTCAGCCCGGTAGAGCGCCTGGTTCGGGACTAGGAGGCCGGAGGTTCGAATCCTCTCACCCCGACTTAAATTAACAATTATGGCTCAGAAATTACACTTTTCTGAGCCATTTTTTGTGAATTTTTTTGAGAGCCGGAGGTTCTCCCGAAGGGACTCCCTTGGAGGTATCCACTTACCCCGACAATAAAATATTTCACCTTCATAACTCAGTCGGAATCCGCCGAAAAAATTTTATACCGGCCGGAGGAATAATATCCGCAAGCACTTGCAGCGGCATTATTAATGATACTCTTCTGGATTATTAATATTAATATAAGAGTCGAGTTCATAAAAAAAGCTTTGTCCGTCGAACAAAGCTTTTGATGAAAATAAGTATGTTAAAACACTCTTAACCGAAAACCATACCGATAACAATTATTGCCAGCATTAAAAATATTGTTGTACCAATATAGATATTACTGCTTTTCTTAACCATTGTCATTTGGTGATCTGTTTGCTGCTTGTTGATTTGTTCTGTGTTCATTTCATGAATCTCCCTGGATTTAAAAAAATTATTATTCTCTTTCATAATCAAATTACTATTCATGACCGTTAAGGACAATCACCTTAACCCGTTATATTATTTCTATTTACCTTAAAATGAATGAAGATAGGGTATATATCTTTAATAGGTTTTTATGAATTCTGCTGCCCTGTTTCAGACAGCAGAATTCGTTTTTGCCGGATACATGCTCTCACAATTACTCAGCCAAAAATGAAGCCGATAATTATGATCACAAGAAATATTGTCAATGCTCCGGCAATGAAAACATTACTTCTTTTTTTGAATGCTGTTATGTCAGTGTTCATAATTTCACCTCTATGGAAGTAAAGGTTGTTAAGTTTTACATTAAATACAATACTAAAATAACTCAGAAATTAGCGGATGTAAATAACGATTCGGGTTATGATGTTTTTAAGGTATCTAAACTGCGGAGTTAACAGTTCTATTCAGAAAGTTAAACCAGAGATCAGGATAATTTATGATTTTTGGGGCGGGGCAAAAAAAGAAGGAAAACTACCGTTTTCCTTCTTTCAAAAACATAAAAAAGCGTTTATAAATTAAATGGTCATTTAATATCCACTACCTTATTTATTTCAGAAAACGCTTCTGCCAGGAGCCTCTTTTGAGTTTGGTTGAAAATTGAATGCGAACCTGGGGCAGGCGCCGGACTTTCATCTCTGCTTACACCATAGAGTGTCAGATTGCTTCCAAGCTCCCTGATATCACGTTTTAGCCTGTAAGACATGAATATCAGTGCACCCATATTATGAGGTTCTTCCTGAGACCACAGGACCTCTGTTGCATTATTGTATGTCTTTAACACCGCTTTTATTTCTTCTGAAGGATATGGATAATATCTTTCAATTCTCACAATTGCCGTATTTGTTATATTATTCTCTTTTCTGTGTTTCGCAAGGTCATAATAAAATTTGCCGCTGGTTAAAATAACTCTTTTTACTTCTGATTTATTTTTTATGAATTCATCATCAATCACAAGCTGATATTTTCCGCCAACAAAATCACTCTTTTTTGATCTTGCCTCAGGTAATCTCAGCAGACTTTTCGGAGTCATAACAACCAGCGGTCTCCTGTTATTGTATTTGCCCTGTGATCTCAACAGGTAATAATACTGCGCAGGTGTAGAAGGATTGCAAATTGTCATATTATCATCTGCACAAAGAGTTAAAAACCTTTCAAGTCTGGCGCTTGAGTGCTCCGGACCTTGTCCTTCCTGTCCGTGCGGCAGCAATAATACAATATTGCTGGGTAAATTCCATTTATCCTGGGATGCTGCAATAAAATTATCAATTATTACCTGCCCGGCATTTGCAAAATCACCGAACTGTGCTTCCCATAATACCAGTGAAAGAGGGTCAGCGGTACTGTATCCAAACTCGAACCCTAAAACCGCGGCTTCCGATAATAGACTGTCCAGCGGCTCTATCTGTGCCAGTTGAGGAGCAATATTATTATGAGGAATAATTTCCTTTTCGGTTTCCATATCGGTTAACACAATATGTCTTTGTGAAAATGTACCGCGGGCACAATCCTGACCGCTTAACCTTACCGGGATACCTTCCAGAAGAAGAGTGCCAAACGCAAGTGCTTCTGCAAAAGACCAGTCAACCAAAACATCGCCTGTTAAAAATTCGCGCCTGGTTTCTATGAATTTTTTTAACTTCGGATGCAGCCTGAAATCCGGAGGCAGGGTCGTTATAACATCAACAACCTTATTCAGGTCTTCCATTGTTATTTTGGGAAGCTGGTGTGACCTTAATACTTTTACCTGTTCATCTGTAAGTCTTATTGGGGTATCAGCTTTGAAGTGCATTGCACGCTCGTGGGCACTGGTATAACCTTTGTCCATGATTCCGTAAATCTTTTCTTCCATGCTCTTTACTTCATCTGCGGTAATAACTTTTTCCGTGAGAAGCTTATCCTGGTAGATATTCTTTACTGTTGGATGATTCCTGATCGCTTTATACAATACGGGCTGAGTAAAAGCCGGTTCATCAGACTCGTTATGTCCCAATCGCCTGAAACTGTATACATCTATCACCACATCTTTATGGAACATCATCCTGTAATCATATGCAAGCTTCGTTACAAGCATCGTAGCTTCCGGGTCGTCACCATTCACATGGAATATTGGTGCCTGTACCATTTTTGCAACATCAGAGGCATAAACAGTTGACCGTGCATCAACAGGAGCTGTTGTAAAACCTATCTGGTTATTGATTATAACATGAATTGTACCGCCGGTACTGTACCCTCTTAACTGTGATAAATTCAGAGTTTCAGCAACAATGCCTTCCCCTGCAATCGCGGCATCACCATGTATAACCACAGGAATGTATTTATTCCTTTCGGTATCATTCATCATGGTTTGCTTTGCGCGCACTATACCTTCAACAACGGGGTTAACAAACTCCAGGTGGCTTGGGTTTGATGCCACCGAAACATTTATGTCTTCACCATAATTGGTCTCATAAACCCCGGAAGCGCCTAAATGATATTTTACGTCACCCGAACCCTCAACGGAATCAACATCAGTAATATCCTCAAATTCAGAAAATATTTCCTGAAGGTTTTTGCCGATTATATTCGCAAGCACATTTAGTCTGCCGCGATGTGCCATACCCAGCACCAATTCATCTACTTTATCAGCAGCAGCAAGTCCCAGCAGGTAGTCTAGTACAGGAATTATCGTTTCTGAGCCTTCAAGTGAAAAACGTTTATGGCCAATATATTTTTTATCTACAAACTTTTCAAAATTTTCAGCCTGGATAAGCTTGTATAATATATGCTTCTTTTCATCATCTGTAAATGAAGGCTGGTTCTTAATAGGCTCCATCCTGTCCTGCAGCCATATCCTTTCCTGCGGGTCCTGGATATGCATATATTCAACACCAATATTTTCACAGTAGGTTTTTTGTACTATATCAAGTATATCACGCAGTGAAGCAGTTCTTAAACCCGCAAGCCTTGGCGTTATGAATTGCCTGTCATAATCCCATACAGTAAAACCGTAAGTATTAGGGTCAAGCTCCGGGTGATATTTTGCGATCGGTTTCAGCGGGTCAAGGTTTGCAAGCAGATGGCCTCTAACCCTGTACATATTTATCAGCTGGATGGCTTTTGCCTGTTTTTCTATTTCTTCAAGATTATCAATGCCGTCAAAATTTTCGGGGTTGTTATCAAGTTTCCACATGACCGGTTTTACAGGCATTCCAAGATCGCTGAAAATATTTTCGTAGAATGAATCTTCACCAATTAAAAGCTTATGCATCTTTTGCAGGAACATACCTGATTCTGCTCCCTGAATTATCCTGTGGTCATATGTACTTGTAATGTTCATCACTTTGCTTATACCAAGCATTGTAATGATATCTTTTGTAACCGCCTGGTATTCTGCCGGGTAGTCAAGTGCGCCAGTTGCAATGATTGCTCCCTGGCCCACCATAAGCCTGGGCTGAGAGGCAACCGTACCTATTGTACCGGGATTTGTAAGTGTTATAGTTGTTCCCTGGAAATCGGGGATCTCTATCTTGCCGCTCCTAGAGCGGTTGATAATATCATTGTATGAATCAAAGAACTGACGGAAATTCATACTATCAGCTCCTTTGATATTGGGAACTATCAAAGAACGTGAACCGTCTTTTTTTTCAAGGTCTACTGCTAGCCCTAAATTAATATTGTTTTTCTTTATAATGTGCGGGCTGCCGTTGATAACCGTATATGCATTATTCATTGCGGGAATAGATGAAATTGCCTGTACTATTGCCCACCCGATTATATGTGTAAATGAAATTTTACCGCTATTTGTCTTTTTGAGATAATTATTTATTATCAGCCTGTTTTCTTCAAGCACTTTAACGGGAATTGCCCTGAATGATGTGGCAATAGGTATAGTAAGGCTTGATGTCATATTCTCTATGATACGCTCACCAACACCTTTTATCTGGATTGCTTCCTCTCCCTGTTGCGGCTGAGGCAAATTAAGGGATAACGGAGCATTACTGCTTTGTGTATTATAGTTAGTATAACTTCCGGTATCAATTTTGGCTGATCCGTTGGTTTTTTCAGGTTGAACTGATATTCTGCCGTTTGAAGCTATATTTAAACCTGTAAAAAGGTCCTGCCAGTCTTTGCCAACTGAATTAGGATTATTTATGAAATTTTCAAGTAACTCCATAACAAACCATGTGTTTACGCCAAACTCAGCCAGTTTTTCACGCTGCTCTTGTGATAAATCTTCTAATTTCATCTTATTTTATTTATAATAACTGCAAATTTAATTAAAATTAAAACCAAGTTCACTTCATAATTTTTAACCGGAAAATTACCGGAAAAATTACTTTTGAAGTATAGTAATTAATTTAAAATTAATTGCAACAGAATGTAGCCTGTATCAGGGTAAATTTTAACTTAAGGGTACCTTTATTTGGACAGTTGTACCTTTATTTTTTTCGCCGCTAATACTCCATATACCTCCTAATATCAAAACCCGTTCTTTCATTCCAAGGATACCGAGTGAGGTACCTTTTTCAATTTCAGCAGGGGTAATACCCTTTCCGTTATCATGAATGCTCAATATCATCCAGCCATGAATAATACTTAGTTCAATTATTACTTCATCAGCCCCGGAGTGTCTTGCAGTATTTGTTAATGTTTCCTGAAATATCCTGAATACTGATATTGATTTTTCAGGGTTAAGAATAAATTCTTCTTCGCTAAGGCGGGTAATGCATTTTATGCTGCTTCTTTTTTCAAATTCTCCTGCATGCCACTCGATCGCTTCCCTGAGTCCTAATTTATCCAGAATGTCGGGTCTCAGTTCGGTTGCAATTTTTCTTACCTTATTTATTATATCATCTATGTAAGCTGTAATTTTTTTCAGCTCATCAACAAAGATCTTCAACCTGTCATTCGGCTCTGAAGCAGTTTTCTTTGCGGCATTTTTGCCCAGCATCGCAAGATCCATTTTAAGTACAGTCAGATCCTGTCCAAGCTGGTCATGAATTTCCCTTGAAATATAAAGCCGCTCTTCTTCCCTGATCTTCTGCTGGTAGTTGGATAGTGCACGGAGTTTTAAGGTTGTTTCTTCAAGTTTTTGTTCATAATTCTTTCGTTCAGTAACATCAGTTAGTATAGCTTCAATAGATACAGGCTGGTCTTTATCATTCCGCAATACAACACTTCGCTGGTTTATCCAAATTTTGCTTCCGTTTTTATTAATTATCATATATTCAAACGGTATAGTGGTATTTGAATTACGGATCATTTTCAGTGTAAAATGATACTGTTCTTTCCATTCAGGGTCAACAATTTCTTCAAGCAGTCCGGGTTTATCATAAAAATCTTTCGGCGTATATCCTGTCAGCTTTAATGCGGAAATATTTACATAATTATATACTCTTGTATTCAAATCCTGGCTGAATATCATATCTGGAGCATTTTCGGAAAGGCGGAAATATTTTTCTTCAGCGTCTTTAAGCTTCAGCTCAACATCCCTTCTGTACATAGCGGAATTAATTGCCGTGCTCAGGTCCCTGTCATCAAGAGGTTTTGTAATGTAACCGTAAGGATTTGTTCCTTTTGTTTTTTCTATTGTATCTTCATCCTGGTGAGCTGTTATATATACTATAGGAATATTAAAACGGTCATTTATAATTTTAGCAGCCTCAATGCCGTCCATTTCTCCTTTTAAGGTAATATCCATTAAAACCATATCTGGTTTTTCTTTTTCAGCAGCAATTATAGCATCTTCTCCGCGCGCTACGCTGCCTGCTGATTCATGCCCGATTCTCTTTAAAGTAGATTCAATATCTTTAGCAATAATTTTTTCATCTTCAACTACTAAAACCCTTGCTTTACTGAATATTAAGTTCATGATATTTACTGTTAAATTATTTTCTGTCTGAATTCTGATCGAAGAATGTAATTGTAATTTTTGTACCGTTATTATCTTCTACTTTTATTTCCCCTTCAAGCTGTTCGGTCAGTGTTTTTACAAGCTCCATACCAAGTGTAGAAGTATTGGTAAAATCAAATGAGCCGGTTCCTTTGCCGTCATCCTGAATTACGAGGTTATATTTACCGGTGACTTCTCTTGACAGTTTTACCAGTAATGTACCAACACTGTAGTCAGGAAACGCATGTTTAATTGAGTTTGTAACAAGCTCGTTTACTATAAGGCCGCACGGGAGTGCCGTGTCAATCCCGAAAAATATATCTTCAACATCAATTTTTAACGCTATTCTTGAAAAGCTGATATCATAGGCAAAGAAAAGATAATTACACAGGTCTTCTAAGTATTCCCTGAAATCGATCCTGGAAAGGTCCTTGGTTCTGTATAACTGCTGGTGAATAAGCGCCATCGATTTAACCCGTTGTTCGCTCATCTTCAGATATCCGATAGCCGCTTCATCTTTAATGCTGTCCGATTGCAGTCTTAACAGACTTGATACTACCTGCAGGTTATTCTTTACCCGGTGATGAATTTCTTTCAGGATAAGTTCCTTTTCATTAAGTGATTTCAGCAATTCATCATTTATACGTTTAATATCCGTAATATCCTGTAAGGTGCCCTGTATTCCGGTCAGTTTGCCTTTCTCATCATAAACAGGTTCACCTACTATCTTAACATTCCTTATCTCTCCGTTGGGTCTGATAATCCTGTCCTCATTTTCATAAGATGATTTATTTTCTACTGCATGAAGAATTTTTGCTATTGTTGTTTCCCTGTCCTCCGGATGTATGTGGTTCATACCTTCATCAAAATCAAAATACTCAGGTTCATCCTTCAGACCAAGTATTCTGTAAAGCTCACTGGAGTTGTAGAGCTTATTTCCCTCAAGGTCATAAAGCCAGCTGCCAATATGCGCTATCCTTTGAGCGTTTTCCAGATTTCCGCGGATCTGTTTAAGCTCTTCTTCTTTTTTTATTCTCTCTGATATTTCCTTCTGGGCCCTTATGTATAATTCAGCGTTTGCCGCCGCAACAGTAAGATGTACCGTGATAGATTCAAGGATCTTAAGGTCGTATTCTGTATAAGCATTTGATTTAAAGCTGAAAACAGAGATAACCCCGATAACATTTTTTCCTATCTTCATCGGGATATACATTGCTGAATTTACTACCGGTTCATCAGGATCTATCTCATCTTTTGACTCTTCGAAATTAACAATGTTGCCGGTGTCATCTATATAGTATTTATC
>JAUQWQ010000231.1 GCA_030835085.1 Ignavibacteria bacterium
GCCTTTATCAGCACTATCGGAATATATCACTCCCCCAACCTGCATTTCACCTTTTGCGGTCTTTGAAATAGTTCTCTGATTCGCAACTATTCCAACTGACCAGCCGTCAATCCTTGCATATGCAGTAATAATACTCTTTCCATAACCGGCTTTGTATTCATCAATTTCACTGCCATCAGTAATTCTTGCTATAAGCTCATACATGTCGTATGGCTTTGCTCTATCCTGAGGCATTATGCCGTAAATCTCTTTTTCAGGGTAAAAAGGTTCTTTTGATTCAATTCTGTCAAATCCGGCTTTTTCAGTATGACCGAACTTGCTGACAAGGTTCCTTATAGTTTCAAGGCACTCTTCATCGCTTTTCATTTTATAATCTGTGACGCCTGAAATTTCAGTGTGAACAGTTGCGCCGCCAAGTGACTCGTTATCGATATTTTCACCAATTGCGGCTTTAACCAAATGCGAGCCCGCCAGAAAGACACTTCCGTTTCCTTCAACAATGAGCGCTTCATCGCTCATAATGGGCAGGTAAGCACCGCCTGCAACACAGGGACCCATTATAGCGGCTATCTGGGGAATACCTTTGGAGCTCATTACAGCATTATTACGGAATATACGCCCAAAATGCTCTTTATCTGGGAATATATCTTCCTGAAGTGGTAAAAATACCCCTGCTGAATCAACAAGGTAAATAATAGGAAGCCTGTTTTCAATCGCAATTTCCTGCGCACGTAGATTTTTTTTGCATGTTATAGGAAACCACGCGCCTGCTTTAACAGTGGCATCATTGGCAACAATTACGCAGTCACGCCCGTGAATTTTGCCAATACCGAAAATTGTCCCGCTTGATGGTGCACCGCCGTACTCTTTATACATGCCGTAGGCAGTAAAAAGTCCAATTTCCATAAAATACGAACCTTTATCTATGAGCAGCTCAACGCGCTCACGGCAATGCAGTTTTTTCTGCCCGTGGAGTTTATCTATTGCTTTATTACCTCCGCCCAGCATTGTTTCTTTCGCTTCGGCGTTAATTTTCCTGAGCAGGTTCTTCATATTATCTTCGCGCTCATGGTAGGCGTTATCCTGCGTGATATTGGATTTTATTGTACTGATGACGTGTATCTCCTGTAATTTTCGTGAATTCACAAAGATAAAAATATAAGTTATAAGATACTATTAACAAAAAAGGAACGGTATTACCGTTCCTTTGAAAATTTGTTAATTGAATGAGATCCTTCACTCACTGCCTGAAGGCAGTTCGCTCAGGATTAAAAAGTTAGGCATACTTTGTGCTTGATTCCTGTATATACACAGGTTGATCTTTTTTATTGATTACATTTTCGGTTATTACGCACTTGGAAACATTCTCTTTTGAAGGAAGTTTGTACATAATATCTATCATAATTTCCTCGAGTATTGAGCGCAGTGCTCTTGCTCCTGTACCCTTTGTGATAGCTTTTTTGGTAACTGCCTGCAATGCGTCATCTTCAAATTCCAGCTCAACGCCTTCCATTCTGAAAAGCTTTTTGTATTGTTTTACAATTGCGTTCTTTGGTTCAGTTAATATAGAAAGCAACGCTTCTTCATTTAATGAATTCAGAACAGCAGTAATTGGCAATCTGCCAATGAACTCCGGAATGAGACCGAACCTTATCAGGTCATCAGGCTCAACCTGTCCCATAAGTTCATCATATTGTTTTGATTTTTTACTTATAATATCTGTACCAAATCCGATAGATGTTTGAGAAACTCTCTGCTGTATAACCTTTTCAAGTCCGTCAAATGCGCCGCCGCATACGAAGAGAATGTTCTTCGTATTTATGCTTATCAGAGGCTGCTCAGGATGTTTCCTGCCGCCCTTTGGCGGAACGTTAGCAGTTGTGCCTTCAATTATCTTAAGCAATGCCTGCTGTACACCTTCACCTGATACATCACGGGTGATCGATGTGCTATCTGACTTACGGGATATTTTATCAATCTCATCAACATAAACTATACCGCGCTCAGCTTTCTTTACATCATAGTTTGCCGATTGCAGCAGGTGCACAAGAATTGTTTCAACATCATCACCAACATAACCTGCTTCGGTAAGTGTGGTAGCGTCAGCAATTGCAAAAGGCACATCAAGTAATTTTGCAAGTGTCTGCGCAAGGAAAGTTTTACCGCTGCCGGTAGGGCCGATAAGCATTATATTGCTTTTTTCGATCTCAACGTCATCAACATAGCTGAATTCGTTTGAGTCAATTCTTTTATAATGATTATAAACAGCAACTGATAACACTTTTTTAGCCGCATCCTGGCCAACAACATACTGATCCAAAAACTTTTTAATTCCCTCGGGAGTAAGCTCATGCCTTTGGGGCAGGTTTTTATTCAGGCTTGCTGCCGTGCTCTGCTTTATAATAGTCATAGCATTGGTAATACACATATCGCAGATATAAACCTTTTTACCAACATAGTTTGAAGGTCCGGCAATCATGCTTGTTACCTTATTAGCGCTTCTGCCGCAAAATGAGCAAACCGGTGAATTAATGTTTTTGATGTTTGTTTTATTGGACATGTTTTAGATATGTATAATTTAAGTCCTGTATGTTGATGTTTGATTTACGAAAATCTGATAAAACTGGTACTGGAGAGGAGACTCGAACTCCTAAGCCTTACGGCGCATGCTCCTAAGGCATGTGCGTATACCAATTCCGCCACTCCAGCAAAAAATTAGAATTGTTTAAAATCTTTCAAGCCTTACGGTGTCCCGCCCTGGCGGGATGCGTATACCAATTCCGCCACTCCAGCTTAATATTTAAAAGAACTTACCAAACTTAAACAATAAAGAATTAAAAATCAAGAACCCTATAAAAATAATGCAGTTACGGTATATAGCTAAAGAATAAGTTTAAATATTGACTTTCTTGCAGTATTCCTGATTATTTAATGCAATAAATTAAATAAAGGTTGCATGCAGTGCTTCACTGTTATAACATAACTTTACGTTAAAATTTCAAGTCGGCGCGACTGGACTTGAACCAGCGACCCCCACTACCCCAAAGTGGTGCGCTACCGGGCTGCGCTACGCGCCGAATAAATCAGTACAAATTTAATTATTTAAAAGTAACAAAAAAAGCCACGAACTTTGCTTAATTTAAACCGCTATCTAAACTTAACAATCTCAGGCTCGTACATTGAATACACAAAACAAAATTCTCAATGAACCAAAGTCTTCTTATTTACTAAAAAATCTTCTTTGCATCTGGCTTATGAGTATTATGTATTTCATATGAGCCTGAATAATCTGCAGATTACTTATGAAGATGCTCAAACCAAGTACCTAATAGTGCAACAGCATGATAATGAAGTTTTTTGTAATGATATCAATATGTATAAATCGAAATAAAAAAGTCCGGTCACTAAACCGGACTCTAAAACTATTTATATCTTGTCAAAAAACTAATCGTCTAACTGGTTATATAGTTCTTCGAGGAATTTTCTCAGTTCTTTTAGATCTTCAACCATTTTATCACCTTCTTTTTCACCATCCTCCAGAACAGCAGTTTCTGATGATCCAGGCTGTCCCTGGTGACTATCAAACAAACTCAATTCACCGGCTTTTTGTTTCTGCACTTCAACAACATTCATATCAGATTTTTCAGCGCCGTCATCACCAACATTGTAATTCTTAATAATTTTCTTAGCGCCTTCGATGGTATATTTTTCCTCTTTCAGTAACTTCTTTATTAACAGGATCATTTTTATATCTTTGTTCGTATATATCCTGTTACCTGATGAATTCTTTGCAGGGTTCAGCTGTTCAAACTCAGTTTCCCAATACCTCAATACATACTGCTCCAGGTCACATATTCTGCTCACCTCGCTTATGGAATAATACAGCTTTTTCATAGAGAAATTTTTCATAGCCATAAATTTAATTCTTATGATTTAATTCAAAAATACTTATTTTTGTGATACTTTTCAACAGGCAACTATTAAAATACTTCATTTAAACAGATTAGTCAATAGCAAATGCTGGCAGTTATGCTTAAATTAACTGCATAAAGGAAAAAATGAACGAAATAAGGGTTAGATTTGCACCTTCTCCTACCGGATTTTTACACGTCGGGGGAGCAAGAACAGCTATTTTTAACTGGCTGTATGCCAGAAACAAAAATGGCAAATTTTTGCTCAGAATTGAAGATACCGATCCGGAAAGAAGCAAAAGTGAGCTCTCCGAACAGATAATAAGAAGCATGAACTGGCTTGGAATGATTGCTGATGAGCCGATTGTTTACCAGGCGCTGAATATCGAGCGTCACAAACAAGTAGCTCTTATGCTGCTTGAAAGCGGAAATGCATATCGTGCGTTTGAAACCGCCGAGGAGCTTGAAGAACAGAGAAAAATTGCTCAAAGAAATAAGGTACCGTTTAAATATAACCGGGCATCTTTAAATTTGCCTGAAGTAACAATAAAAAAATATCTTGCAGAAGGCAGGCCATATGCGGTTAGATTCAGGGTACCTGAAGGCATTACTGAGTTTGATGATATTGTTCACGGCAAAACTTCTTTCAAAAATTCTGATATTGATGATTTCGTCATCATGCGTTCAGACGGCTCACCTGTATATATGATAGCGGTTGTAGTTGATGACTACGATATGAAGATATCTCATATCATCCGCGGTGATGATCATTTATCAAACACTCCGAAACAGATATTGATGTACAGGGCTTTGGGTTGGAATGTACCGGAGTTCGCACACCTGCCAATGATACTTGATGAAGAAAAGAAAAAACTCTCCAAACGGCGTAACCCTGTAAGCACGGAAGAATATAAAGATAAAGGGTATTTGCCCGAAGCACTCTTTAACTTTCTTACCCTGCTTGGCTTTGCGCCTGAAAACAATGCTGAAGTAGTTTCTAAAGAAGAATTGATAAAGTTGTTTACTTTTGAAAGAGTCAATAAAAAATCCGCTGTGTTTGATATGAAGAAGCTGAACTGGATTAATTCAGAATACATAAGAAATACCGATACTAACGAGCTGATAGTAATTGCCAAAGGTTCAAAATATCTTGCTGAGAACGGGATAGATCTCTCGAAATTTACCGATGTATACATTTCTTCGGTTATCATGCTTATGAAAGAACGACTGAATACACTGAATGACCTTTATGATTTTGGGGAATATTTTTTTAAAGATCCTGAAAACTATGATGAAAAAGGAATTGTTAAGTATTGGGTAGCTGAAATAAAACCTCTTTTCAGGGAATTTTCAAAAGAACTTGAGAATTTTAAACACTGGAGCTTACTGGAACTGGAAGAGAAACTAAGGATTTTTGCAGAAAACAGGCAAATTAAGGCAGCCCAACTGATACATTTATTGAGACTCTCCGTTACGGGCAAAACAGTCAGCCCGGGAATTTTTGAAGTGATCGAAATAATGGGTAAAGATTCAACTAACAGAAGAATTTACAATTTTTTGCAAAAAAATTGAAAAAATTATATTGTTTTTTTGCAATTGTATAGTTACATTTGCTTCAATCAAAGCGTTAACATTTAATTAACAAAACCTCTCCCTAAATAAGGAGAATTATTGGAGGTAATAACTACATGAAATATCTTAAACTTTTTGTATTGGCAGTAGCTTTTTTATTCGCTGCTAATACTTATTCACAATGGACATATTGCAATGGTTCTGCAAATATGACAGGACTCGGAACAAACCCCGGAATTTACTGTCTTGACGGAAACACTGCAATAGTTGTTGGCGGTGTAACAGGTGCACCAAGAGTTTACAAGACCACAAACGGCGGTGTTAACTTCGTTAACGCAACCGGTAACTTATCCGGCGGCGAAATTTATGCAGGCTGCATTATTGACGCTAACACTTTTTTAGTTGGTGATGGTCCTGCATCAGGCTCAGCTAACATAAAAAGAACATCAGATGGCGGAACTACCTGGACAACAGTTTTAACAACAGGCGGTGCAGGCGGATTCTTTAACGGTATAGTTAAAGCTGCTACCAATCCTAATTTCATAGTTGCACAGAGCGATGCTTTCGCAGGAACAGCAGCTATGTTTGTTACAACAAACGGCGGTCTTAACTGGACATTACAGAACATGACCGGTGTTGGTTTCACTATCGGTTCATTACCGGCAGTTTTCTGCATAGATAACCAGTTCTACGGCAGCGGCGCAAGCACAACCCCAAGGATCGGTCTTACAACAAACGGCGGAACATCATGGACAGGTTACGCTATCAGTGTTACCGGAACATTTACATCAGGTGTGGCTTTTAACAACAATAAAACCAACGGTCTTGGAATATCAAGCGCTTCATATCCTAATATTTCAAGAACAACAAACGGCGGCGTAAACTGGACTACTTTATCAACAGGCGGTTCAGGCACAAGCACACTAAACGTTTTAAGATGGGTTCCGGGAACAGACATCTGTTTCCTTGCTACATCACTTGGTATCATGATGACAACAAATAACGGAACATCATTTGTTACACAGACTACCAATTCAATCACAGGGTTCTTTGATATTTCAGTTCAGAACAACAGCGGAACAATAAATGGATTTGCAGTTGCAGGCGATGGAAGTGTAGTAAAACTTTCTTCACCGGTTGCAATTGATCCTGCAAATACAACAACACCATCAACATTCGCTCTTGAGCAGAACTATCCAAATCCGTTCAATCCAACAACAACAATCAAATATTCAGTACCGGTTAGCGGAAATGTATCAATAAAGGTATATAACAGCATCGGTGTTGAAGTTATGACAGTTGTTAACGGTAACCATGTTGCAGGTAACTATGTTGAAAACGTTGATCTCAGCGGTCTTTCATCAGGTATCTACTTCTATACATTAACATCAGGCGACTTCAAAGATACAAAGAAAATGATGTTAGTAAAATAATTCAGTTATTTTGCTGACCTGCTTTCAGGGTTAGAATCTGAATAATCATTAAATTTTTACCAAAACCCCGCTGAATAAGCGGGGTTTTTATTTTGGTTTGAGATTTTTTTCATAAATCATTAGATTAGTATAATTAAATTTCCTCTGATAATAAATAATATGGTAAAACCTGCCCTTCGGCTGATAATAATATTTAATTTAACCGTAATAAGTGTATTTTCGCAGTGGTCCGTTGTATCACAGCTTTCAGCAAATGAACTTGGCAGCTACCCTTCTATATCAGTGCCAAATTGCAGTACAATTGCTGTATGCGGCGGAGAGGCAAACAACCCAAGAATATTCCTTTCAACTAATAGTGGTCTGAATTTTGTAAATATAACAGGCAATATTACTTCAAACGAACTTTATGCAATATATGCTCTTAATAAAGATACTATTTTTACCGGCGATGGCGGCGGTACAGGCGGAGTTGGGGGTAATGCCAAAGTTTATAAAACTGTTAATGGGGGGCTGAACTGGACAGTTGCCCTTACAACAGGCGGTAACAGCGGATTTATCAGCGGAATTACGTTCAGTCAGTTAAATCCGGATTTCGGCATAATTGTTAGCGATCCGGCAGAGAATAACGACTCATTTTGGATCGCAAAAACTCATGACAGAGGTAAAACCTGGGAAGTAACAAAAGCACCAAATACAGCGCAGTATACTACACAGAATTCTGACTTTGCAATTGACAGTTTGTTTTACGGTTTCGGACTTAACACAATACCTGCAAAATTCTATATGACTACAAACGGAGGGTTGAACTGGTTAGTACGGACTATCGGGCTAAATGGTACATCAGTACCTTCAATCGCTTTTAAAACAGATAAATTAACATGTCTTGCGATCAGTGATATTGCTATGCCAAATATTGCAAGAACAACCAATTCCGGGGTAAACTGGCAAACAGTCAGTATTGGTCCGGGTACAACCGGAGTAGCAACTGTTAAATGGATACCCGGAACAAATATCTTTTTTATTGCGGCAAGCAATATCAAACGTTCATCTGATAACGGGTTAACATGGCATGATATGAATACATCCGGTGTTACTAATTTTGCGCATATGGACGTACATCCCACAGGAGTAAACTCAATCTGCGCTTATGCGCTTGCATCAAACGGTAAGGTACTTAAATTTGAAGGTGAACCTTTCGGAATTGACCCGGAAAATACAACTATTCCCGTTGAATTTAAACTTGAACAAAATTATCCAAATCCATTTAACCCTGAAACTATAATAAAATACTCGGTACCCAAAGCCGGTTTTGTCAAGCTATCTGTATATGACCTGAACGGAAAAATGATCAAGCTGGTTACAGAAGGATATCATACAATTGGTAATTATACAGAAAGAGTTAACCTGAGCGACTTTTCATCCGGGGCATATATATATGAGATATCGGCAGCAGAAATTACCATATCCAGGAAAATGGTACTTATAAAATAGGCTGTTTCTTTTCACCTGTACATCCGTGCGAAAATCTTCACAATTATAGGAATATTTACTTTAATTGTTAATTCACAATTGTTTAATTATATTTGACCCGGTATTAAACTAATATTATAACATGAATCCATTAATTCATTTATTCCTGGCAGGTTTCTTTTCAGTAGTCCCGATGATAATGTATCTGGTAATTATCTGGTGGATGGATAGATATGAACGGGAGCCTTTCTGGCTTGTAAGCATGAATTTCTTCTGGGGTGCAACTGGAGCAATAATCTTCGGTATTATCGGAAGTATGATAATGGGTCTTGGAGTAACAGAGTTTATTTACCAGTTTGCAAATGATTCTGATGCAGGAACACTTAACAATCTTGCAGGAGCAGTTATAGTAGCACCCATTGTTGAAGAATCCACAAAAGGAATTTTCCTGCTGATGATGGCATTCAGCCGCCATTTTGATGGACCCGTAGATGGCGCTGTTTACGGCGGTGCAGTGGGTCTGGGTTTCGGTATGACGGAGAATTTCCTTTATTTCATGAGCTTCCCCCAGGATTATGTTGGATTGTTTGCACTCATAATAATCAGGACATTATTCTCTGCGGTTCTGCATTGCTGCACACAGGCAGTGTTTGGCGCAGCTATAGGTTTTGCAAAGTTCAAAGGGTTGTTTGCAAAACTAACTATCATTCCGCTTGGTTTAGGAATTGCTATATTCATGCACTTTATGTGGAACCTGACAGTAAGCTTTAATTCCACCGCGCTTATTGGATTTGCTTTCATGATAATGTCGGTCATAATAATTTTCACAGTTTTCCAGTTCGCCGTGCATCATGAAGGTAAAATAATCCACAGAGAGCTGACTGACGAAGCAAATACTACAGGGTATATTCCGAAAGAACACCTGCTTCACTTGCCATTTACTTCAAAAAGATATAAAAAAGGATGGCTAACAGCAGGTATAAACCAGAAAGAATATGTTAAGACGGCCATTAAACTTGCTATCAGAAAAAACCAGATAAAGAATATTAAATCAACAGGTAATAATGTTTATGTTAAAGAAGTTGAGACACTCAGAACGAAGATCTACACAATATTATTTTACAACCAGCAAAAACCGCAATAATTTTAATAAGTACATTAAATTTTCAAAGCCAGTCCTGTAATAACGGATTGGCTTTTTAATTTCACAGAATGACCATTTCAATAGTAATAGCCAACTGGAACACGAAAAGCCTGATAGAAGACTGCATTAACTCAATATTCAGTACAACCCGGTTTAGTGAAGTGAATTATGAACTGATAATAATTGATAATGCTTCAACAGATGGCAGCAGGGAATATCTCCGGACAATAAAAGATAAAATTACTCTGATTGAAAATGATATCAATGTTGGTTATGCAAGAGCCTGCAACCAGGGAATGAAAATTTCCAAAGGGAAATATATACTCTTGCTGGGCAGCGATACGCTCATGAAAGAAGGAACGCTCAAAACATGCGCGGAATTCCTTGATACTACACCGGATGCAGGTGCAGTATCATGCAGGCTGCTCAATCCCGATGGCAGCGTACAGAACAGCCTGAAAAAATTCCCAAAGCTTAAAAATGCATTTTATACTTACCTCTCATTTGATAAGCTGAACCGTGATTATGACATGTCTGATTTTGATTATAACTCAACATGTGAAGCCCAGCAGGCTGCCGCGACTTTTCTCATGATAAGAAGGGACCTGCTGGAAAAAATATCCTATTTTGATGAATCATACAGGATATTATACAATGATGTAGATCTATGCAGCAGGATATGGGAGGCAGGCTATAAGATCTATTTTCTGCATTCAGTTTCAATAATACATTACGGCAGCCACTCAACAAAAAACGCTGATTTTGCTTTGAGAAAAATAATGTACAGCGATATTTACAGGTATTATTCAAAACATTTTGGCTTTAAGGCTAAGTTTTTATACCCTATTTTAGCGTTCAGACTAATTGTAGTATCTACTATTAAAGCCTAAGGAGCCAATTAATACTTCAGAATGTCATTAAGAGATAAAGTAATTAAAAATACTTTTTACCACTTTATAGCGCAGGCATTCGGCTTCTTATCCCCTTTCATTTTAACCCCGCTGATAATCTCACACATCGGACAAACTGAATTCGGTATTTACGCAATTGTACTGGGATTTATTGGTACTTTCGGTTTACTTGATTTCAGCTTTTCAGCGTCATTCATCAAATTCATTTCAGAGCATTATAACCGGAAACAATATGATGAACTTAACAGAACTATAAATACAGGTTTATTCTTCTATATTTTTTTCACTGCTGCAATATGTATAGTTGTTGTAATTTTCGCGAGGCAGGTACTTGGCCTGATAAATATCCCGCCTGAACTTTTTGGCCTTGCCGAATTTTCGTTATATATCAGCCTCATAATATTTTTCATTGCAACTTCAAGTACAATTTTTGTTTCAGTTCTTATAAGTGTACAGAAAATGTACCTGAACAGCCTTATAGGATTAATTATTAATATATTCAATTTTGCAGTTACTTATATTTTGCTCGTATCCGGATTCGGGCTGAAAGGGATTTTATATGCCCAGCTTGGAGCTGTTATAATAAGTGTATTTTTTAATATTTATCTTGCACTAAGGGAAGTTCCGGAGATAAGGATCAGGTTTTCATTTCTGAGTAAAGCAACTTTCCGGTCAATGGGTTCATTCGGTTTGCAGATGCAGGTATCACGATTCTCTTCTTTTCTTTCAGAAAAGTATGATGAATTCCTTTTGGGTTATTTTTCTAGCCTTGGGAATGTAACCTTTTTCAATCTCGCAAACCGTGTTACCCGTCTTGGAAAATTCTTCCCCCTGCAGCTGTTTCAGCAGGTAGCGCCGGTAGCTGCAGAGCTGAATGCGAATAAAGATGAGCACAGGCTTAACGAGCTCTTCTTTGAAGCAACTAAATATATGACGGTTTTTTCTGCGCCGATATTTATATTCATCTTCATTTTCGCAGAGCTATTGATCAATACATGGCTGGGTCAGGGGTATGAAATGACAATATACCTGTTGAGGATACTGGCAATTGGCCAGTTGGTAAACCTGCTGATATCGGCACCGGGGAATTCGATAATCCCGAATTTAGGGGTACCAAAATACCTGATGTTCGAAGGAATTATCAGCCTTGCTGTGAATTTGGTGCTGAGCTTCATATTAATAAAATATTATGGAATTGTTGGAGCAGCAATTGGCACAACAGCGGCAACGCTTATTGCTTCTGCATATATTTATATTAAATCAGCCGTTTATTTCAGGGAAAACCCTTTTATATTTTTCTTCAAGAGCTATTTCAAGCCTATGGTGATTGCATTAATACTGTGCATTGCAGTATACACAGCTTACTATTTTGCTTTACCGATAGTTTCTTTGCCTTCAGGCAGGTTATCGGGAATTATTCTTATTCTTTTTACATCAGGATTATTTTTCACTTCTTATATATTTACATTGTGGAAATCAGGTTACCTGAATGAACGTGATAAGGATAACATGAATAAGCTGATAAAATTAGTTAACCCTCTCAAGAAGAAAGCTGTATAATGAAAATTAATTTCATAGTCCCGGAAATTTCCAGAACCGGCGGAATGAATATTATTTTTCAGTATGCCAACAGACTGCTTGAGCGCGGGCATGATGTAGAACTATATTCACCCATAATACCCTTTAATTTACATAAAAACGGCATCAGGTGGTATTATTTCAAATATCAGGTTAAATCTCTTTTGAAATGGCTTAGGCACGGAAGAGGAATTATTCCTAAAAATATGTATCCATACAAATTTAAAATAAATTTTGTGCCGATAATGCTGAACATGTTCGTCAGAAATGCTGATGTTTCTATTGCAACATCGTGGCCAACATCTTACCCTGTGTATAATTTCAATAGGTCCAAAGGCAGGAAATTCTACCTTATTCAGGATTATGAAATTTGGAATTCAAATGTTAAATTAGTTGATAAATCATATACACTTCCGCTGAAAAGAATCGTTTGCTCAGGACATATGCAGAAATTACTCTGTGAAAAATTCGGGTCAGATTCAGAGCTTATATACATCGGTTTGGATAGAAACAGGTTCTATAATAATAATAAAATATATAACGATCCGCCGGTAATAACATTCCAGGACCACTCACTTGCAAACAAAAATGTGGAAGGAGCAATATATACATGCGAAAAACTGAAGAATGAATATCCTTCGGTCAAATTCAGGGCCTTTGGGGTTAAAAAGTACCATAATTTGCCTGATTATATTGAATTTACAGAAAATCCAAGTGATGAAGAATTAACGAACATTTATTCAACTTCAGATATATTTTTGTTTTCGAGCAGGTATGAGGGGTTTGGTTCACCGCCATCGGAAGCGATGGCATGCAAATGCGCAATAGTTGCAAATAAGGTAGCAGCAATTCCGGAATACTCAGAACATATGAAAACTGCAATTCACGCAGATCCTGATGATAAAGACGGTTTGTATAAAGGAGCAAAATTTCTGCTTGATAATCCGGGTAAATTAAAGGAAATTTCAGAAGCTGCTTATATACATATCAGGGAATTTATGAACTGGGATAACAGTATTGTACATTTTGAAAAATTTATAAGCCGGTAGATTGCTGATCTCAATAATAATAGTTAATCATAATACAGGAAATATACTGCATGAATGCGTCAGCTCGGTATTTACATTTGAAAAAACCAGTGATATTGAAATTGTTATTATTGACAATTTTTCAAATGATAATTCGAAGAAAATTATTGCAGATTTATCAATTGAATACAATAATGTTAAATATGAATTTACCAATTCGCTGATAAGTTTTTCAGCTGCAAATAATATTGGAATTAAAAAGGCAACCGGTGAGTACATTCTTATAATGAATCCCGATATAATTTTCACAGAACCTGTACTGGTAAAACTAATTGCTGATCTAAAAAACAATGAGTCTATTGGAGCAATTACTCCCGCTTTAATTGGAACAGATGGCAATTTTCAGAGAAATTATTTTCAGCGATATCCAACAATAAAACAGTTTATTTATTATCACTCAATAATTGCTAAATTCTTTAACCGCTCCGCAAGGAGAATGAACAGGTATCTTGAGAACCAGGATATAGATATATCAACAGGCAAAATGTATTTCACTGAACAGATTCCCTGCGCGTTTTTTCTGACAGAGAAAGCAGCAATTACCAGGCTTGGATTAATGGATGAGTCTTACAAACTGTTCTTTGAAGATGTTGACCTGAGTTACAAAATGGCAAAAAGCAAAAAACTTGCAGTTGATACGGATATAAAGGTTACTCATCTTGGCGGTTCAAGTTTTAAGACTGATAATAACTGGTGGCTGCATGGCAGGTACATAATGAGTATGATCAACTTTTTCAGGAAGCACTACTCCCCTGCCCGGACTGCCTTGTTAAAAGTATTGATCATCATGAATTCATATACAATATTGTTTATTGAAGGCGTAAAAAATATTTTCGGCAAAAAAGATGAGTACAGGTACAAAAAGCATAAACACCTGATTCAGCTATTAAAGGAAGAAAATTGATAAGCATAGTTATCCCGAATTATAACGGAATTGAGCACTTAAAGACATGTTATGCATCTTTAAAAAGGCAAACTATGCAGGATTTTATTGTTATACTTTCTGATAACGGTTCCAAAGACGATTCGGTAAAATATACTAAAGAGCAATTCCCCGGCGCAGTTACAATTGAAATAGGATATAATTCAGGCTTCGCCAAAGCGGTTAATGAGGGTGTTAAATATTCACTAAAGAATTTTAACAGCAATGTGATCTTTCTTCTGAATAACGATATTGAGCTTGAAGATACTTTCCTTGAAACTGCTATAAAATCGTTAAATTCCGACCCAAATACTTCTATTCTGGCAGTAAAAATGCTGAATTATTTCAATCGTGATATAATAGATGATTGCGGTGATTTCATCAAAGCAAACGGCGGTTCTCCGCTTGCACGCGGAAATAATGAGAAGGATACGGGTCAGTATGATAAGCAGGAATATATTTTCGGCGCATGCGCCGGAGCGGCGTTCTATAAAAAGGAAGTATTTGAAGAAATAGGATTGTTTGATGAAACATTCTTCGCATACTATGAAGATATTGATCTCAGCTTTCGCGCGCAGATGGCGGGTTATAAATGCCTGTATGAGCCAAAGGCAGTTTGTTACCACAAACGCGGTGGTACAAGTTCAGTTGCAACTCACGGCTTTCAGACTGAAATGTGCGAACGCAATCTTGTACTTATGAGGATTAAGAACTATCCCCTTTCAATTTACTTTCTCTACCAGCCGCTTTTTTTCATTGCAAGATTGAAACGGTATTATTCTTTCATAAGGTTTCATTCATTTACAATTTTCGCAAGGGCAGTAAAAGGATATATACGCGGATCTTTTTTGCTCATTACAAAACTGCCTGCTAGATTTAAGATACAGAAAAACCGTAAAGTAACTGCAAATTACATAAAAGGATTATTCGTAAAATGAACGAGGCAGTTTCTATAATAATACTGAATTACAACGGCAGGCAATACCTGCATGATTGCTTGAATTCGGTATTGAAACAGTCTTACAGTAATTTTGAACTGATCCTGTTTGATAATAATTCTACAGATGATAGTATCAGTTTTGTTAAGAATAATTTCGCTGACAGCAGGTTAAAAGTGATAAGTTCAGAAAAAAACCTGGGATTTGCGGGCGGGAACAATGAAGCTTTAAAGCATTGTGCAAACGATATCATTGTGCTGCTTAATAATGATACAATTGTTGAACCTGACTGGCTTGAAAATCTTGCCGCAGCAGTTAAAGATGGCAGTACCGTTGCATCTTCTTTTGTCATCACTGAAGGCATCCCGGAAAAGTATTACGAAACAAACGGCTCAGTATCTTACCTGATGTATAATATAATGAATGTATTTCCGCATATTGAAGACGAATTTTATCCCAACGGGTGTTCGCTTATCTTCAGGAAAAGCGAGATTGGTTTGCCTTTCGATAGTGATTACTTTTTCTATAGTGAAGATGTTTATCTTGGACTCAAAGCAAGATTCAAAGGTATAAAAATAAAGTTTGTAAAAAGTTCAGTAGTTCACCACAAAGGCTCAGGCTCAGTAACATCAAACAGCTTCCGCACTTTCTGCCAGGAACGCAACAGGTTTCTGAACCTATACCTTTTTTTCAGTTTGAGCTTTATAGTCAGAATGCTGCCATATATAACATTTAACCATACTTTTAAGACTGTGCTTTCCCTGTTTTCGCGGAGGCATTCAACAACCGGTCTGTTAAAAGCATATTTTTGGTTCTACTTTAATATCCCAACTATACTAAGAAAAAGAAAGGAACTTGAACCTGTTAAGCAGGTTAACGAAAAAGAGATCATTAAGTACATTTCATGTAAAATAGTAAATGATGACTCACCTTTAGCGTTAATACTTAACCCTCTTTCATATTTGTACTCACGCCTTACGGGCATCAAGCCTGTTGAATATTACCTTAAAAATAAACTTCCTTTATAAAATTTCATTTATACTGCTCTAATCACTTACTACAATCAATTTTAATGCTTATTTTTGTAATCAAACAATTCATTTTTGGATAAATTTAAGATATTACAGCTAATTGATGGCGGTTTTTTAGGCGGCGGGCAGACGAATGTGCTATCCATTGCCAAAAATGCAGATAAATCGAAATTTGATATATCTGTAGCTGCTGCAGGAGGTGAAAAATTCGAGGATGAAGTACATAGAAATAATATTGCTTTTTACCCAATCGAATTGCCAAAGCTGCTTAGAACAAAATACCTGAAGAAGCTCGAAAAGCTCTTTGAAGAGCAGAAATTTGATCTCATACATACTCATGGCGGTGTTGCGGGATTTTACGGCAGGATACTGAAGAAACATCACCCGGAGGTAAAATGTGTTCATACTATTCACGGGATACATTATATAAACAGCGGTAATCTTTTGAGGAAAAGCGTATCAAAAACAATAGAGCAATACCTTGTACAGTATACGGACAGGACAATTTGTGAAACTCATAATGATTTTCTGACAGCAGTAAAAAATAAAATTGCAGACAGAACAAAAACCGATATTATTCCCAACGGAATAGAAGTTTCAAAGTTTGCAAATCTAAAGAAAAATACTGCACTCATCAGCAAACTTGGTTTGAACGCAGAGAATTTTATCATAGGCAATATTTCACGGTTCGATGAACAGAAAAACCAGCAGCTGATACTTCAAGCGGCATATTTTCTGATCAGGAAGTACCCGCAAATGAGATTTGTATTTGTAGGTTCAGGGAAGCATCTTGAACAAATGCGGGATCTTGCGCGTGATTCCAAATTGGAAGAGTATGTTGTTTTTGCAGGTGAGCAGGAAAATCTTATTGACTACTATTCTATTTTTGATATTTTCGTGTTTCCTTCATTGTGGGAAGGTATGCCGTACGTTCTGCTTGAAGCAATGGCTTCAAGGCTGCCTATAATCTGCAGCAGGCTTCCTAACCTGCTTGAGGTAGTAAAGAGTGACTATTCGGCTTTTACTATAAATCCGCGCGATATGGATGACCTCTTCAGGAAGATTTCAGCGATGTATCAAAGCAAAGAGCTTCGTGAAGAGCTGGCACAGAATGCTATGATCGAATCAACCCAGTACGATGTATCTGAAACTGTACCGAAAATTGAGCAGGTTTACGAAGAGGTACTTTCACCATGAAACGCTTAGGCATATTTGGGGGTACATTTGACCCGGTACACAACGGGCATTTGATAATGGCAGAAAATGTTAAGGACCAGATGCACCTGGATGAAGTATTATTCATTCCTTCACGAATTCCCCCTCTGAAAGATGTTGACAATGTATCTGAATCCTTTCACAGGGTAAACATGCTGAAGCTTGCATTAGCAGGCAATGATGCGTTTTGGTTTAGTGATGTAGAACTTAACATGCCGGGAACAGAACCGAATTACACTGTAAAGACCCTGCTTAAGCTGCGCGAAGTATACCCTAAAGATGAGGTGAAGTTCTATTTGATAATAGGAATGGACCAGCTTATCAATCTGCATAAATGGAAAGACCCAGGAAAGTTATTTCTGCTCTCGGAAGTAATAGTCATCAACCGTCCCGGTTACCTGATCCAGCAGGTGGAAAATGATTACAGCAGGCAGGGTATATTCGTTCCCGTTCCGAACATTGATATATCTGCAACTGATATCAGGTTCAGGATAAATGAAAAAAGGTCAATCAAATATCTTGTGCCTCACGCTGTAGAAAATTACATCTACGAAAATAGTCTATATAAATAAACATTTAATCTTTTAATGAACACCAAAAATTCAATAGTTGTAATGAAGTTCGGCGGGACTTCCGTTCAGGATAGCGCCGCTATAAGAAATGTAATAAATATTGTTAAAAACAATAAGTTAAATAAGGTCGTGGTTGTATCAGCTATATCGAAAGCAACTACAGCTTTGGAAAATATTGCCCGTTTTGCTGCTGATAAAAATGTACAGGAAGCTGAAAAGCTGCTTGATGAGATAATAAACAGGCATCACGTGATCATAAACGATCTTGTTACTGATTCAGCATTAAGATCCGCGGCAGCTGAAAAAATTATAGGCTACCACAGGCAAATTACAGAACTTATAAAGGGACTGTCAATTATCAACGAGTTATCACTCAGGATACTTGACGCATTCAGGGTTTTTGGAGAGCTTATGTCATCAAACGTGATTTATCATGCAATGGTAAATGCGGGACTTGATGTTGAGCTTATCAACTCACAGCATGTAATCAAAACCAACAATGACTTTTCAAGGGCATATCCTAATTTTGAAGTTTCTCAAGTTAACGCAGATAAGATAGTTAAACCGCTGCTTGCCAAAAACAAGATAGTGCTCGCACAGGGATTCATGGGCTCTACCGATGACGGTATCCCCACAACAATGGGAAGGGAGAGCTCAGATTTTTCAGCGGCAATTTACGGCTCGCTTGTGGATGCTGATGAAATTCAGATATGGACAGATGTGGACGGCGTATTGACATGTGACCCTAATATTATCCCGGGCGCACTGAAGCTGAAAGAGATATCGTTCAAAGAAATGGAAGAGCTTTCGAATTTCGGTGCAAAAGTACTCCATAAAAATTCAGTTAAACCGGCATTGAAGAAAAATATTCCGATAAAAATACTCAATTCAAAAAATACATCTTCAACCGGCACTTTGGTTTGCTCTGAATTGAATTACCCCGAGCATATTAAATCAGTTACCTACAAAAAGAACATTATTGTACTCAGGGTTAAACCAAAGGAATCTCTAAACCAGTTCATTTTCTGGGAAATGATGCTGAATATTCTATCACGTCATAAGCCTCAAATTGATATACTGCTTTCATCAAATAATGCGCTCATTATTGTTATTGCCGAAAGTGCATATACAAAGATACATTATGATGAGCTTAAGCAGGAATTTGATGAGATCTCGGAATGTGAAATTGTTAAAGATAAAGTGCTGATTACACTTGTAGGCTCTGACCTCAATTCAATTAATAACTTTGAGCAGAGTATATTTATCTGCAACCCCGGCATAAAAGCTGAATCAATAATTTTCGGATTCAATCCGCATAGTTTTTCACTGCTCGTTAGCACAGAAAACTGCGATGCAGTTCTGAAGAACCTGCATAAAGAATTCTTTGAAAATAAGACCTCAGATGCCGGATTATTTGAAAAAATCACAAAAAAAGAAGAAAAGAGTATTGCATAATGATAAAACTCGCCCTGGTAGGTTACGGGAAAATGGGTAAGATGATCGAATCACTTGCCCCAAAAGATCAATTTACAATTTCAGGTACATTTGATGTAATAAATCCGGTGAAGGAACATCTAAAGAACGGAACTGATGTGGCAATTGAGTTTTCAACTCCCGCAAGTGTGATCGAGAACATTGAATTCCTTTCTTCCCGCGGTATCGATGTAGTTTGCGGCACAACCGGCTGGTACAACAAGGCCGATATTGTAAAAGATATAATAAAAAAGTACGGTACGGGGTTTATTTACGCAAGTAATTTTTCTGTAGGAGTAAATATATTCTTCCAGATTGTCAAAAATGCCGCTAAGCTAATTAATAATTACCCTCAATATGATACGGGTATAAAAGAAGTACATCACACACAGAAACTGGATAAACCAAGCGGCACAGCCATCAGGATTGCAGAATATATTCTTGATGGAATAAGCGGTAAGAGCTCATTTGTAAGTGATTCCGCACGCCCGGAGAAAAATGAAATAAACATCATTTCAGAGCGCATCACAGATGTTGTAGGAAGGCATGAAGTTGATTTTGAAAGTGAAGCTGATACAATTTCGCTGATCCATAATGCCAAATCAAGGCGGGGATTTGCAGAAGGCGCTCTGCTTGCGGCTCAATTCATAAAAGGCAAAAAAGGTTTTTACAAATTCGAAGATATTTTCAGTGATCTAAAATTAAAATAATCTAACATTTAGTAAAATGGAAGAAAATAAGGAACATTTAAATACAACAGAAGAAAACCAGGAAATACCGGAAAACATTTCCATTGGTGATGCAATGGCAGGTGTTTTTTCTGAGCCCGGCAATACATTTGTTTCTGTAAAATCATCTGCAAAAAAGAACTACTGGCTGATACCTTTACTAATATTAATAGTTGTAAGTATGCTCTCCAGCATACTTGTTACACGCGATGAAGAACTTACTTCCGAGATAAAGACCCAGCAGAAAGAAGCAATGAAGAAGCGCTTTGACGAAGCGGTTAAGGAAGGGAAAATGACAAAGGAGCAGGCAGATGAGCAGCTTGCAAACACTGATAAGATGTTTGGCGGCAGTACTTTTGTTATTTTCGGTCTTATCGGTTCAATAGCAGGAGTATTGATAATTTTCTTTCTCAAAGCTTTAATATATTGGGGCGGATTAAAATTGTTCAAGGGTTCCGCAGGTTACGGTGACATTATGAATGTGCTGGGTCTCACAGCACTTATCACAGCTATCCAGATGGTAGTTGATACCGTGCTTGCCATCCTTATGGGTAAACTGCTGATGAACATAGGCCCGGTACTGCTGATCTCAAAAGAAGCTGTAAGCAAAGATATGTATGCCTTCATAGCAAATTTTGATCTTATCAATATATGGTATACAATAATTGTCGGTATTGGTCTGGCTAAGGTATCAGAGCTGAAAAGTTCAGTTACAATCCCGTTTGTATTTGTATTGTGGCTCGCGTGGGTATTGCTTTCATCTTTCGGGCCATTCGGAATGTTTATGGGAAGATAATATTTTGTTGAATTGCTGCAACAAAAAAGCCCGGCAAAAAACCGGGCTTTTTTTAATAGTATCTATTTATTCAGAATCATCTTTTTTGAAATTTTGAATTTACCGTTTTGCAAAGTATAGAAATATATCCCTGATGAGAATGCTGCTGCATTAAAATTCACGGTATATCTTCCAGCCTGCAAGAATTCATTTACCGGCACAGAAACTTCCCTGCCTAATATATCATAAACAGTAAGCTTTGTATAGTCACCCTTTGGCAGATCAAAAGTGATACTGGTTGCAGGGTTAAATGGATTTGGGTAATTTTGAAACAGTGAAAATTTAGAAGGTATCTCTGATCCGCTCAATTGAATGCCAATTAGCTGGCTTGAAAGTAAAATGGCAAGCGGGCCACCATAAGCCCCAATATCGTTGCGAATAGTACCTCTTGATGGATATTTAGCAATAACAGGATTACCCGGATCAGGTAAGTCATTATATATCAATGATGAATCACCTTTATCAATACATGGGGAGCTTGCCTGAAGGATATAGTTTGAATCAGAAAATAAAGGATTTTCATTCAGATTGCCGATTCCCGGGTATCCGCCCTGTACTATTGAATATGTAATATTTAATGAACCAGAAGTCTGAATATTGGATTGTGAAGTATTCCCCCAAATAATATTATTTTTTATTAAAACAGAACCGGAACCATACACACCGCAAAAACCTGTGGTTGCCCTGTTATCGGAAATTGTATTATTAATAATTAAGATCTGCCTGATATTATTTCCGTTTATCCAGATCCCAGTACCTGCTCCATATTGAAATGAACCATAATTGGCACAAATAACATTATTTTTTAGCTGACCACCTGTATAATTCAACACAATGCCGCCACCGTAATTAGCGGAATTATTCATAACAACATTATTGTAAAACCTGGGGTAACCATCACCCATTCTAACACCCCCTCCACCTGTGCTGATAACTCCCGTTAGATTTGAAACAACATTATTATGTATAATATTATTTTGTATGATTGGAGAAGACAGTGCAACAAGAATTCCGCCTCCTTCCCTGTAAAGACCGGCGAAATGTTCATCATTCCATTTAGTTCCTCCGCCGCGAGTTATGGAAAATCCCTGTAAAACTGCAGTTGAATCTTCACCTCTGCATATAATGACGCAGCTTGCTGAATCAGGCTGTACCGGGGTGCTGCCGTCTATTATTGTTGAGGAAATCATTGACGGGTCATATGTTTGGTAATACCGGCTGGTTACCACAATATTCTTACCTCTGAAATTGATATTTTCAAAGTAAGTACCGGGTGCAACCAGAACTGTATCACCGTTTACGGCAGCATTTATTGCTGCCTGTATAGTTGTATATTGTGCAGGGACATTCCTGATCTCGGAATTTACT
>JAUQWQ010000232.1 GCA_030835085.1 Ignavibacteria bacterium
GAGGACTCTGAAGTAGAGTACTAAGAAGTATATTTCGCCCCTGCAGGGTCTTATATTTTTATAATTACCCCTACTTCGAACACAACTCCGTTGTGTTCTCTTCTCCCCCTGTTAGGGGGAGATTGAGAGGGGGTATTTTTGCAATTTTTTACGTCTCCGCAGAGTCTCTCGTTTTGTGAGGACTCTGCGGCTTGTGAAACTGAACGATTGGAATTCCAAAAATTGGCGATAAAAAAATTTACTGCTGACCGATTGGAATGCCCAATGCGCTCTGAATTTGGCGTTATTCCAGCCGTTGGGTTTAGAACGCCGAAAGGCTGGAATATCAGACTTCTTCAATTCCGTGTGATTTTCAGGCTTTCCAAAAATTTGAAAGATCGGAAAACAATTCCTGTCGAAATCACGAAAAAAGTTACTAATATTTTGATATTTCATAATAAATGGGATAAGTTGATATATGCGATATGCATATAAATGTAATATAATATATGCCAAATGGATTGTCAAGTAAAAAAATAATACTGCTGCAAAAAATGCTTCTGTAGAGACGACCTGCCACGCGTTGCTAAAGGTAATGATGGGTCGTCTCCAGTGATAGGTAATTCTTGAATTTTGAGGACTCTGAGGGTTGGAACTTTCAGGAGTAAACAACTAAAACCAACATGTTGCTCCTTTGGAGCTATCCGGTTGTGGATATTTCAAACTACCTTCCTGCGCATACTTATTTAGGCAGTCAAACACTTCGTTTCTGCGAAGCCAGGATATAATCATTTGATTAAAACCATTTTTTTTGCTTCTGTGAACTTCTCTGTTTCGAGTTTATAGAAATATATTCCGCTTGAGAGTTCTCCGGCATCAAATGTTGCTTCGTAAATACCTTGATCATGTTTCTGATTTACCAATTCTGCAACTTGTCTCCCTGTTAGATCAAAGACAGTCAATCTTGCATTAGAATTATTGTCTATTATCTGATATCTGATTTTTGTGGCCGGATTAAACGGGTTTGGATAGTTCTGTTCGAGTTTATATTTATCAGGCAAATTGCCGGAAAGAGTAACTACACCAACTGTTTGAGAATACTTAATTGTGATATAACCGCTAAAACCGGTAACATGTCCTGTTCCTGTCACATATACATTGCTGTATTTATCTACATCTACACAATATCCAATGCCTCCATCACCTGAATTATCGGGATATCTTAACAACCACTGCTGTATTCCATTGGTATTATATTTAATTGTTACATAATCCCAATCACTAAAATTTCCTATGCTTCTTCCGGTAACATATGAGTTGCCGGAATCATCCAATGCAAGCGAATATGCAGCATCGCCGGCATTGCCAATTCCGTTGTATTTCCTAACCCATAAAGAATCGCCGTTTGTATCATACTTTATAGTTACATAATCAGCGTTGTTACCTGCAGATGAACCTACACCCGTTATAATTACATTACCAAAACCATCAACTTTTAAATCATATGGCATATCAGAGACAAAGCCGGGACCGTCGTAGATTCTTTTCCAAACTTCATTTCCATTTATGTCATACTTTATAGTTAATACATTGCCGCTAAAGGACTGCCCTGAAACAAATACGTTACCAAAATTATCCGTTCCTGTTTCTACCGGCGAGATCATAGGATTTTCCAGGGGATTATTGATCCATTTAAGTACAGCGTTTGAATCATACTTCATAGTAATTTGAAACCCGGTACTGCTGGGAATATGATCTCTTCTGCCGCTTAATATTAAATTTTTTTGATTATCTATTGCTAAATTAAAACCATAGAAACGATAATTTGTTTCACTATATTTTCTTGTCCAAACAGTATCGCCATTCACGTTATATTTTATTATCAAACTCTGATTTCCGCTGTAACCAACTACATAAATAAACCCGTTCCTATCCATTATGATATCCCAGCATTCATCAGATGTTCCGGAATCATAAATTCTTACCCATTGCTGCACACCAGCCGGATTGTACTTAATTGTAACTATGTTAAATAGTTTATTACCTGTTATGTAAACATTGCCTATGCTATCAGCAACAACTCCAACATTTCCAGCTTCAGGGTAAGACCTAGTCCATACAGTATCACCATTGCCATTATACTTAATAAGAACCATTATTCCCAGATTTACATTTGAAGTACCCAATACATAACAGTTGCCAACTTTATCCAATGCCATATGGTTATCTGTTCCGCCACTGCCTGAAGGGCGTTCATACTTTGCAACCCACTCCTGTGTTGGTTGAGCAACTGCAATTTGCAATAAACAATGAGCAATGAATAATAATAGAAGTATTTTTCTTTTTGCTTGTTTCATTTCTACTCATTAAATTTTCAATCTTAATCACCAAAGCAAAGGTGGTTATGGGTAGTCGTAAATATATATTTTTTCACACAGCCATAAGCAAATAAGAAAAATATAGCAAAATTATCAAGGGTAATTTCCAGGGGGATTCGTCACTCTATGATGCTTTTAAAAACGACCCAACCCATCACGCCTTCGGCGTGATTACCCTCCCCAAAGGGGAGGGTGTGTTTGACCAGGTTTATTCGGGGGGTTCATTTCGGTAGGTTTCGCACATCGCTGATAAATTTCGCTACTTCCCCTAAAGGGCAAGCGTGGCTATCGTAAAGGCTTTTCTTAGAGTCTTTGAGCCTTTGTGGCTGTTTTTTGCCTGCCTTACTAAGCGATAGCTTAGGAAGGTTTTGATTTTGCATCAAAAAAATGAGAAAAATTAACAAAAATTACTCATTACGGCTTATATAGATTTTAAATTATAAAATTCTTATATTTGTAAGCTAAAATCCATAATAAAGGGGTGATAAAAACTTGATCAAAGTAACACTGCAGGACAATGAATCTATAGATAAGGTCTTAAAAAGATTCAAAAAGAAGTATGAAAAAGCCGGCGTTTTAAAAGAAGTTCGTAAAAGAGGCTTTTTTGTAAAGCCTTCAATAAAAAAACGCATGAAAAAGGCTAAAGCTATCAGAAGAAATAAAAGAACTCTGGCGGAAGAAACAGCGGCTTAATACCGGTTTTAAAGCTAAAAGATTTTCCCCATCCATAACAGTTTTAAAGGATGGGTTTTTTATTATAAACTTAACTTTTATTCAAGGATTTTGTTGTTGGTGAAAAACACCAACAACGGGGTTAATGAAGTAAGTTATTGTTTTGTTGGTTGGATTTTTTATTATAATCTTCACTTTTTGAAACTGCTAATCATTAATTGTTGTTCTAACATTTGAAATTACAGCAAAAAAGTTCAGAGCCCGAAAGCAGCCGGGATAACAGCAGCGGGTACTTAAACAATCTAAAGCCGTTCATTACGTCTGAAAAGATACAGGGGCGTGTAAAAGAGCTTGCAGAAAGTATCAGCAGTGATTATGCAGGCAAGGTCCCGATCTTTATTGGTGTTCTAAACGGTTCTTTTATTTTTATCAGTGATCTTGTAAGGGAAGTTTCTATTGATGTTGAAATCGACTTCCTGAAGCTTTCAAGCTATGGTGACAGTAAAATATCATCAGGCGAAGTGAAGCTGCTCAAAGATCTTAACTGCCAGATAGACGGAAGGGATATCATCATTGTGGAAGATATCATCGATTCAGGGCTATCGATAAAATATATCAGGGATCTTGTTTTATCGCACAACCCAAGCTCGCTTGAGTTCTGCACACTGCTGATGAAAAAAGGGCTGAGCAATCTGAGCTTTGAAATAAAATATACAGGATTTGAAATTGATAACAAGTTTGTAGTTGGCTACGGACTTGATTACGCGCAGAAGTACAGGAATTTAAAAGAGATTTGTATATTAGATCCATAGTGCAGATTACAAATTAAAAGATTACAGATTACAAATTATTGTTTGTAGATTTTCAGATCCATAAGAAATTAAATTTAGTTTAAAGAAAAAATATTAGATGTCAGACGATTCCTCAAATAACGGTTCAAACCAAAAGCCTCCCAAAAGAAGGCGGAACGAAGAATTTAACTGGAACAGGGTGTTCAAAGTAGTACTCGGATGGAGCGCTATATTGTTCGGCTTTTTCCTTATTATGATATGGTCTAAATCAGGCGATGGCGGCGAGGTTGAAATTGGTTTCGACCAGTACCAGAGACTGCTTGCTGAAGATAAGATCAAAGAAGCGATAGTTAAGAAGCTTGATAACACTTTCACATTCCACGGGGTTTTAAAACAACCCGAGCCTCTTAATGTCGGCAGCCGCCAGGTTTCAGGAGATAAATTCTCGGTGCTGCTTCCTTACACAAACATTGATGACGCAATTATCAAAACATGGAATGAGAAAGCAATAGCTTTCAGGATTGAAAAAGAAGATACAAGCTGGATAGGTCCGCTGATAGGCGCATTGCCGTGGATACTGATAATAGTATTCTGGATAGTAATAATGCGCAGGATGCAGGGACAGGCAGGAGGCTCCAAAGGGATATTCTCTTTCGGTAAATCCAAAGCCAAGATGCTAACAGAAAATCAGTTGCGCGTTACTTTTAAGGATGTTGCAGGCGCTGATGAAGCAAAATATGAGCTTGAAGAAATAATTGAATTTTTAAGAGAGCCTTCCAAGTTCCAGAGATTGGGCGGTAAGATACCAAGAGGCGTATTGCTGCTCGGACCTCCGGGAACAGGCAAAACATTGCTGGCACGTGCAGTTGCAGGTGAAGCAGGCGTTCCGTTTTTCAGTATTAGTGGCGCTGATTTTGTTGAGATGTTCGTCGGTGTAGGCGCATCACGTGTACGCGACCTTTTTGAAAAAGGAAAGAAAAACGCTCCATGCATAATTTTTATTGATGAAATTGACGCTGTAGGGCGTCACCGCGGTGCGGGTCTTGGCGGGGGACACGATGAACGCGAGCAGACATTGAATCAGCTGCTTGTTGAAATGGACGGCTTTGAACAGAATGCAGGCGTAATAATCATAGCGGCTACCAACAGACCCGATGTACTTGATCCGGCGCTGTTAAGACCCGGCAGGTTCGATAGACAGGTTGTAGTTGACAGACCTGATGTTAAAGGACGTGAAGGAATATTCAAAGTTCACGTGCGCAATATTCCATTGGATAAATCAGTTTCACTTGAAGTACTTGCAAAAGGCACACCCGGACTTTCAGGGGCAGATATTGCAAATCTTGTGAACGAAGCTGCGCTTCTTGCGGCACGCAAGAACCAGAACACCGTAACTATGGCAGATTTTGAAGAAGCCAAAGATAAAGTTATGATGGGTATGGAGCGCAAGAGTCTGATAATAAGCGAAAAGGAAAAGAAGACTACAGCTTATCATGAAATAGGCCACGTACTTGTTGCAAAGATGATACCTGAGTCAGATCCGGTACATAAAGTTACAATTATACCAAGAGGCAGAGCATTGGGTGTTACAACTTACCTGCCGATCGATGAGAAGCATACATATTCAAAGGAATACCTCGAAGCCATGATAGCATACGCAATGGGCGGAAGGGCTGCTGAAAAAATTGTATTCAACCAGCTAACCACCGGCGCAGGCAATGATATTGAACGCGCTACCGCGCTTGCGCGCAAAATGGTATGTGAATGGGGTATGAGCGAAAAACTCGGACCATTAACATTCGGCAAAAAAGAAGAAGAGATATTCTTAGGCAGGGAAATTTCACAGCACAGGGATTACAGTGAAGATACAGCGATAATTATTGATGATGAAGTAAGGAAAATTGTTAACAGGGGAATGGAACGCGCAATGACAGTACTTAATGAAAATATGGATATCCTTCACAGGCTTTCAGCCGCGCTGCTTGAAAGGGAGATACTGGACAGCGATGAAATTGATAAGATAATGCGCAATGAAGCACTGCCGCCTTTTGAGAAGATCAAAGTGAACGGTGAGGCGACCAACGGAGTTAACGGAAGCAATGAAAATGTTAATACCGCTCTGAAAAATGATGAAGGTAAACCAAAAGATACAAAAAAAGATTAATATTATTCTTAAATAATTTTTTTCAAAATGCCTGCCTGGCAATGAAATTACAGGCAGGCTTTATTTTTTGGATTGAGAGCTTCACTTGCAGATAAGTCAAAAGGGTAGTTTGGGGAATTTATGAAAGACCCTCACCCCCTAACCCTCTCCCAAAGGGAGAGGGGAGATAAGACTCTGGGATCTGGTTTAATTTTCAGCTTTACTTAAATTTATAATTTGTAACTTATTCCCGCATTTATGCGGATTGACGGATTGCAAAAAGAATACATAAATACTAATTCAACTACTCCGTTTCACGGGGAAATTTACCGCAAGATGATACATTATTCATCTGCGTCTATTTCCATCGGGTATTTATTTATTCAGAAAGAAATTGTTCTGCTGATACTGGGAATACTGCTTGCGCTTATGTTCATAGTTGAGTTTGTTAAGTACAAAAGTAATTTTATATATGACCTTTATATTAAGAATTTTAAACATATGCTCCGCGAGCATGAGTATGATAAGAACCGCTTCCGCATAAACGGCGCATCATGGGTGATATTCGCAGCGATATTCTGCATAATATTATTCCCAAAGCTTATTGCGGTTACCGGACTCTTAATGCTTTCATTTGCAGATAGCACTTCAGCGCTTGCGGGAAGGATGTTCGGCAAGAAGCAGTATGCGCCAAACAGGTCATATGTTGGCACAATTACATTTTTTGTTGTTGGCCTGATAATAATGATGCTTGCCCCGAAGTATTTCGGTACAATTAAAGAGTATATTATAGTATTAATTGCTGTAATTGTAACAACGGTAGCTGATGGACTCAGTCTGCCGGTTGACGATAATTTTACGATTCCCGTAGTATGCTGCTCTGTGTTATATTTGCTGTATGTGCTGCTGTACCCGGGTATTGCGTTTTAAAAAACGACCTCACCCCGAATCGCACTGAAGTGCGATTTTACCCCTCTCCAAAGGAGAGGGGACAATATGAAACATGAATTTGGGGATAAGAGTATGAAAAATAATCAATTTAAAATTTAGATTCCCGTTTCCACGGGAATAAAAACTGAAGGAATTTATGGGCTTAAAATGCGGTATTGTAGGATTACCAAATGTAGGTAAATCAACCCTGTTCAATTGCTTAACTTCATCCCAGCAGGCAGAAGCTGCCAATTACCCGTTCTGCACTATTGAACCGAATTTGGGGATTGTAACAATTCCCGATAAACGTGTTGATGAGCTTGTGAAGCTTTACAACTCCAAAAAAATTGTTAAAACGGTAATTGAGTTTGTTGATATTGCGGGACTCGTTGCCGGCGCATCAAAAGGCGAGGGACTTGGCAATAAATTCCTTTCGCACATCCGCGAAGTTGATGCAATTGTGCACATTGTGCGCTGCTTCGAAAATGAGAACGTGATACACGTAAATAACAAAGTTGACCCGAAGGCTGATATTGAAATAATTGAAACCGAGCTCATACTTAAGGATATAGAAACCATCGAAGCGAAGATACAGAAAACCGAAAAGGGACTGAAGACCGGCGATAAAAAAGTTAAGGATGAATATGCAAGTTACCAGGAATTGAAAAAGCAGCTCGAATCAGGCAGGCTTGCAAAGTATTACATTAATGAATACAAAAAAACTCACGCACCGGATGATTACAAACATCTGCATGAATTAAATCTATTAACTGATAAGCATGTGTTATATGTTGCCAATGTTGATGATAAGAACATTAACGGTAATGAGTACTCAAAAATTGTACAGGAAATTGCAGAAAAAGAAGGTGAAGAAGCAATAGTGCTTTCAGTTGAAATTGAGTCGGAGCTCTCACAGCTTGAAGCTGATGAAAAAGCGGAGTTCTTAAAAGAGCTTGGAATTGAAGAGCCGGGACTGGATAAGCTTATTCACACTGCTTATCATTTGCTTGGACTTAAAACATTCTTTACCGCGGGCGAAAAGGAAGTGCATGCATGGACCTTTGTGCAGGGCACAAAGGCGCCGCAGGCGGCGGGTATCATTCACACCGATTTTGAGCACGGCTTTATCCGCGCCGAAATTATGAATTATGCTGATCTTATCACATACGGCAGCGAGCATGCCGTGAAGGAAAAAGGGCTTATGCGCGTTGAAGGTAAAGATTACGAAGTGAAAGATGGCGATGTGGTTTATTTCAGGTTTAATGTATAATGGTATAATTAACAAATTTAATTCTATATTTATGTATACAAAGAGTATTCTGCCGGTTCTTTTCTTTTTATTTTCATTAAACGTATTTGCACAGCATACAGTTATTGATAAACTTTCCAATACAACAGATATTAAAGTTGTATGGGAAGTATCAACAGATAATATGGAGCAGGGCATCGGGGCCGGCTTGCTTTACCCTGAAATGCAGTTCAGCAGGTATGAATTTCTTGGAGTGCCTAAGGAAAATTACAAATTAAGCGTTGTGGTTCATTCTGCTGCAGGCAAATTTTTGCTGAATGATGAAGCGTATAAAAAAGCTACCGGCGGCAATGAGCCGAATCCGAACAAGGACCAGGTCGCAAAACTCATAGGGCAGGGTGTAAGCGTTGAGCTTTGCATAGTAACAATGGAAGTGAATAAATGGACTGAGAATGACCTTCTGCCGGGCGTAGCGGTCATTTATGTTGGCGCATACCCTAGGTTAACCGACCTGCAGTACCAGGGGTATAAGTATATCAAGTTTTAAACTTAAGAACCGTCACTATCTGTTAACAACGATGTCAAAGTAAATATACAGAACCTGAAAACCGGATATTTTGTTAATATCCATAGAATTAATAATTTC
>JAUQWQ010000233.1 GCA_030835085.1 Ignavibacteria bacterium
ATATTTAAAACAAACAATGCTATAAAGATATGTAAACTATTCATATTGTTATTAGTAATTAAAAATTAATTTTTATTTAATTAACACCATACGTTTAGTTTCTGTAAACTCATTAGTAATAAGCGAGTAGAAATACACGCCGCTTGCAAATCCTGTGCCATCCCAATCAACCGAATAGCTGCCGGGTTTAAGTTGCTCGTTAACGAGCGTGGTTACTTCATGACCGATGAGATCGTAGATGATTATCTTAGCAAAAGACTGTTTGGGAATATCAAATTCTATTTTAGTAACCGGGTTAAACGGGTTTGGGTAGTTTTGGTGGAGTGAGAATAAAAGCGGAAGCTCTCCGGAATTTGAACTTAAACCAGTAAAGCATAAATTTGTAATATTACCCCAGTCAGTGATGTTTGTGTTTACTGATAACAGCAAAGTAGGGATATCATAAATATTTACCGGATATTTGTTAATTGTTCCACCTGAATCAATATGCGGTACTGGTGTAGTTGTATTTCCGCATGCATTACCTAATGGATCAGTTTTAACAATATACATATCACTGTAGCCAGAATTATATGCTTCTGTATTACCAACAGCAACAAATCCATTATCATTGTCATAAACCACAGAGCGTATAAAATCCATTTCGCTGCTTCCTATCGTTTTACCCCAAATATATCTGCCGTTATTATCCAGTTTAACTAAAAACATATCAATCCATCCCGAACCAAACGTAAAACTTTCTCCCCCTACAATAAAACCCCCCTCAGGTGTATTCATAATTGAAAGTGCATAATCATCATTATCGCCTCCAATAGTGCGGGTCCATTGAATATTTCCTGTAATAGCCAGTTTCACAATATAAAGGTCCGGATAACCAGCTCCATAAGTATTTGTGTAGCCTGCTATTGCATAACCATTATCCACGGTCTGGCATACAGAAAATGGTTGTTCATCGTTGGAACCACCGATCAACCAAGACCATTGAAGCATACCTAAGGAATTTAATTTTATAAAACATATATCGGAATTATCCGATACAGTATATAAAGTACCTGCAATACCATATCCATAATCTATAGTTTGAATTAAAGAAGAAGTAACTAAACCATTGCTGACTTTTTCGGCTAACTTTGACCATTCAATATATCCAGTTTCACTAAATTTTACAATTAATAATCCATATTCTGAAGATGAAATACGTGAATACCCAGTTACAATATAACCATTATCAGATGTCTGAGTTATTGTATATGCATTATCCCAGCCATTTGTTCCAAAAGTCTTAGCCCATTGGAGTTCTCCTTTAGAATCAAGTTTAACTAAATACATATCTTCAAAAAAATCCAGTCCATGAGAATTAGTTGCACCGGCTAGAATAAAACCACTGTCCGATGTTTGAATTAAACTATTCGCTATATCACCTCTCCCGCTGTTTAATAATTTCCCCCAACGATAAGATCCGTCCTGCTTAAGATTTAAAATGCATATTCCCACATTTCCGCTGCCATATGAATATGTATACCCTGCAACCGCAAAACCATTTTCAGAAGTTTTTATCATACAGGTTGCTTTATCAACTCCTGTATCGCCAAATGTTTCCTGCCAGGTAAATCCCGTGGAAAAAGAGTTAGACTTTAAACTAATTTGAGAAAATAAATTTCCGCTTGATAAAATCAGGAAAGTGATGAAAAAGATAAGATTTTTCATAGTTAAAGAGTTTAATTACTGTAAAAATAATATATTAATTAAGGGATTACAAGTTTATTTTTCATTCATCGGACGACTTTAAGTCATCGAATGAATATTTATTTAATTAAAACCATCCTCTTTGTTTCTGCGAACCTTTCGGAAATTAATGAGTAGAAATACACACCGCTTGCAAATCCCGTGCCATCCCAATCAACTGAATAACTCCCGGGTTTTAACTGCTCGTTTACGAGATTGGCAACTACCCTGCCAGAAAGATCATAGATAATAATTTTAGTGAAGGCTGGGTTTGGAATATCAAACTTTAATTTTGTTACGGGATTAAATGGGTTAGGATAATTTGGCAGT
>JAUQWQ010000030.1 GCA_030835085.1 Ignavibacteria bacterium
TGCTCCTGGTATGAAAATATCCTGTTGAGTATATACGGTTTTGAAAGCACAAATAATACGGCAGCAGGTACCATGGAGGCTACCGTGATTGCCATATGTTTCATCTTAACCTTACCAACCCAGAAAACCATGAGACTTGAAATAAAAATAACGCTTGCGGTTGAAAAATTTGGCTGAACAGCAATCAGCGCAACGACAGCAAGAACATAGCCTAATACAGGCAGATAGCCATAATATAAATTATTAATGTAATCCTTCTTCTTTGAAAGCAGGTATGCAATATTTATTAAAAGTGCATACTTAACAAAATCAGCCGGCTGAAAGCTGAAACCGCCAATATATATCCACCTGGCAGCACCTTTTGTTGTTTCAACTCCCGCAAAAAGGAGATAAAGCAGTAGCAGGATTGCAGCACCCATCAGGTATTTCCTGTACTTTACAAGGTGCAGGTAACTTACCCTTGAAACAAGAAATATCAAAAATATTCCCATGCCGGCTCTCGTTAAATGATTACGGAACAGCATTGCACTGTCACCGCTCATTTTGGTTGACCAGCTGGAAGATGCGCTGTATACAACCCCAAGGCTGAACGTTATCAGAGCCAGGATAGGTATCAGCAGCCACAGGTCTATTTTATTTATTCTTGGTTCCACTTTATTATTTAAGTGAATTAACTATTTCTTTGAAAACCAATCCTCTGTGTTCGTAATTATCAAACATATCAAAGCTTGCGCATGCCGGTGAAAGAAGTACAACATCATTGTTTACTGCACTTGCTTTTGCTTTTAAAACTGCGTCATTCATATCATCAGCCATTGTTACAGGCAGTTTATCATTGAAGTAATCAAATACCTTCTGTTTTGATGAGCCAATAGCGATTATGTGCTTTACGTGCTCTTTAACTTCTTTTTCAATTTGACTGTAATCATTGCCCTTATCTTTGCCTCCAAGTATAAGCACTAACGGTTCTGTGAATCCTTTTAATGCATACCAAACGGAATTCACATTTGTAGCCTTTGAATCATTGTAATATTTAATGCCGTCAAGCTCTCTCACATACTCAAGTCTGTGCTCAACACCTTTAAAATTCTCAAGAGTTTTCTTTATATATTCCTTTTCAATTCCGAAGATCTTTGCAGAAATTACCGAAGCCATTGCGTTGTAAACATTATGTTCACCCTTTATTATCAGCTTCTGGGTATCAATAACATTTTCTTCACCCATGTAATAATAATAGATTAGGTCCATATTATTCACATATGCACCAGTACCTGTTTCCTGCTTAACACTGACATTCAGGCTGAAAGCCGATTTGCATGCATTCACACTGTTAGCTGAGCGGCGAACAAGCTCATCATCGTAGTTAAATACAAAATAGTCACTGCTGCCCTGATTTTCTGCTATTCTCATTTTTGATTCGAGGTATTTTTCAAAAGATTCATATCTATCCAGGTGGTCCGGTGTAACATTCAGTAAAATTGAAATGAACGGTTTAAAATTCTTTATATTATCAAGCTGAAAGCTGCTTGTTTCAAGTACAACAATTGATTTCTCATCCGTCTGTTCAACTATATCGCTGAATGCTATGCCGATATTGCCGCAGACAAACGTTTTATATCCGGCATCTTTAAATATTTCCCCTATCAGCGTTGTAGTTGTAGTTTTGCCGTTCGTTCCTGTTATTGCTATTACTTTTCCTTTGCAGAACCATGATGCCGCCTCAATTTCACTTACAACATTTATTCCTTTGGCCAGAGCCTTTTGAATAATTGCAGAATTTTGCGGTACGCCCGGACTTACAACCATAATTTCGGAATCAAATGCTCTATCCGAATGAACACCGAATTCATGTGCAATTCCTTTTTCTTTTATTTCAGCTGAAAATGTTTTATCAATTTTAGCTTCATCAGTAGAATCGCTTAAGAAAACATCAAACCCTTTTCTCTTAAGCAGCTTTGCTGCGGCAACACCGCTTCTTGCCGCGCCTACTATCGTTACTTTCTTTTCTTTTTCTAAAATGTCTATCAAAGTAATTTACCTTGGAAAAGTTACACCTACATTTAAGCCTATACCCTGGTACCTTAAGTCATCAAACTCCCTGAGGTAATTAAAGTATTTAAGCTCTATCATTATATTAAAATCGTAATTTCTGAAGAATACCGCACCTGCAATAAGATTAAGTCCAAGACCGCCGCGCGCGGCTACACTTGTTTTATTCGGATCGTCCCTATCCCTGCCGATAAAATGGAGCCCAAGTCCGCCTCCTACAAACGGGTCAACTTCTGATTTATTGGATGAACCCAGGAACGGATACATTACGTTTATATCAAGTCCTATATCGGTAAATGCGGGACTTGTTTTAAACCTGAACGGAATACTTATCTCGGCCCAGAAGCCGTCACCAACATATTTGCCGAATGCTTCAAGCGCTATTAACTGGTTGCCGTTGTAGTCACCCTGCAGGAAGAACATACCGATTTTGCCGCCCGGTACAAAGTATATTTTCTTTGTGGGCTTCTGCATCAGCCTGGTTTTTCCTTCTGATGATTTTAATTTATACGAGTTTAAATTCAAACCTGAATTATCATCAGATTTCAATTTAAGCTCTCCAACTGAAAGCTGCGAAAATGTAATTCCCGTAAAAAGGAATATTAAAACGAGGGTTCTTGTTAATTTTGTTTTTGTCATATCTGATCCTTTTATAGATTTAATTATTTATCTTATCTTAAATGTTGCAAACGTCAATATCGCAAGGATAACCGCCACTATATAAAATCTTGTTACGATCTTCGGTTCGGGGATTCCGCTAAGCTCAAAATGATGATGCAGGGGAGACATTTTAAGGATCCTTCTTCCTTCACCATATTTCTTTTTTGTATATTTAAAGTAATACCTTTGAAGAATCACAGAAAGCGATTCAGCGAAAAATATTCCGCCAAGTATAGGCAGCAAGAACTCTTTTTTTATCAGTATAGAAAGTGTCCCGATCGCTCCGCCAAGGGCCAGTGAACCGGTATCACCCATAAATACCTGCGCGGGGTATGAATTGAACCATAAAAATCCAAGTGAAGCCCCTACCAAAGCTGCGCAGTATACTGCAAGCTCACCGTTACCGGGCAGGTAAATTATATCAAGGTAGCGGCTGAAAATTTCATTACCTGATAAATAAGCAATTAAACCGATCGCAAGTCCGGCTATTCCAACCGTGCCTATTGCCAGCCCGTCGAGCCCATCAGTCAGATTCACAGCATTTGATGTTGCGGTTATAATGAATACCATTAATGGTATGTAGAAATACGAAAAATCAAATTCAATTTGTTTTATGAACGGAATTGTAGTGACCGAATTAATTTTTTCAAATTCCGGTAAAAAATATATCAGGCATGCAATTACGATTCCAAGACCTATCTGGTTCATAAGCTTGTACCTTGCAACCAGACCCTTTTTCATCTTCTTAACAACCTTAAGGTAATCATCTATAAATCCTACAAGTCCCATCCATACTGTTGCCAGAAGCATAAGAAGTATATACGTATTTTTCAGGTCACCCCACAGGATCACAGGTACCAAAATCGCCAGTAGAACAATCACACCGCCCATTGTTGGCGTACCTGCTTTTGAAAAATGTGTCTGGGGGCCATCGTGCCGTATTTCTTCACCAACATGTTTTCTTTTAAGTATCTTCAGAATCTTCGGGCCAATCCAGAAACAGATTATCATTGCCGTAATAGCGGAAAGCGCAGATCTCCATGTTAAGAACCTGAACACATCAAATCCCGGGGGATTAAAAGTCTTGTTTATATATTCCGCTAAGTAGTATAACATTTACCTGTAAATTTTTTTAGTTTACGGATATGCTGTTTATTATATCTTCCATTTGTATTGAACGTGAACCCTTAACCAGTACTACATCACCTTTTTTAAGCTGAAGGTTTAAGAATGCACTCATTGACTGCTTATCATCAAAGTAAAAATTATTCTTTACACCTTTAGCAGCTTTAAAAGTATTAAACGAATCCGGGCCGTACGTTAACAGGCTTTCAAACTTCATTTGCCTGACCATTTTGCCTATCTCAGCATGTTCTTTTTTGCTTGATCTTCCAAGCTCCAGCATATCACCAAGCACAACATATTTTTTACCGGTTGTTCCGTATGCCTTCAGGTTTTCAAGCGCAGCTTTAACGGAATCAGGGTTGGAATTGTACGTATCATCAATAACCCAGACCCCGTTAATGCTTTTTAGCTGGTTGCGCCTGTTTGACTCAATTTTATACCTTGATATCCGTTGCTTTATGTCACGAACCGGGACTTCGAAGTAGAAACCAACTGCTGCGGCACAAAGTGCCGCGTTACAGCTTTGATACCCGATATTTTTTAATTGAGCTTTAATTTTTTTATTATTAAAATTTATTTCAAGTTCCGGGTAAAACCCTTTGAAACCATTTACTTTTGCTTTAACTTCTGCCCTGGCTTTGAATCCAAAACTGCATGTCTTTATATTATTATATTTCCTGTACTTTTCAAGATACTTATCATCTGCATTGAGAAAGAATGTTCCGTAAACCTTTTTAAGATACTCTACTAATTCACCTTCAGCCCTTGCTGCGCCTTTAATATCAATCAAAAATTCAAGGTGCTCTTTACCTATATTTGTGATTATCCCGAACTGCGGCTCAGCTATATTACAGAGTTTTTCAACCTCGCCGAAATGGTTAGTGCCTATTTCAATTACAGCAATTTCATGTTCAGCCCTTAACCTGAAAAGTGTCAGCGGAACTCCAAGCTGGTTATTCAGGTTGCCTACGGTCTTGAGCACATTGTACTTTGCTTCAAGTACTTCGGCTATAAAATCCTTGGTTGATGTCTTCCCGTTGCTTCCGCTGACTGCTATCACGGGAATTACGAATTTATTTCTGTAAACCCGTGCAATTTCGCCAAGTGCCGTTTCAGTATCTTTAACTATTATGAAACATTTGCTTTTAAAAGAACGTTTTACTGCCGGTTTATTTTTGCTGAACCACTTTTCTGTTACAACTGCACATTTTGCTTTAACTTTGTCTACAAAATCATGTCCGTCGAATCTTTCACCCTTTATAGCAAAGAACAGGTCACTTGCACCGCATTTTCTTGAATCAATTGAAACACCTGTGAATTTTTTATTTTCAAATACCTCGGCGTTATGTATCTTAATTCCGCGAATTTTCCTGATATCAGCAAGCTGCAGATTCATTTTCCGTACTTTTCAGCTAATTCCCTGTCGCTTAAATGGTGCTTAACACCCTTAATTTCCTGGTATGTTTCATGACCTTTACCGGCTATAAGTATAATGTCACCTTTGCCGCTTATTTCAATTGCTTTTTTAATTGCCAGTTCACGGTCAGCTTCAACGGTATAGTTATCGCTTGAGATTCCGGCTTTAATATCTTCAATTATACTCATCGGCTCTTCATCTCTTGGATTATCAGATGTTATTATCACTTCATTGCTGTTTGTGACTGCGATATTTCCCATCATTGGTCTTTTGGCTTTATCTCTGTTTCCACCGCAGCCAAATACTGTTATAATTTTTCCTATTGAACCGCTTTCATCAAGTATTTCCCTGATGGTCGTAAGAGCTTTTAACAATGAATCCGGTGTATGTGAATAATCTATTATTGCATCCGCGCCATTATTCAATTTTACCCTGTTAAACCTGCCGTCAACTGAATTAAACTCAGCTATATACTTTACAATATCTTTATAGCTTACCTGCAGTGAATGCAGAGCTGCTATGGCGGCTAAAATGTTTGATACATTGAATTTACCTGTCAGTTTTGTTTTTATTTTAATGCTGTCAATATCTTCACCATTCCTTGGCACAAGTACTTCAAAGCTCATACCGTTAATATCCATATCTATCTTTTTGGCAGTAAATGTACCGCACCCAAAGCCATAAGCAATTCTTTCCGCTTCGCTGCCTGAAACCATCTTAGAGCCGTAATCATCATTGCAATTGTAAATTGCTGCAGGCTGTATTCCCTTAACGCCAATTCTTTTCAGTGAATCAAAAAGCATTTTTTTTGTATCAAAGTAACTATCCATATCACCGTGAAAGTCCAGGTGTTCAGGGGTTAAATTCGTGAAAACAGCTATATCGAATTCTATTCCGTATACCCTGCAAAGCGCCAATGAGTGTGATGATACTTCCATCACCGCAATTTCAATGCCTTCATCAGTCATCTCTTTAAGTAACCTGTTAAGCTCAATTGCATCCGGTGTAGTATGTTCAGTCTTTAAGAATCTTTTGTTGATATAATTTCCGTTTGTCCCTATGAGTCCTGTTTTTTTGCCAAGTGACTGCAGAACAAAATTTATCATTGATGTTACAGTAGTCTTGCCGTTGGTGCCGGTTACACCGACCATTTTCATTCTTGCCGAAGGAAATCCGTAATAAGCAGTGCTCATCTGCGCCATCGTTCTGCGGGCATCGGCAACTTTGTGGATCCTTCCGTCAATTATTCCGGGATCGCCATCAGTGATTACTGCCTTTGCGCCTTTATTCAGCGCTTCTTTTACATACTTATTGCCATCAGTTACAAATCCTTTAATTGCAAAGAAAATGTCGTTTTGCTCAACGTTATTTGAGCCAGCAGTAAGCTTATTGATCTCAAAATCAAAGCTTTCTTCCAGGTTGATCATTTCGTTTTTTGCAATTGTCAGCATTTCACTGAATTTCATTTTAAATTAACGGCTTAGTATAATTTCCGGTTAAAATTTTCCCGGGGGATCACAATTTATTATTACCTGCTGATTCTTCGCTAGCTGCGTTCCTGCTTCAGGTACCTGGGCAGTCACTTTGCCGCACCCGTTCACCTTATACTCAATCCCTAGAGTAGACATTACTTTGATGCACTTCCTAACGCTCATACCCCGCAGATCAGGCATCTTTACAGAATTATCCTTATGCAGCTTATCATCCTGGTTAGCGCCTGCGGTAACAAGTTTGATCTTCCTGTTCCCTTTTTCATCGGTGAACTGTTCCTGAGAAACAACTATAGCGTTCTTACGGGCTCCTTCAACTTCAAAGGGAATTTCATTTTCATTTAGGAATTTAACCGCATCGCTGATATCAAAATTCACCAGGTTTAAAGAAGTGTTATCCACTTTGTTATTGGATGTTAATACTATATCAGCGTTATTTTCCGGGGCTGAAAATTCATGCAGACCCGTTAAATTAATTATCCTCTCAGCAATTTTTCTGAATATCGGCGCGGAAACTTTTCCGCCGTAATATTCTCCTGCACCGGGAGCGTCAATTATCACTGCAATTACTATCTGCGGATTTTCAGCGGGAAAATAGCCCATAAATGATGAGGTATATTTGCTCTTCGAGTATTTACCCTCAACCATTTTCTGCGATGTTCCGGTTTTGCCTGCTATTTTAATATTCTCTATACGCGCATCTTTACCGGTACCGTTTTCAACAACACCAACAAAAAGCTCTGTAAGCGCTTTTGCTGTAGTTTTCGAAATTACATTTCTTATTTCAACCGGTTTATATTCTTTCAGCAATGTACCGTCGGGAGCGAGTATTTTCTTTATAATAAATGGCTTCATCATCATTCCGCCGTTTGCAACACATGCGTAAGCGTTGGTCATCTGCAATGCTGTTACCAGCACTTCATATCCAATTGCCATGTAGTTCAGCGATACCGGTGAAAATTCAACAGGTTTCTTTAATCTGCCTTTTACTTCTCCCGGCAGGTCAAGCCCTGTTGTAATGCCAAATCCAAAATCCCTTGCATACTTATAAAACTTTTCTTTGCCAAGGCGGTTTGCAACCTGAATTGTGCCGATGTTGCTTGATTGCTCGATTACCTGCTGGAAGGTCATACTTGATGATTTGTGAGCGTCCTTAATGTTCATATACTCGCCGCCGTATGTGTTTATTACATCAAACTTGCTGAGTATACTTTCTTCAAGCGCAGCAGCGCCGGTTACAATTTTAAAAGTTGAACCCGGCTCATACAGATCGGTAATTTCGGCAATTTTATCCTGGCTCGAGCCGTCATGATTAATTGAATGCATTGCAAGAATTTCACCTGTTTTTACATTCATAACAATAACTTTGCCGCCTGTTGAATTATTTGCTTCAACACCTGCGGTAAGTTCTTCTTCTGCAATTTTCTGCAGGTTCATATCAACCGTTAAAATGACATTATTGCCGTCAATAGGTTCCTGCCTTGGATACTCAACTGCGGGACGTTTTCTGCCAAGACCGTCTTTCTGCATGACGACATAACCTTCTTTACCGGAGAGCATTTCATTGAGCTCAAGCTCTATTCCGCTTAAACCGTTATTATCAATGTTTGTGTAGCCTACTATCTGTGATGATAACTTATCATAATTGAATATCCTGTTCGGTTCATTAAGCTTTATTACCCCCGAAAAATTCATATCCTTTACCTGGGCCTCATACTTCGGGTCAATTCTTCTTTCAAGCCAAACGAATGAAGTATTTTTGGAATTCAGCTTATCCATGTAAAAGCTCTTATCTTTTTTGAAGATATGAGCAAATACCTGCGCAACTGAATCCTTGTTATCTACCATGTTGGGGTCAGCCGCAAATGAATACATAACAATGTTTGATACCAGTGAATTCATCTTGCGGTCAAAGATTATTCCGCGTGATGATTTAAGCGAGATCTTGCTTTCATACTGCTTTTTGGCTGCAAGCTGATACCTTGCTGCATCAATTACCTGGATTGTAAAGAGTTTATACAGGATCACCAGAAATAATAAAGCGAACACAGCCATAAAGATCGTTATTCTTCTTTCTGTGTTCGCCTTAATATTTGTGTTTGTTCTTTCCCGCATTGCTTTTTTGCCGGTTACACACTCCGGCTGATATTTATTATTTACGTACTATTGAGTGATATTTTCCAGTTCAGACCTCTCTATTGTGATCTTTTTGGGTTTGCTTGTTGAATACTGAAGCCCGAGTTTATCCACTGCAGTACTCTTAATATTATCAAAATTCGTTAAACGTTCTATTTCAGTCTGTAAATTATTGTTGGATGTAACGGTTTTGTTTATTTCTGTTCTTACATTGTTGTTATCAACCACCAGGGAGTTCACAGAAATTATGTTGTTAACAAAGAAGACTATTATTCCCGCCGTTATGAACAGCATAACCATCAGGTTGAATAACGATATTTTTCTTTGTTTCGGGCTTCTCACTTAAATATCTTTTTTGTATTTGTTTTTACTGCCCTGCTTATTGGAATCTTTTTCTGCTGCCCTGAGCTTTGCGCTTCTTGCTCTTACGTTTACACTTATTTCTTCTTCAGTTGCTTCAACAGGTTTTTTTGTCAGCACTTTCAGCTTTTCATTTGAGCGCAACGCGTTCTTTACTATCCTGTCTTCCAGCGAGTGGTAAGATACTGCTACTATTCTCGCTCCCTCTGTCATCAACGCCGGTGAATCTTCCAGCACACGCTCCAGGTTTTCAAGCTCATTGTTAACTTCAATTCTGATTGCCTGAAAAAGCCTTGATAGATCACTGTTCAAAAATCTTGGCGGAACCTTTGAGCTTAAGAGCTCTGTTAACTGGAAAGTTGTTTCAAATCTTTGTTCTTTCCTGTATTCAACAATCTCTCTGGCAATCTGCCTGCTGTATCGCATTTCAGCGTATTTATACAGAATATCAGCCAGATCCTTTTCACCGTATGTATTAAGAACGTCTGCTGCGGTTAACTGCTGGCTTTTATCTGCCCGCATATCAAGCTTTGTATCTTTCTGGTAACTGAACCCTGCTTCATGGCTCAACTGGTATGTTGAAAGCCCAAGATCCATAACAATGCCGTCAATTCTTTCAAACCCTTCGCTTTGTACTATATCTTTAATATCTCCAAAGTTCCGCTGCTTAAAAATTATCCTGCCTGAGTATTCTGAAAGAACTTTTTTGCAGTGCTCAATTGCGTAAACATCTCTGTCTATTGCAATTACTACAGTTTCTTCGGGTGAACCTTCTAATATTTTTTTGGTATAACCGCCGCCTCCAAGTGTGCAGTCAACATAAACCCTTTTTGTACCTTGTGAATCGCCTTTGTGTGCTTCTAAAAGATACTGTGCAGTTTCATTCAGAAGAACAGGCTCGTGATAGAATTCTTCATCCAAAGTTTACTCACCGGTATTTTTGGTATAAAGCTTCGTCATCACTTTCTGCATAACGCCTTCGTATGTATCCGGGCTCCCTTTAAGATACTTGTTATAAGTATCAGGATTCCAAAGCTCGATGCGCTCAAGCTGCCCGATAAGCAAAATATCTTTTTTGATGCCGACAATATCTTTCATTTCCTGGGGAATCAATATTCTGTGCTGTGAATCTACGGTAAGTTCATCAGCATAAAAGAACATCTGCCTTCTCATCAGTACTTCATCATCTGTATATGGATTGGTTGATCGTACGGTTTCGAGAACCTTCATCCATTCATTTGAAGGAAACAGCCAAATGCAGTTATCACGTCCAAGGGTAACATTCAAAATACCATTAGCTTCCGGCAAGATGTGCTTGCGGAACTTGGCAGGAATAATTAATCTGCCTTTTTCATCAATAGTAGTATTTGAGTGCCCTTGAAACAATGATGGTTTTTTATTTATTTTTGAGTGATTTTAAACGAAATCCGGGTGAAAGTGTGGTGAAATCCCAAATCCTCCACTTCCCTCCATTTTCCTCCACTACAAAAATACGAAAAAAAATCCATATGTCAAGGGTTTTTTCGCTATTTTTTTAAATTTTTTAAATTTTCTTGGTAAAGGTATTTTACGGGTAAAACAGATTTAAACTATCCTGTTACTATAATATACTAGAAAATATCGAACACTGTACCTGTTGCCTTACTGAAGAGAAATACTCCGAGAATGATAAGTACTATCCCTGCATAAAAATTAAGTTTGCCGATAGTATTTTTATTTATGCGGTGTTTATTGCCGGCTATTAATTTTAGCAGCAGCCAGAACCAAAGTACTGTGCCTGTGAATGCACCAGCCGAAAAAACGAGTCCCCCGAAAACAGAGCTTTCAAGTACTCCAAAGCTCTTAACATATCCAACCAGAATGACCCACGATGCAGGAAGAGTAATAGAGGATATACAAAGCATAACGCCCATTAAGAACTGTCCGAACATATTTGTATCACCTTCGGGCACATGAGATTTAGCGGCTAATTCTTTTGCCCTGCCTTTGGCTTTGGTTAAGTGTTCTGATTCCTTAGCTTCAAATTTTTCAAGGTCCATTTTTGTACGCATAATTTTTATACCGTACACTATTACAACAACGCAGCCTGCATAAGTAAGTATGATCTGGATCGTATTAATATTACCGTTTATTGCCTGCTCAAAACTAACCGGCAGAAAAGAAATAAATAAAGATATTCCGCCAAAGGCGATCAATGCATACACCATATCCATAAAAGCTGAGCCGGACGCAATTGCCATACCATCCTTAACTTCACCCTTAAATCCTTTTGAGATCAGTGCAAAGGCAATCGGGCCCAATGGCGGCACCGATACAATAAAGCCCGTAACTATCCCCGCAATAAGTGAGTATAAAAGAGAATATATCATTAAATTATCTGTTAATCCGCAATTTATCTATTTCTCATCATATAAAAACCAACAAAATAGCCCCCCTGATATTATAATCAAAGAGGCTGACTCAAAGTTCGTTATAATTTGCGAGGAACGAAGTGACTAAGCAATCTCATAGATAGTGTCTTTTCGATACTTCCCTGATGAGATTGCTTCGCTTCGCTCTCAAATGATAATTAATCCTTGGTTATTTCCCTGCTTTCAAGGTTTTCATTCAGCATTTCCAGAACTGCTTCATGTACTCTTCCGTTGGTTACTACAGCGCTTCCGGAATATATTGTTTCATTACCGTTAATATCTGTAAACCTGCCTCCGGCTTCTTCAACGCATATCTTTACAGATGCCACATCATAAGGAGCAACGTGCGGGTCAACCATTATCTCTGCTTTACCATTTATTATGTATGTATGTCCGTGGCAATCACCAAAACCCCTATCGTAATATGAGCTGTTAACAAGATTCACAAAATTCTGCCTGTACGGCTCGCTGAAAATATAATTCAGGCCGCCATGTATTAAATATGATTCATTTATTTTTTTGATCTTACTCACTTTAGCCTTTTTGCCGTTCACTCTGCATCCTTTGCCTTTAGCTGCTATCATAAACTCGCCCAGTACAGGCATTGATATCACTCCAAGTACAACTTTCCCCTGGTATTCCAGCGCAAGCAGCGTTCCCCAGAAAGGATACTTCCTCATAAAGTTCTTCGTTCCGTCAATTGGATCAATGATCCATTTGAACTCAGATTGCTTTTCTGACTTACCATGCTCTTCTGCGTGAATGCTGTGTTCGGGGAATTTTTCTTTGATCTTTCCCAATATAAAATTTTCGCATTTTATATCGGCAACTGTGACCGGGGTAAGGTTATCCTTAACCCTGTGCTTGATCTTTTTGCTGTAATACTTCAGGGTAATAAGGTTCGACTTTTTTACAGTCTTTTCGGCGAATTCCATTAACCGCTCGAGATGTTTATTTTTTAATTCCATATGTTAAAATTAAGCCCGTATTATTAATTTATTGTTAAATCTGAATTCAATCTTAATTAATTATTATATATGCATTGAAATTATAATACATAACTCACCTGTGCCTAACAATTTCCTAACAAAAATAGCATAACTTTGGATCAAAAGTACACAAAAAAACATATATGAAAATTGCCCACATATCTGATCTTCATCTGGATGCGGTAAATAAAAAAGAAAATCTGCGAAATACCCTGCATCTGCTTGAATACATTTATTCCAATAACTTTGATCACGTAATAGTTTCGGGTGATATCACCGAAAATGGCGATAGTGCCTCGTTTGAGCTTGCCAGAAGTACCTTTCAAAAATTCGGACTGATGAACAAAGATAAGTTAAGCATTACGATCGGTAATCACGATATATACGGCGGGGTATTTTACGCTGAAGACGTACTTAACTTCCCCGGGAAATGCCGTAGAACTAATTACTATCAAAAAGTAAGGGAGTTTGCTTATTACTTCAGGGAAACATTTTACGGCTCGCTGCAAAATAACGAATATATATTCCCATACGTTAAAGAACTGGATGAAATATTATTATGCGGTGTTAATTCAATTGCCTTTTATTCATCACTTAAAAATCCGTTTGCTTCGAATGGAAAGATCTCATCATCTAATACTACCAGACTTGGCAGGTTACTTGAGAAATACAGAGAATCTGCAAAGAAGCGGGTAATTGTATCTCATCATCATTTCAACAAAAACTCCGGTGAAGATACTGTTTCAGGCAGTACAATATGGCAGGCTATTGAAAGACAAACGATGAAGCTGAGAAATAAGAAAAAGATAATTAAACAATTCAGCGAATTAAAAGCTGAGCTTGTACTTCACGGTCACCTGCACGAAAACAGGGAATACACAAGAAAAGGAATAAAATTCCTGAATTGCGGCGGTGCGGTGCTTGGTGATGATAAGTTCCTTAAGTTAAATGAAATTACTGTCACAAATAATACAATTTCTAACCAAATCATTACGCTTGAAAAGCCCAATGCTGCCCCGCCCCTTCAAAAAGAACTCCATTTTCCCGCCGTACTGAAAAAAGAAAACATTTCCCAATTCTGCCTGAATTAACCCGGCATTTCAGGCTTTTACTCCCAATCATAATAAATTGATTATACAGATATTAATTGATAAATTTGTGTATTCCACAAAACAATTCGAGGGGTAAGCATACTAACCAATGGCAAGATCTGAGATACAGATTTTTTCAGGAAGAAACTCTAACTACTTAGTTAAACACATATGCACTTATTTAGATAAACCGCTTGGCAAATGCCGTATCGTTAATTTTTCGGATGGTGAAATTTGGGTAAAGTATAACGATAACATCCGCGGCAAGGATGTATACATTGTGCAGTCAACCAACCCGCCATCAGATAACCTGATGGAACTGCTCATTATGATAGACGCCGCTGTTCGCGCATCGGCAAGAAGGATAACAGCTGTTATCCCCTACTTTGGCTACGCAAGGCAGGATAGAAAAGATATGCCCCGCGTATCAATTACCGCCAAACTGATAGCAAACCTGCTTACCAAAGCAGGGGTTGACCGTATCATAACAATGGACCTTCACGCGCCGCAGCTGCAGGGATTCTTTGATATACCTGTTGACCATTTATACTGCTCTGTTCTGCTTTTAAAATACTTCAAAAGATTAAAGCTGCGCAACCTTGCGGTTGCAGCGCCTGATGTAGGAGGCTCTAAACGCGCGCGCGCATACGCAAAGAACCTTGGCGCTGAACTTATACTGATTGATAAACGCAGACCCAAACCGAATGTTGCCGAAGTAATGAATATTATAGGCGATGTTGAAGGCAAAAATGTTCTGATCGTAGATGACTTAATTGATACTGCAAATACATTCGTCGCAGCTGTTGATGCGCTGAAAAAGAACGGAGCAAAAGATATTTACGGCGCGGCAACTCACCCTATACTTTCCGGGCAGGCGCTGCAGAAGATAGAAAACTCAAGTCTTAAAAAACTTGTTGTTGCAAACACTGTTCCTTTGAATATCAAATCAAAGAAAATAGAAATTCTGGATATATCCAGACTCTTTGCTCATGCAATACTCAGGAATAACGAGAACCAGTCAATAAGCGCGCTGTTTAAGGTAGAATGACCGGATTATTTAATTTTTATCTTAAGGGTGATACATATCACCCTTTTTTTATGCGTTGTGATATCCAGTAAGTACAAATTTGAGTCAAAAACTCCACAATTCCGAACTTTTTACTATTAAATACCGTTTAAATAGGTGAATAAAAGTAAATTAATTTACATTGAAAATAGCGGGGTATTTTGCTATTTTTCAAGTATTAAAAAATTAAAAACCACCCGAAGCGAAAGCTCAATTTTATGGGTAAAAAACTTAAATTGGAGGATTACACTATGTCAGAAGAAAAAGGCGTAGCAAAAGGTCTGTTCCTTGGATTCCTGGCCGGCGGAATTGTTGGCGGCGTTTTGGCGCTTTTATATGCGCCAAAAAGCGGTAAAGAACTTCGCGAAGATATCAGGAACAAAAAGGATGAAATGCTTGATGATGCCGAGGAATACATTGATATTGCAAAGCATAAAGCACAGGATATTATAAACGAAGGCAAAAAACGTTCAGAAGAGCTTATTTCTGACGCAAAGAAAAAAGCAGGTAACCTGCTTGATGATGCCAACAAGATATTGAATGTTGCTAAGGAAAAAACATCTTCATCATATGATGCTGCAAAAGAAAAGATCATAGATGAATCAGCTAAGGTTAAGGACGCAATTAAAGCCGGTGTTGACGCATATAAAGATGAACGCAGCAAAAACTAAACAGCGCATAAGTTAATTTATCGTTATTGTAAATTTAAGAGGCAGTTAAATGCAGGAATTAGAATTCATCTCTGGCATTGCCGTAGTTGCGCTGTATGTTGCATTGATAGCGCTGGTAATATACCTCATAAGGGCTATAAAACGTATTGTCAGCGCTGTCGATAATATCAACAGCACAATTGATAATATCGAATCGAAAGTTGATCATATTACCACCAAAACCGAACCTTTAATAGAAAACTCTCTTCTGATAACAAATGATATCAAAGAGATCTCATCAAACCTCAAAATTCAGTCAGCAAAAATAAACGGAATAGTAGACACTGTTAAGGATACGACGGATTCTATTGTTGATTTTGAGCAGAAGGTTCAAAGAGAAGTTGAAACGAATGTGTTTGATGCATTGAATATGGTCAGCGCAGTATCCAAAGGGATAAAATCATTTTTAAATGTTCTCTCAGGAAGTAAGAACGGGTCTGTTCCAAGGAAAAAGATCAAGTCTTACGAAACTGAAGAAGATCTGTATTAGCTGCTTACGCGGTTTTTTCACTGCATTTTCGGCTTTGATCTCTAAATGGCAATCCCGTTTCACAATAAACTGAATTAAAATTAGTTTAAATTATTATAATTTACTGCAATAAATTACCGGCAGTATACTGCCTGCAGTAAATATGCACTATTAATTAGAAGGGGCAGAATATTTTGGGTAACATTTCACCGGAAAAAATCAGGAACGTCGTAATTGCGGGGCACGGCGGTTCCGGAAAAACTCTACTCGCTGAATCGATCCTTTACACCACAGGAGCTTTGAACCGACTGGGAAGCATTGAAGACGGTTCAACAACATCAGACTACAGCAAAGACGAAATCTCAAGAAAAATATCCATCAACTCATCTGTGCTGAATACACATTGGGAAGATTATAAGCTCAATATCATCGATACACCGGGCTACACTGATTTTACCGGCTCGGTAAAATCCTCGATGAGGATAATGGATACTGCCCTGATAGTTGTTAACGCTACTGAAGGAGTTGAAGTAGGAACCGAGATCGCCGTTAACTATGCAAAAGAGTACGGTATTGAAATATGTTTTGTTGTCAATAAGCTGGATTACGAGAAATCTGATTTTGATTCTGCAATGGAACAGCTTAAAGAAAATTACGGAGGCCATGTTGCAGAGCTGCAGTTCCCTGTTAACCAGGGTTTCGGGTTTGACAGCATTGTTGATGTACTCAAAATGAAACTGTTAAAGTTTAACCCCGATGGAAAAGGTGATTACACCGAGCATGATATCCCCGACGCTTTAAAAGAAAAAGCAAACGCGCTTCACCAGGAGTTAATTGAAATTGTTGCCGAAGAAGATGAAGAGCTTATGAGCCGTTTCTTTGATGAAGGCGGCACGCTTACCGAAGAAGAGCTCATCGAAGGGCTTTCAAGGGAAATTAAAGCTAAAAAAATACTTCCGGTGCTTTGCACCGCGGGTTTACCGGGCATTGGAGTAAAACCGCTAACTGAATTTATCTGCAAATACTGCCCGAGTCCCCTTGATGCTGCCCCATTTATGGCGAAAAAAACAGGCGGTGAAGATTACGTTGAAGTTGCACCTGATCCGAACGGCGCGCCTGCTGTGTTTATATTTAAAACTCTGAGCGAACCGCACGTTGGAGAAATGTCTTTCTTCCGTGTGCTCTCAGGCAGCGTTGGCGCAGGTGTTGATCTAACAAATCAGAACAGGAATAAAGTCGAGCGTTTAACCCAGATATTCCAGATGAACGGCAAGAACAGGAAAGATATGACCACTGCCGTTACAGGTGATATTGGAGCAGTTGTAAAATTAAAGGATACCCACGTTAACAATACTCTTACCGGCAAGAACCTGAACGTAATGATAGATCCTATCATCTTCCCAGAAGCACTGATAGAGCAGGCGTTACAATCAAAACAAAAAGGTGATGAAGATAAAATTGCTTCCGGTCTTGCACATTTACATGAAGAGGATCCAACCTTCCTCTTCCACTTTGATCCTGAACTTGGACAAACAATTATCTCAGGCCAGGGTGAGCTTCATCTGGCGATCATCATTGCAAGATTAAAGGAAAAATACGGAGTTGAAGTTAATATAGTTCAGCCTAAAATTCCTTTCAGGGAGACTATTAAAGGTAAGGTTGAAGATGTTGAATACAAGCATAAAAAACAATCAGGCGGCCACGGCCAGTACGGGCACGTACATTTAAGGGTTGAGCCCAAGAAACGCGGCGCCGGATTTGAATTTGCCAACGAGGTTGTCGGCGGAGCAATTCCCACAAAGTTCATACCTGCAGTTGAAAAGGGTGTGGTTGAGGCTCTTGTAAAAGGTCCCGTTGCACATTACCCGGTTGTTGATGTAAAAGTAACTGTTCATTTCGGTTCATACCATGACGTTGACTCATCAGAAATGGCGTTTAAAATAGCAGGCGCGCAGGCATTCAAAAAAGGATTCCTTGAGGCAAAACCCGTTTTGCTTGAGCCGATCTATGAAATCGAAGTAACTGTCCCCGAAACATTCATGGGTGACGTAATGGGTGATATTTCCTCACGCAGGGGAAAAATCTCCGGTATGGATACCAATGGCAAGATGCAGATAATTAAAGCTACTGTGCCTCTGGCAGAAATCCATGATTACGCTACAAAACTCCGTTCAATAACCCAGGGCCGCGGAATATTCAAACGCCGCTTTTCGCACTACGAAGAAGTGCCAAAGGAAATTGAATTAAAGGTTGTTGCCGAAGCCCAGAAGGAACAGGAAGAGGCACATTAAGCCTGAATTTTTAGAACGAGTAAGATCGTGATTGTATAACCTTGACCCCGGAGAAAATATCCGGGGTCTTTTTATTATGAGCATTTAAATTCTAAATCAATTATTTTTGAAATATGGAAAAACTCTGGTCACCGTGGCGCTCACAATACATAGATACATTTAAGGAAGAAAAAGAACCGCTTCCCGGTTCATTATTCACAAGGATACTTGCTGAAAATGACGACCGGAAAAATTACCTGCTCTACCGGGGAAAAACTTGTTTCATTATAATGAATCTTTACCCGTATAACAGCGGCCATTTGATGATAGTACCTTATAAAGAAGCCAGGGAGCTTGCTGAGCTTGATGAAGAAACAAGACTTGAAATGTTCGCGCTGCTTGAGCTTGGCACAAAAGCGCTGAACGATGTTATGAAGCCGCATGGATTTAATATTGGGGCAAACCTGGGCCGTGTTGCGGGTGCGGGAATCGAAGACCACCTGCATTTCCATATCGTCCCCCGCTGGAACGGAGACACAAACTTTATGCCTGTATTGAACGATGTAAAGGTTATATCTGAAGAAATGGGAAGAACTTATGATAAGCTCAGGGTCTCTGTTGAACAATTACTGAAGGGATAAAGAAATATTTCTAAATACCGGTTATTCTGCTGACATTCAGTTACATTTCGATTCAGTTTTTACCGCAGTGGCGGTTTGAGCTGAATTCGAGTGATAAACTCTACTTTTTCGCAGGTCCAAAATTTGACTACAGAGCAGGAAATTCAAACTCCGATGACATTGAAGGTGTTAACATACCTGACTCCAAAGTAGAATTTGGATTTGCTGCCGGTATTGGAAATATTATGTGGGAACTGGTATACCTTGAATTAAAGTATGAACATTCATTTACAGATGTTTACACTATCAAGTACGGGAGTGAAAATTTCAGCAGACATAACCAAACATTCCTGCTTCTGATGGGTGTTTCATTAAAGAAATTGCTTAAGGTGAACCTGTGATCTCAGCGGATTTAACCGTTAAAAAAACTATCCTGAATACATGAGAAAAATATCAGCAATCTTGATTTTTCTGTTACTATTATATTCCTGCAAAGAAGATAATATAATTATTCCAAAAGCAGGAGATACACCTTTTACATTTACTCGGGCAAGGATTGAACTTATTGCCGATGGTGAAACGAATATTGGTTTTGTAAAGATAAATCTGCTTGGATATGTGATATGTGACAGCATCAGGATTTCGTATAACGGCTTTGCCAGGACGTACAGTTTTATAGGGACAATTGATAACGATACATCTGTTTCAATAATTGTCACACCAAAGGATTCCGCAGCTAATGACAGGCTGAAACTGAACGCAAAACAGACCGGCAGTATCCTCACAGGTTCACTCTTGTACTGCAATAATGCATCTAATTGCAGTTACACTGAAATTGGGAATATTATTGGTTTTTATACGAACAGATTTGAAGGCTTTTATTACACTCCTCTGTTTTTGGGCGAGTATTACATTTATCCAATGGAGGAAAAATAAATATGAAAAGATCCTGTATACCGGTACTTATCTTATTTTTAGGACTCATATTGGCCGGTCAGAATTCAAGTTCACAGGTAGTTAATAAGTTCGGGATTAAAGGCGGCTTGATTTTATCCAAACTATCAATGAATGAATTCGTTTCAGATGCATTTTCGTATGAACCGGAAAGAAAATATAAATTCCTGAGTTTTGATATCGGGCTGTATGCTGAGTTGTTCGATTCCAGATTCTTTTGTGTATCAACGGAGCTGCATTACAATGTTAAGGGTGAAGAATCGTTTGAGGACTTTATGATCCTTCAGCCCAACAGGCAAAATGATGGATTTGAATTCAAAAAAGTGAATGACAGGTTCCATTACATTTCACTTCAAGTACTGCCCCGGTGGCGATTTATGGTTAATACAGAAGATAAGTTATATGTTTTTGGAGGTCCAAGATTTGATTTAAGAATAGGCAGTTCCAAATCCGGCGGGACATCAGATATTCCGTTAAGTAACGGCATTATTGAATCCGGTTTTACTGTAGGTTTCGGGAATGAATTCTGGGAACTGCTGATCACGGAGTTCAGATATGAAATCAATCTTTCAAACGTTTACAATATCACCTACGGCAATACAGTTGTGAAAAGAAAAAATCACTCATTTTCGCTTCTAATGGGGCTTTCTTTAAAAAAACTTTTGAAGATACATTTTTAAGAGTTTTCACGCATTTATTCATATTTTTGCCCCTTTTAAATATCTAAAATTTTACTTATTTTTGTAATTCTGTTGAAAAATCGCTCCCATCGACTAGGGGTTAGGTCATCACTCTTTCACAGTGGAAACACGGGTTCGAATCCCGTTGGGAGCGCGAAAAAGCTTCAAAATCTAACGGTTTTGAAGCTTTTTTTATGTTCAAAATTAATTATATTCACAAAATAGTTCTGAAAATTAAGTATTGAACGATATGAATAAATTACAGCTATTTATAGTCTTGTTGGGCGGTTACAACAAAGGCGACCTGCTTGAATCACATAACCTGTTTATTGGTGTGGGAACCGAACTGGAATCTATGAAGGTACAAATGAAAAAATCATGGCCCGCGGCAACTCATCTGGACGCATACATGATATTAAATCATGTGGATGGTTTTGATATTAAAATTACAGAAGGAATTCCTTCAGAAAATGCCGGGAAAGAATTCCCGATGCTTGTTATAGGCAATATAGGCTATTATAAGGAAGGACATTTCACGGAATTCCATAAACTAATGCCGTTTGTGCTTAAAAATGCCGGTGACAGCATCAATGATAAATTGAAACGCGACCCTGATTTTGCAGAAGGTCAGTCACTCACCGAAGCGACACGCTCGCACCTTGACGATAAACATATAGTTTCAGCATTTGATGTTGATGATGTTATCAACGTGCAGCAAAATATACCAGGCTATATTATAGAGCTTGTGCCTTCTGATGTAAAAACTGAAAATGTTTTAAAGCTGGGCTACCAGTTTACCGATCTGAAAAAGATGTAAACCCTGAGATTCACCTTTAAAAAAAGCATTCTAAAGAATTGAAAATTTTTACATTCATTTACATACATTTCCAGAACCATGAGCAATAATTGCCTGTTTTTATAATTAAACAATTATAAAACAACAGAAAGGCATTTATGCGAAACAAACATGGTTTTTATTCAATTATATTGTTATTATTGGGTTTAACAATGATATCAGTATACGGCTGCGGAGATGATAACAATTCCGTTACAAATTCACCCGGCAGTACATCTTTTATAAGCGGAACAATTTCAAATTATCCCGGTGGCAGTACAATAATCAAAGCAAAATTAACTGCAGGAACTCCTGCTGATTCTTTTTTTGCGGGTATAGATACTGTTGATAATAATGCAATGCTGAATATGAACCTATCAACACCACCTTCCAATTTTCTTACCTCTTTTAACTCCGGAACAATACCTCCCGGAGTAATTATTAGCGATACTACCACCAGGGCAGCGCAATTTGGTTCATTAAGGGCGTATGGGTTTTCAAATGAATTATTAGGAGAGCTTCAAAGGAAAAATTTTACTGATTCTCAGACGGTTGGTTCATTCGTGGTGCAATATCTGTATTCCACAAAACCTTTTACCATAACCGGATCTGATACAACAATTGGGTTGACAGATACTACACTTTACATATATAATGTAACATTTGCCGAAGGCTGGAATGCGTTCAGTTTCAGGATTGCGGAAATGCGTACTAATTATACTAAATATGAATTCATCTCAGGTGAAGCTTCAGGTGCTGCGTGGAATTACACTCCTGTTACCATTGATATACTGAGGAATAAGAATTTTTTAATGAAATGAAGAAATACTTATAAGTAAAATTTTAACATGGAGCTTTAGCCCTGTTTTTGGGGATAAAAAGTATATAGTTTAAAAAAAACAGCCTCAATATAATTAATATTGAGGCTGTATATTTTTAAAATTTGGATAAAGTCTGTTTTCAGAAAGTGTGTTAATGTTTCCTGTAGTAATATTCCTTTTCCATTACACCAAGATAATAATTAATCCCGATCCCGATAGATCCCCAGGCAAACTGCCTGTATCCTGAAAATCTCTCGCGGTTATCCACTTTCTGATCATTCAGATTTATCTCCCCGGGTACATCAGATATTTTGCTTTGTTTAAGCCATACATTAGCATGAGTGAATTTAAGCCCGAAACTGAGTCCTACATTTTTATTGATCAGGTATTCAAAACCTGAATATATATTAAGCCCTACCCTGAATGCGGGATTTATACTGTATTCAGTAGCAGTTACGTTTTCGGTAATTTTTGCATTCCCTGAAATTACACTGCCGATAAAACCAATTCCTGCATAAGCACGTAATTTCAGCCCCGGGTTAAAATTATCTTCAATTCCAAAACCAAGTGAATAAACATTATAATTTACAAAATCGTATTCTACATCATCAGAAAACACTTTGTTGAATTTACTTGTGAACCTGTTGTACATCAATGATGAAGTGACTCTCAGGTTCCCGGCTTTGTGAAGCGGATATTTGGCAATTAAGTTCAAACCGAATCCGTGTCTTACTCCGAAATTTTTACCGTAAATGAACTGTTCCGCATTAAGATCTCCGTTATCATTGGCAGATAGCTCATAAATTCCGTAATCATAATCAACGGCAAACTGAACTGTCAATACCGGAGCATTACGGATAGTTAACTTTAGGTATTCATGTCCGCTGCTTATCGATGAATCTGTAATGATTTTAAAATCCCGCAAATTTGCAGGCTGGGATAGTGGATGGAGGTTCGCCAGAATAAACATCAAAAGGGTTAATGATCTTTTCAATAGGATCATATTGGCACCTGTACTCTTCTAATTTAAGTATTTATGAGACAAATTTTCCTTATATAAAAATAACACATTATTACTATCATTGAAATATATTTAAACTGCCTAATTTTATATATTTCCACTCTATCTCGTAGTGTACATGTTCAATATTAATCATTTAATACAGGGTATTATATAAATTTAATATTATTAACATACATTTACATTTTGTTACAGTAAAAACAGAAACTTATGATATATTTGTGTGGTAGAAACAATAAATTCACTAACTAACTGAATATGAATATGATGACCTCAAAATTTTTACTTTCTTTCTGCCTGATGGTAATTTCTTTTAATTCACTTCTTGCATACAACACTTCCGGAAACGGTTCCCGGTATTTCTCATCTGCAATTGATTTACAAAGAAATGAAAGTGACCCGGGAAGTACGGATGGACATTGCACCTGCACATGCGATGCATGCAGGAACTGCAGTCACGGGAATCCTGATAAAGAAACTTATTATGAAGAATATAATTTCAGGGTTATGAGCAGCCGGGATTTCGCGGATTTCAAAAAACTGATAGCTGACAGGACTTTTGAAACTACTAAATTTGATATGACAAAAAGTGTGATAGATAATAATCTTTTTACAACCGACCAGGTTAGGGAAATCTTAAGCTGGTTTGTGTTTGAATCAAATAAAATTGAACTTGCAAAATACACATTCAAAAATACTGTTGACAGGAACAATTATTACAAACTGTATGATATTTTTGTATTTGAATCAAACGTTGTTGAGCTTGATAATTATATAAAGAATTATAGATAGAAAAAACATTCAAATAGAAAAATGCCGGTCATATTAAACTTTTACCGGCATTTAATTTATAACAATATTTTTACTTTTTCATTTTCCAAGTTTTAAGTACCCGGAAATTAAGGATTTTACCAAGATCATTTCTGCATTTTTTTTGCCATTATCATCATTAATCCGTTCCATGAAAATGATACTCCATCAGCAACAGGATAGATAATATCGTTATCTTCTGCATCGATCTTCACATTAATTTCCATTCCGGCCTGTACTTTTGGTGCGCCCATTGGATACACCTCCCAAATAGATTTTGCTGTATAAGAAGATTTATACGGACTCGATACTTCCATTGTGAACTCATAAGCCTGGTACTGCCCGCCCTGTCCGGTTCCGGATAAACCTGCCGGTTCTGAGCTGACTATTTTAGCAGTTCCGTTTTCTGCCTTTGCCAGCCTTGCGGTTCTTTCTGCTTTCATCTTCTCACCGCCTTTAACCCCCCAAAAATAGAAACCAACAATTATTCCAACTACGCCAAGAATTATAATTATTTCAATCATAACACAATTATTTAATTAACGGATTTTCGGCAGAAACTTTATTTTTCTTCTTATTCATCACCAGGTAATTCCAGCTCAATGCAAGTCCCTGGTCCATAGGATAAATTATCTGGTCATCTTCGGCATCAATTTTTACATTCACTTCCATCCCCTCCTGAACCTTCGGTGCACCCATTGGATAGACTTCCCACACACATTTAGCGCGGTATGGTTCTTTATATGAATTAGAAACTTCAAGTGTGAATTCATATCCCTGGTATTGTCCCCCGCTTCCGGTTCCCCTTATACCTGCAGCATGCGCTCCTATGATAACAGCCTTACCTTTTTCAGCCCTGGCAATTCTTGCATCCCTTTCGGCAAGCATCTTGGCTCCGCTTTTTGAAGCATATATAAAGAACCCTATGATGGCTGCAAATACCCCGATAACTATTAGTACTTCTATCATATCTTTAAATATTAATTTCTAAAATCCCATTCTTTTTTCTTCGTGGATTTCTGTTGCCAGTTCCTGTACATCTTCAAGTTTAACTGTTCTGATCATTTCTGCGGTACGCTTATCCTTTGGCATTTCCGCTAACCTTAAATTCTGGTTCTTCACCGCTTCGCCAAGTGATTTCCTTATCTCGCGCGCATTCCCGAAAAATTTATCCCGTGAGCTGTGCAGTGAATGTATATGTTTTTTGAAATACTCCGATGCATCAGTGTCAAATTCAAGCTCCTGAGAGGTTAATATGACTTTTGCAATAGCAAACAATTCATCCGGCGAATAATCAGGGAAATTAAATTTCCTGTCGAAGCGTGATTTTAAACCCGGGTTCATTTTCAGGAAATTCTCCATTTCACCGGTATAACCGGCGCAGATAACAACAAACTCCCCGCGGTTATCTTCCATTCGTTTAAGAATTATCTCAATTGCCTCTTTCCCGAAATCGTTATCACTTGAACCCATCAGTGAATACGCCTCATCAATGAAAAGCACACCACCCATTGCTGCATCTATTTTCTCTGCTGTCTTGATCGCTGTTTGCCCTATATATCCCGCAACAAGCTCTTCCCTGTCCACTTCAACCAAATGACCCCGTTCAAGAACTCCCAAAGCCCTGAATATCCTCGCCATGATCCGGGCAACTGTTGTTTTGCCCGTTCCCGGGTTTCCTGTAAATACTGAATGGAGTGAAAATGAGCGGGTTACATCTTTACCGATTTCCCTGTAATACCTGACAAGCTTAACCATTTCATGAACTTCACTTTTTAATTCCTGCAGTCCAACAAGTTTGTTAAGCTCTCCCAAAGAGTCACGCATCAGCTCTTCATCAGGAGGTATATCAACACTCTTATGCTGTTTCTTCCGGAATATCTCCTTGATATCATCCACTGTAACCACTGAAATTGCTTTTTCATCCAACGACTCCAGGCTGGTGTTTCCGCCCATTATACGCAGGCCAAGGTTCATTTTACCCTCATCCACAATTGAATTCACATACCTGGCATTACCGAAAGTTCTGTCCCTATCCCTGTATGCCTCTACAAGCTTGGTATATAGAAATTCCTCAGCGTCTTTATCAAGATCAACATCAATTTGTTCCGCGTGGTAGTTACCTATTTGCAGCAGCTCAGTGGGTGAGTAATCCGGGAAATGGAAATTTCGGTTAAACCTTGATTTCAGACCGGGGTTAGATTCAATAAAATATTCCATCTCATCAGGATACCCTGCAACTATCACTGCAAGGTCACCGGGACCATCGCTCAATTCTTTAATAAGGATCTCTATAACTTCCTTCCCGTAATCTTTTTCAGTATCACCTTTTCTGGCAAGTGCATAGGCTTCATCAATAAAAAGAATTCCGCCTCTTGCTTTCTTTATGGCATCCTTAACCTTTGGACCTGTTTGCCCGATAAATTCACCTATCAGGTCCGCACGGTCAACCTCATGAACATGACCCTTGCTTAAAATTCCGAGATTTTTGTAGATCTTCCCAAGCATCAATGCAACTTTTGTTTTCCCGGTGCCCGGGTTACCCGTAAAAACCGCATGAAGGTTTATTTTTTCGGAATCATCAAATCCTTTTTCTTTCCTCAGTTTTACAAATTTCAGGTAATCATACAGATCATTTATATCTTCTTTGATAGTAGCAAGGCCTATCATTTCATTGATCTCTTTCATTATTTCCGCTTCGGTCAGCTCTTTTGCCTGTTCCTGCTTTCCGTCTGTTCCTAATAGCGGTATGCTCTGTCCGGGCAGGTAAAATTTCCCTGCATCAGGATCTGTTTCTTCTTCTGCAGCAAATTTAACGTATACTGTACCAAGCAACTGTTCAAGTAATACTACTTCTATAATATATTCACCGTCATACCAGCTTCCGGCTTCCCTGCTGCCCCAGCCCCTTGCAAAACGGATAAGTTTCATGTTATTGTTATAGGTATAATAGTCCCTTATTTCAGCAATATTATCACCCACTTTACTTCTTATTCTGATAAAGAACTCACCCTGCCATGCTGCTTTTCCGAATTGCAGATTTTCACCTTCAATCTCTATCCACATGTATCTTGCTTTTACTGCATTAAAAACTTTAAGGTAATTTCTCTGTCCGTACGGAGTATCTTCAAACGGTCCTTCATATAATTTAATTGAGCTCAAACTGAAATACGGATTACTTTCCTGCGTTACTTCACCTTCATCCAGCATATGAAAATTTGCGGTTCCAAGCAATACGCCGTCAGCCCAGGCTTCCCAACGGTATGAACCCTTTGTCCAGTAAACGCCGGGATCTGCCTTACCCCATGAATACCTGATGTACGCTGTATCTTCTGAGCGTATGATTGTCTGCGTAACCGGTTTATCGCAAAGTGAATAATTATTCACATCAAATGCTTTGAAGTTAACAGTTATCTGCCAGTCTGATTCATCAAATTTGAGATTGTTCAATGCAAGCTCAACATAAATGTATTTTATTGATTTTACGTTAAATACCTGGCGGTATTTTTTCTGAGAACCGTAAAGCCATTCATTGCTTCCGTGTACCTTTAATGATTTGAATTTGTAATTTTTAGCGGGAATAGTGTTATTCTGTACCATATTTTACAATCATAAACTTATGTTATTTTAATTTCAATGTAAAACAAAAATTGAAATAAAATAAAAAAGGCGCTTAATTAAGCGCCTTTGGAGCTGATATTCAAAAATTTTACTGATTAATCCAGGCTTTTCTTATCATTAACTGCTCAGCAGTAGGTGTATTCACAGGTTTTACTACAAATTGCTCTTCTTTATCTACAAGATATGTTTCAGTTTTCAGTACTTTTTTTACCAGGCTGGCTCCGTTACTCTTCCTCATTACTGTTACTTCTACTTCATCTCCCGGTTTTACACTGTTCTCAAAATCCCGGCTTACGAATCTTAGGTTATGAGCATTTACTTCTTTTCCGTTCACCGCAATTACCCTGTCACCAATTTTGAGTCCCAGCTCTTTGCCGAAATCATAAACTTCCACTACCTCAAGCGAGCCACCTTCACCAAACTCCAAAGCAGCCCCGATCATCGCAGGAACTTTTGTTTTTACTTTATCAAAATATTCATAACCTGCATATTCCAGGAATTGTCTGTAAGGAATCTTATTGCTTCCTTCTACATATAACCTGAAAAATTCCCTTATTTCGGGGTACGTCATTTCTGTAATGATATCAAACAGCTCTTCATCTTTAAATGATCTTTCAGGTCCGAATTTTTTACCCAGTTCAGATTTCAGGTTCTGTAATCCGTATTTACCATCAGAAAGCTTAAGCAAATAAAGGTCCAAACACATATTTATCAAAGCACCCTTTTGATAAACATTTATATATTGAGATTTATACTTATCCAGCGCTCCCTTGCTTAACTCCGTAAACGGAAGCGTATCATTCAGATACAGCATCGAAAAATACATCTTCTGCTGAAGCTTGTTAAAGTATTGTTCGGGAGTAATAACTCCATGTTTAACCTGTGCATGAATTGAGTAATATTCTGTTGAGCCTTCGTACAGCCAGAGGTGTTTGCTCATAACAGGGTTTATGAAATCAAAATTACCCACTTCTTCGGAGTGAATGCCAAGCGGAGTTACAATATGAAAAAATTCATGTGAAACCACATCCCTGAACGGCTGTATGAATTCATCATTGGAAACTTCCGGGTAACAAAAAGTTGTAGATTTGAAATGCTCAAGAGCGCCTGCAGCATTTGATTTGAACCCGCCATCCGAAAGGTACACAAGTACCGAATATTTCTCCGTAGGAAGCTCGCCTCCAAGATACTCACCCTGAGCTTTGAATAACTCAGTAGTATGTTCTGCAAGATAAGATGATGTGATCTTTTTGTTTGGCGAGTATACTGATAAAAGCACTTTTGTGTTATTTACCATTACCGATGCTGTATCAGGAACTGAGTACATCATCGGGTTATCATGAAGGTCAAAATAGTTTACAGGATTATAATAGTCTGTATTTCCGATTGTTGAATTTAATGGCATTGAAGTTGCACCGTAAAACCCTTCGGGCTTTGTTATTGAAACAGTGTATGGCAGATCTTTGCAGCCTTCAAAATATCCTATTAATGTATAATTGTTCAGCATAAAAACCTTACCTGAATCTATGCAGGTACCGGTAGGTTCAAATACTACCGGGAGACTTTCAGAATTATATGTATCTTCAACGCGGTAAATGATCTTTTCCAGCCTGTCCGCTCCTGATATTTCCCATACATTGGTATCTATCCTGTTAACTGATAATAGTTTACCTTCACGGTCAATTGCACTGAAATCAGTTACAAATCTTCCGAAATTGTTAATAACATATGTTCCGGGAACTATCTTTGGCATAAAGTATCTTACCGTTGATGAATTGATAGGCGGCGGCTGAACTTCTACCATTAATTTATGGTCTGAAGTAGCCTTGGCCAGGTCAATATTCGCTATAGTCCGAAGGTCATCTCCTGCAGTAATCACATCAGTCTGTGCATACACAATCTTTAACATAGAAATGAATAAAACAGCAATAAAAGTAATATTTTTGATACTTTTCATTAGAATTTGAATTAAATTATTCCGGTATTTATGTATTAGATGCAAAAAACCCTCCTGTGGTTTCAGGAGGGTCTCAAAAAAAAATACAAAAAATTAATTATATTTCATAAAAACAGGCTGAGAGCATAATAACACAATGCACCAACCAGACCAGACAGAGGAATTGTAAGTACCCATGCCCAAACAATTTTCCCGGCAACTCCCCATTTAACTGCAGAAAGTCTTTTAACGCTCCCTACCCCTAAAATCGAACCTGTGATAGTTTGTGTAGTGCTTACAGGTATACCGAACATAGCAGTCATAAGAAGTGTTGTTGCCCCTGAAAACTCTGCACAGAATCCGCCAATTGGCTTCAGTTTGGTTATTTTCATTCCCATTGTTTTTACTATTCGCCAGCCGCCGAACATTGTACCAAGTCCGATGGCAAGATGACATGACATTACCACCCAAACCGGTACATAAAATTCATCCTGGAATTTTGCAGCAACAAGTACTGAAACAATAATTCCCATGGTCTTTTGCGCATCATTGGAGCCGTGCCCGAAACTGTAAAAAGCCGCAGATACAAGCTGCAGTTTTCTGAAAACGCTGTCAACTGCCCTGGGCTTTTTATTTTTAACTATCCAGCTTGTTACAAGCATGTTAATCAGTCCAAGTATAAAGCCCATTACCGGAGCAAGGAAAATGAACAATACAACTTTTTCAAATCCGACCCATATAATTACATCCCAACCGAGCTTTGCAATTGCTGCACCTCCGTATCCGCCAATTAATGCATGAGAAGAACTGACAGGTATCCCGTAATACCATGTGAAGATATTCCAGAATATAGCTCCAAGCAGCCCTGCAAGTATAATATAAATATCAACATTATCCAGCTTTACAAGTCCGCTGCCAACTGTTTTGGCTACAGCTTCGCCAAATGCAAATGCTGCAGCAAAATTAAAAAAAGCTGCGAACATAACAGCTTTTTGCGGAGACAGCACTCCGGTAGATACTATTGTGGCAATTGAATTCGCCGAATCATGAAAACCGTTCAAAAAATCAAACACTAAAGCAATGATTATTACAACCAGTACCAGTTCAAACATACCTTACATATTCTTAATTAATATTCCTTCTATTACAGTTGCGGCATTCTGGCATTTATCTACTGCCCGCTCAATTATCTCGAGTATTTCTTTTTTCTTTATGAGCTCAACGATATCCTTTTCATTTTCAAACAGGTCAAGAAGTGCATCTTTAAAAACAATATCGCCTTCAGTTTCCAGTGTTTTAACCTGTACAATTTTATCAGGCGTCATCTTCGGGTTCTGCAGATTTTTTACCACATCGAAGAGAACATCAGTCTGTATTAAAAGAATATCTGTCATTTGCGGACCGAACTGTAAAGGGGTTTTGAGTTTATACATATTCAGTCTTGATGCGATGGTATCAATTGTATCCACAATATCATCCAGTGAATTCACAAGCGAGAAAATATCTTCCCGGTCTATCGGGGTTATGAATGTATCGTTCAGGTCACTGATTACCTGGTGAGTCAGATCATCGCACCTGTTTTCTATGAAATGAATTTTGCTTGAATAATCAGAAAAGTTCTCATGTTTATCCATCATTTCATCAAGCATCTTTGCCGCATCCAGAACAGACTCAGCCAGCTCGATAAGAATATCAAAAAATTTATTTTGTTTAGGCAAGAATCTTTTAAACATAAACGTTCAGATTTACAATTTTTTTATAAAAAATCGTTAAAATTTGTTAAATTATCGATTTTTTCGTTAGATTTTGGTTAGTATAATGTTAAAATTATATAAAGAACTTGAAAAACATAACCAAAAAAAATTGAATATTTTTTATTATTTTATTAGTAAAGGATTTAGCAGTATATATTAATGAAAAAAGAGGGGGTTACCCTCTTTGTTCACTGGTTACACTAAAACAAAATTATGCTTTTTCAGGAGTATCTTCAGGGTTAAAATCTTCTGACTGATGTCTGATAATCTCTCCGCTGCATAAGTAAACCACGTCTTCAGCAATGTTTGTTGCAGAATCAGCTATGCGCTCAAGGTTTTTTGAAATGGAACGGATACTGAAATATTCTTTTGTATGCTTGGGGTCTTTTTCAATGGCATTCATAGTTCTTTTCAGCATTTGTTTGGTCAGGTCATCAACTTCATCATCTGCTGCCAGCACTTCGCGCGCAAGAGCAACATCTGTATTTACAAGTGCATCAAGACTTTTTTTAACCATAATCTGAACTTTTTCACTGGCACCACGGAAATCTGTAATCAGATCAAGTTTTTCTTTTTTCGAGAGATATCTTGCGCGCTTGGCAATATTTGCAGCAAGGTCGCCCATTCTTTCAAGATCGTTGTTCATTTTAAGAACAGCTATTACAAATCTCAGCTCTTTGGCAACAGGCTGGTACAATGCAAGTATTTTCAGGCATTCTTCTTCTATCAGAATTTCAAGTGAATCCACTTCACGGTCACGCGCTACTACCTCATCAGCAAGCTCAGTATCACGCCTTTCAAGCGATAGCATCGAACGCTGTATCTGTTCTTCTACTATAGCACCAAGGCTCAGTATCAGCTTTTTTAAATTTTCAATTTCTCTTTGCCAGTAATGTAACATTATTTATTTCTGCTTTCTAACCAAACCTGCCGGTTATATAATCTTCTGTTTGTTTTTGATTGGGTTTTGTAAATATTTGCCCGGTAGCTCCAAATTCGATCAGCTTACCTTCGTAAAAAAATGCAGTGTAATCCGATACTCTGCCTGCCTGCTGCATATTGTTCGTAACAATAATTATAGTATAATCCTTCTTCAGTTCGTTCACCAGGTCTTCAATCTTCAGGGTTGATTTCGGGTCAAGTGCAGATGCAGGCTCATCCATAAGTACAACCTCCGGATTTATAGCAAGCGCTCTAGCGATACAAAGCCTTTGCTGCTGCCCCCCGGATAGCCCCATTGCGCTTTTATCTAGCCTGTCTTTTACTTCATCCCATAACGCTGATTTTATCAGGCATGATTCAACAATTTCCATCAGCTGGTTCTTATCTTTTACACCGTGCAGTCTTGGACCGTATGCAATGTTATCAAATATCGATTTAGGGAAGGGGTTTGATTTCTGGAATATCATTCCCACTTTTTTCCTTAATGCAACAACATCCGTCATAGGGTTATAAATATCGCTGCCGTCTATAAGTACTTTTCCTTCAATTCTTGTACCGTCTATTATATCGTTCATCCTGTTAAGGGTTCTCAGGAAGGTTGATTTGCCGCAGCCTGAAGGTCCGATGAATGCGGTAACCTTCTTTTCGGCAATATCCATATTGATATCAAACAATGCCTGCACATTGCCGTAGTAAAAATTCATATTTTCTACATGCACCTTATTATTATTATCAGTCAGTATTTCGCTCATATCACGGTTCCGTCAGCAAAAAGTTCAGTTTTTACCATTTATATTTTTTTCTAACTTTTATCCTTAAAATTATAGCAACAAAATTTAATCCGATAACTAAAAATAAAAGCACCAGTGCAGTTCCGTACTGCATTGGAAGTATTTTCTGCGCTTCCGGGTGCTGAGTTGCAAGTATGTATAAGTGATACGGTAAAGCCATTACCTGGTCGTATACAGAGCTTGGCAGCTCCGGCAAAAAGAATGCGGCCGCTGTCAGCAGGATCGGAGCGGTTTCGCCAGCCGCCCTGCCGATACCAAGAATTGCTCCGGTTAACATACCTGGAAGCGCATAAGGCAGCACATTTTTATAAATGGTTTCCCATTTTGTTGCGCCCAAAGCAAGACTTCCTTCTCTCATATATTTGGGTACTGCTTTTAACGCTTCTTCACTGGCAACAATTATAGTTGGCAGTATCATGCAGGCCAGCGTTAAGCTTCCGGCCAGAATAGACGCGCCGAAATCAAGTGCAACCACAAACAAACCAAGGCCAAAGAGACCGAAAACGATGGATGGTACCCCTGCAAGAGTCACAATTGCCATTCTTATGGTTTGAGTGAATTTTGACTGCCTTGCATACTCAGTCAAATATATCGCGCTGAACATTCCGAGAGGCAAAGCAACTACTATTGTCCCTATAACCAAGAAGAGAGTTCCAAGTATCGCGGGAAAAATCCCGCCTTCAGCACCGCTTTTTTCAGGGTCACCGGTTATAAACTCCCATGAAATTGCCGGCAGACCGTGTATCAGAATATCGATCAGGATGTAAGCAATAAAGACCACAACAAGGTATGTTATACCCCGCATCAGCCAATATATTACTTTTTCCCCGGTTCGTTTGCTGTTCATTATTTATCTATCATTCCGTATTTTTTGAGTACCCTGTAAGATATCAGGTTCAGGCTGAATGTCATAAGCATTAATACAATACCAACCCAGAACAAAGCCATGTAGTGGTCAGAACCTATCGTTACTTCGCCCATTTCAGCAGCTATGGTCGCAGTCATTGTCCTGACAGATGTAAACGGGTTCATACTGATAACAGGAGCGTTGCCTGTTACCATCATAACAGTCATTGTTTCACCAACAACCCTGCCCATTCCCAGCATTACGGAAGCCACTATACCCGAAAGTGCAGCGGGAACAACAACTTTCCATATGGTTTCAAGCTTGCTGGCTCCAAGCGCAAGCGAAGCTTCCTTATATGCAGCCGGAACGCTTTTAATCGCATCTTCTGAAATTGACATAATTGTTGGAATTGCCATAAAGGCAAGCAATACTGCACCGGTTAATGCAGTTAAGCCGGTATTGAGCCCAAAAAGATCTTTTATAAAAGGTGCAATTACTATTAAACCAAAAAATCCAAGAACTACTGATGGAATCCCTGCAAGAATCTCGATGAATGGTTTCAGGAACTCCCTTTCTTTTGCCGAAGCAACTTCAGAAATGTAAACCGCGCCAATTATACCAAAAGGAATTGCAATTACGGTCGCAAGAATTGTAACAAGAACCGAACCGGTGATAAGCGGTACTAACCCGAATTCTTCTTTCTGGAATGAAACGGGGTTCCATATATTATGGAACAGCTCACCTATGCCCGGTGAGCCGATAAACGGGAAAGCTTCTTTGAAGAGGAATAAAAAGATCAGCAGAACTATGATTATCGAAAGAGAACCACAGCTCTGCAGGAAATATTTTATTATCTTAGCCTTTAATCTTTGCTTGTTCAATAATTATCCGTAATTCCAATTAAAGCTTAAATTGTTTTTTTCTGATTATTTAAGTGTAATGTAACCTGTCTCTTCAACAATTTTCTGTCCATCAGGCGACATCGCAAAATCAAGCAGCATTTTGTTGTTGTTTGCAGGCTCACCGTTGAAGTATAAGAACAGCGGCCTTGCAATACCGTAGGACTTATCCAGTACTGTTTCATGGGTTGGAGTAACAGCAGGCGAAGAATCATCTTTCTTAACCGGTACTACTTTAATGTTACCTTCTTTTGTATAACCAAGCCCTACATAACCAATTGACCATTTATCAGCAGATACTGACTGCACTATTGATGATGATGCCGGCATTAGCTTTACTGTCGGAGCATAATTTTCTTTGCCCAATACATGTTCCTGGAAGAATACATATGTGCCTGAATTACTTTCACGGGAAAGAGTTGTGATAGGCTGATCGGGTCCGCCAAGCTCCTTCCAGTTCTTATATGCACCGGTATAGATCTTTTTTAGCTGCTCCATGGTAATATCTTTTACCGGATTTTCAGGGTGAACAACTATCGCGATTCCGTCAAATGCTATAACTTTTTCAACCGGGTTGATATTCTTTTCTTTTGCCTGATCTTTTTCTTTCTGCTGCATATCTCTGGATGAAGCGCAAACATCTGTAGTGCCATTCAGCAAGGCTGCAATTCCGGTTCCGGAGCCGCCACCGGTTACTGATACCTGTACGTTCGGGTTTTTCTTCATGAACGCTTCCGCCAGGGTGCTCATCAAATGCACCATAGTATCGGAGCCCTTTATTGTTACAGATTTCTTATCTTTTGAATCCGTTTTATCCTTCTTTGCGCAGCCTGCTGCCGCAAACGAAAACAAGACAAGTACTAACACTGCAAGCTTAATTGCTGAACTTTTCATTTCTTTTTGGATTTGTTTAATTTTAACTTATTAACTTTTAATGCAAATTATGTTAATAAATTTATTGTACTGTTAGGGAATTGTTAAGTTTCTGTTAAGATTTATTTGAGGAATTAATCGTTTTTTTGAGGAATATTAAGGATAAATCTGGTGCCTTTACCCGGTTTGGATTCTACATCAATTGTGCCGTTCATTGTATTAACTATATGCTTTACTATTGCCAGTCCAAGGCCAGTACCGCCTTCATCCCTGCTTCGGCCTTTATCAACCCTGTAAAACCGCTCAAAAAGCCTTGGCATATGATCCTCACTTATCCCATAGCCTTCATCATCAACATATATCACCAATTGATCCTTTTTCATAAATGCGCCGACCTCAATGCGGGTCTTCTTATCACTGTATTTTATTGCATTATCCACAAGATTTCCTATCGCCTGCTCAGTGAGATGTTTGTTTATCCTGCCGGTCAGGTTTTCATCGCATTTTATATCTATTTTGATTTTCTTTTCTCCTGCCTTAAATTCGTAATCTTCTGTAACTGAATTCAGAACCCTGCTGATATTTTCTGTATCCATTTTTATTTCATCAGGCTTCTCTTCCAGTTTGGCAAGTATTAGCAGGTCATCAATAAGCATATTAAGCCTGTTGATATGTTTTGTTATTATGTTAAGAAATCTCTCAGCTGTCTCATGGTCATCAATTGCGCCTTCACGCAGTGTTTCAATGAATCCTTTAATTGTGGTCACAGGCGTACGCAGTTCATGAGAGACATTTGCAACAAGATCTTTTTTAAGCGTATCAAGGTGCTTCAGGTTTGATATATCATTAAACACCACCAAAGCGCCCAGCGCTTTGTTGTCAACATCATACAAAACTGTTCCGCTCAGCTGCAGGAACTTGTCCTTTTCATGCTGCAGCAGGACTTCGGTTTCCTGCGGGTTGCCTTCAGAAAGCAGCTTCAGAAAGAACTTCTGAATTTCAGAAACACGAACAACTTCCTGCAGTGTTTTGCCGATCGTATTCCTGTCATTAATACCAAGTATCTCTGCAGCAGTGCCGTTTAGCAGAAGAATTCTTTCATCATAATCTACCGCAAGAATACCCTCTTTCATGCTCTTTAATACAACCTGCTGCAGGTTATCCTGCTCACCTATTATATCAAGTTTTTCATCAAGCTGTTTTGCCATCGAGTTCAGGCTCTCAGCAAGTACTCTTAACTCTTCATCCCCTGCCGGATAAAGCTTCTGGGAAAAATCACCTTTTGAAATTTTCTCAGCCGCGCTGCTGATCTCTGTAATTGGCCTGGTCAGGTTCCTGATCGCAAAATATCCAAGTACAAGTATTATTACTGTAAAGAAAATTACAGTCAAAAACAGCGCTGTATTGGCATTTGCGGCTTCCTTTTGTACACCCGTCAGCGGATACCCTGTTCTTAAAATATATACTATAAGGCCTTCTTTGTTATAAACAGGAAGCGCTGCATAAATAAAATCAGCTTTTAATGTGAAACTATACCTTTGCGAAATGCCTGTTTTACCTTCAAGCGCTTCAATTACCTCAGGCCTATCGGCATGATTATCCATCTGTGAAGGCTCTTCGCGGGAATCAGCCGATACTTTTCCGTTTGGCTGAATTATTGTGACTCTTGCTCCGCTTAAATTATCATACCTAACGGAAAATTGCTGAAGGTTAATAGTATCAATATCAGATGTTTCAAGTTTTTCTTTTATTAAGCTGGTTCTCTGGTGGAGTATCTCCAGGTCAGTTGTAATGAGCGTTTCATTAAAAAGTGACGAAGCGTACCAGGCAAGGATTATCATTGGAACAATTGCCAGGGCTGCAAAAATGTAATATGACTTCCAAAGGAATTTTTTCCTGAACAATTATATCTCCTTTGGATTAGTAAACATTAAAAAGTCTCCCTGAATTTGTAACCAACACCGCGGACAGTTTCAATATACTCATTCTCTTCACCAAGCTTTTTGCGTAATGAAACAATATGAACATCAATGCTTCTATCGGTAACCGATACACCTTCCCCGCGGGTTGAATCAACTATCTGGTATCTTGTCATTACCCAGCCCGGTTTTTTGGCAAGTGTAAGTAAAATTCTAAACTCTAAATGAGTGAGATCAACATGTTTTCCTTTAATGGTCACTTCATGCCTGCCAACGTGAATTTTCAGGTCACCTCTTTCAATGATGGGCTTCTCTTCTTCTTCCTTAGGCGGTCTGCGCCTTAGTGTCGCCTTTACGATTGCAAGCAGCTCTCTTGGGCTGAACGGCTTAGTAACATAATGATCCGCGCCAATTTCCAGACCCGCGACTTTATCAGCCTCATCTGCTTTAGCGGTAACCATGACTATAGGAATTCCCGCTTTTTGCTTATCAGCTTTGATTATTTTGGTGATATCAAATCCATCTACTCCCGGAAGCATCAGGTCAAGAATTATCAGGTCATAATCATTCTCTTTCACCAGCTCCAGGGCATCTTCACCCGTAGTTGCTGTTTTTACTCTGTATCCGTTCTTGGTTAAGTTGTAATCAATGAGCTCAAGAATATCTTTTTCATCGTCAACTACAAGTATTTTTTCCTTCATATTAATGAATTTTTAATGTTCTAATAATTTTCTCTTTGTTAAAATTAGCATTACTTTGTTAATTTAATGTTAAGAATATATTAGAAATCAAATTCAATCAAAAATAGCATTAAATGTTCTATAATTAAATTCCATAATAATATGATTTGAATCATTTGCTGAATAAGTTTTTTTTGCCATTTTTGTATATAAATTTGGTATTATATGAATACTGATATCTATATCCTCTCGCTCACTGCAGCATCCATCGGTTTTATCCATACACTAATCGGACCAGACCACTATTTACCCTTCATTATGATGGCGAAAGCCGGAAAATGGTCAAAAAACAAGACAATTTGGGTTACAGTTTTTTGCGGAATAGGGCATGTGCTAAGCTCTGTTGTTTTAGGGGTTATCGGAATTGCAGCAGGAATTGCACTGGATAAACTTGAACTTATTGAAGGCACACGCGGTGAAATTGCTGGCTGGGCTCTGATTTCTTTTGGCTTCCTTTATATGATATGGGGAATAAAAAAAGCTTACAACAATAAACCGCACTCTCACATCCATGTTACAGATACAGGCACATATTCAACCCATCACCATGAACATCATGGAGAGCACGTCCACGTTCACAATGAAGAAAAAAAATCGCTTACTCCATGGATATTGTTCGTAGTGTTTATTCTCGGTCCGTGTGAGCCTTTAATTCCGCTGCTTATGTTCCCAGCCGCGCAGCACAGTGTAATTGGACTGACAACAGTTACTGCTGTCTTCGGAATAGTAACAATTTCAACAATGGTTTTAGTTGTTGCTGTATCAATGTGGGGATTAAACCTGATGCCAATGGGCAAACTGGAAAAATACTCACATGCACTTGCGGGATTTGCAATATTTGCATCAGGGCTGGCAATTAACCTGTTAGGTTTATGATTTACCTGTGATCTAATTTATATTCTATCAGGTCACCTTCTTTAATTCCGTGCCGGTCAGAGTATCCGCCGTTCACTTCAACCACAAATTGTGATTTACCTTTCGAGGGCAATGGTTTTTCAGAATAAGGGACCGTGTTTTTGTGAATAGTATTTATAACTCCTTTGCTGTCTATAAACATTATATCAAGCGGAATGATCGTGTTTTTCATCCAGAATGACTGCATATCATCCCTCTCAAAAATAAATATCATTCCTTTATCTTCATCCATTTTTGAGCGGTACATAAGTCCCTGCTGCCTTTCAGCCGGATTTATCGCGACCTCAACATCAATTTTGGCAAGCTTCTGCCGCGTATCTTTGCTAACAAATGTCACTTCCCCTTCTTTAACCCATTCAGGTTCATTTGAACTTTTTTTGATGTATAAAAAATAAATGGCAATGAAAACCACTACAGGTATTAATGCAATTAATACCTTTTTTGTTTTCCAAAATGGTACTTTGGGAATTTTATAGTTTTTATTTGATCTTTTATTTACTTTCGGCATTCTAATATTTTTTGCTATTTATTTAATACCGGTAAAACAGAATAACTTCACTTCCTTAAAACCATTTCAAGTACTTCCCTTGAGCGCTTTGTACTTACTTCCGGCAAATGTTCATCTATCAGGTCAAATGTTTCTCTCACTAGATCAAACAATCCCTTTAATGCTTCGTATTTTTCAGCAGATAATACAAAATTATACCGCTTAACTAAATCCCGTGGTTTTATATGCATTTTTTCAATGGTATGCTCTACACCTTTTGACTTTCCCGGATGGTAAAATTTATTCAGTCCGCATAAAATGCCGATAATATTTCCAGTCATTTCAACCAGTGATTCATAGTAATACAGAATATCACCCCTGCCAATTGTCATTTTTTCTATAGCCCATTCCGGGTGGAATTTTTTAAAATGAGTTACAAGCATTACCTGCAATTCTTGCGGATAATTATCCTCCGCTTTTTTTACCAGGGGAGCCAGCCAATTGGAATCCTTCAATATATAACCGTCAATAAGTCCCGATATCATAAGATGCTTTGTCTGTTCAACTTCAGGCTTATCAAGCATTTCATTTATCAGCGTTTCTGTTTCACTGTAATGCCCGAAACCGAAATCACACATAACACCATCAATGTAATAATAAACCGCAAAGCCTTCTTCGGGTGAACCGTGATAAAAGTCGCCCCCGGATTCTTTAGCATCTTTGACGATTTTATCAAACTCACTCTGAGTCATCTGGTTGTTCAGAAAAACAATCGTATCAATATCTGAATTATCATCGGCATATCCTTTGGCAACTGAACCTGTTACCGCAGCAGCGCGAATATCAAGAAAATCAAATAGCCCCAGATTATCTTTTGCCTGTGTAATTCTGAGTTTGCTTATTTCATTCATATAAAATGCCCTCTATGTTTAATTTCAGAGGGCAAAATTTTTGTTTAATTCGCCGGGCATGCCCGGCATGTCAGGTTACAAACCTGACATTACAGTTAGTGTAATCAAGTGAATCAAGCAATTCATGGTCAAAACCAGCTTGATTTCTTCTTCGTCCTTGTGCCGCCTATTCCCAATATCCCAAGCAACCCGCGCGTAACTTCACGCGCAACAGTTCTTCCAACCTGTTTTGCCGTAGTGCTGGTCAATACTTTTTCAACTGTACTTTTTTCCGTCTTACTTGTTTTAGTCTTTGCTTCTTCTTTTTCCGCAGCCACTTTCTCTTGTTCAGCGGCATGTTCTTCAATTTTTTTGTTCAGTATTTCAAGTGCGCTTTCTCTGTCAATAACCTCATTATACTTAGCTGCGATCTTTGAGCCTGCCATTATCTCATCAATTTCTGCGGGTGTCAGAATATCCATCCTTGAGCGCGGAGCGCAAAGCAGCGTAGCTGCAAGCGGGGTCGGATTCCCTTTTTCGCTCAGCACTGTTACAGCAGCTTCGCCAATGCCCATGCTTGTCAGCAGGTCATCAATATCATAATACTCACTCATCGGGTAATTCTCTGAAATTAGCTTTATATCTTTTCTATCCTTTGCGGTAAATGCACGCAAAGCATGCTGTACCTTCATGCCTAACTGGCTCAGCACAATATTTGGTATATCATTGGGATTCTGCGTGCAGAAGAATATTCCAACACCCTTTGACCTGATAAGCTTTATTATGCTTTCAATCTGACTCAACAGCGCATCACTAGCTTCATTGAATAATAAATGAGCTTCATCAATAAAAATTACGAGCTTCGGCTGGTCCAGGTCACCTTCTTCGGGGAAGGTACTGTATATTTCAGCAAGCAGGCTTAAAAGGAAAGT
>JAUQWQ010000234.1 GCA_030835085.1 Ignavibacteria bacterium
TGGCATAATAATTTATTCCCGCATGTGTATTATTCTTCCCCTGAAATTAACTCCGTAATAACTCAAAACATATGGTCAATGAACTTTGCCAATGCGCTGCTTGTCTATGGCTTTGTGTATTTTTACTGGCGTATGGCGAAACCTGAGACACGGCTTATTCAGCCCGTTATGTGGGGGATATATTATAATCTTTCTGTAATTGGATTCTTCAGCTTCATGATGCTTGGCATCACCAAATTCTGGGGTATCACTTACATCGTATTCGATATATTATGGTGTTTAGCCGGCGGCGCGTTTATGGGAGCTATGACATACTATACGCATAAGAAGATTACAAAATAATCCTTCAAAACCCTTAAAACTGCATTTCTGCTTTAATTTCCCCTGTATTTTTTTATCAATTGTATTTTTACTGTTTATACGCTAAATTATTGGTTTACTAACAGAATTTTGCAAGGCAAGCCGCCGGAATTAATCAATTATAATGGCTTTTAACGAACCTACCGGTTCAGATAAAAAAGTACAGGATCATATCAAAAGTTCGGGTGAAATACCCCGGCATATTGCTATAATCATGGATGGCAACGGGCGCTGGGCGCAGGATAAGAACCGCCCCCGTACATTCGGCCACCGCGAAGGTGTCCACTCAGTCCGTGATATTGTTGAAGCATGCGGACAAATTGGCGTTAAATACTTAACTTTATACACATTTTCAACCGAAAACTGGCGCAGACCCAAGACCGAGGTCGCGATCTTAATGAAGCTCCTTATCCGCTCACTGCGCAGCGAAACCGATAAGCTGCATGAAAATAATGTAAGACTTATGGCAGTGGGGGATATGTCCTCAATGCCGCCGCAGGTGCTCAACGAGCTCACCGAAGCTATAGAAAAAACAAGGAACAATAAGACCATGACTTTGGTTTTAGCTTTAAGTTACAGCGGCCGGTGGGATATCTTGAACGCGGTTAAAAATATATCCGCTGATGTAAAATCAGGCAAGCTGGCTAAATCAGATATCGACGAAAAAACATTTTCACATTACCTCGTAACCGGGGATATCCCCGATCCTGACCTGCTCATAAGAACAGGCGGAGACTTCAGAATAAGTAATTTTTTGCTATGGGAATCTGCATATACTGAATTCTATTTCGATAAAACATTCTGGCCTGAATTCAGAAGGCAGCAGCTTTATGACGCGATTCGCGAGTTCCAGAACAGGGAGCGCAGGTTCGGAATGACTACTAAACAAATTCAAACAAAGAAAAAAGCTTAATGAGAGATATAAAGAAAGTTCTTTTTTTATTTTTTGCCCTCATATTCACAATTCATTTCAATGTTTCTGCCCAGGATGGACCGAGAACATATAAAATACTTTCTATAAACGCGGAAGGTAATAAGTTCTATGACTCCCGTATCATTATTTCAAACAGCGGTCTCAAAGTCGGTGATGAAATTATGATACCTTCAGAAGCGACTCAGTCTGCTATTATGAACCTGTGGAACATGAAGCTTTTCAGTGATGTGGAAATTAATGTAGATAAAAAAGTCGGTGATGGCGCTTACCTTGTTATCAAAGTAAAAGAGCTTCCCAAGCTTGATAACATTAAGTTTTCAGGTAATGATGAGTTCAGCGATAAAGATCTCGAAGAAAAAATTCCACTCGAAACAGGGCAGGTTGTTACTCCCCAGACCGTTAAGGATATTGAATACAACATAACCAAGCTGTATGAATCAGAAGGCTACCCGCTGGCAACAGTAAAAGTTGACCAGTTCGTCAACTCATACAACGAAGCGCAGCTTCGGGTGAAAATATCCGAGGGCAGCAAGATAAGTGTAAGGCATATCCGTTTTACCGGCAACAGTAAAATATCTACCGGCGATCTAAAAGGCGCGATGGAGGAAACTTCTGAACGCAAGTGGTGGAAGTTCTGGGATAAAGCCCGCTTCAACAGGAATGATTACGAAAAAGATAAAGAGTTTATTCTTAATTATTACAAAGAAAACGGTTTTAAAGATGCAACCATTATTGAAGATAAACTAGAGTATAAAAACAACAAAGAAGATGTTGATATACTTATTAAGGTTGCCGAGGGTCCAAGGTATAAAGTAGGTAATGTTGTTTTTGAAGGCAACACTGTTTATAAAGATTCACTGCTTGTTGAAAAGCTTGATATGAAACGCGGTGATATTTTCAATTTCATGAAGTTCAACCAGAACCTCCGCGGTAATGAAAGCCAGACTGATATTGCCTCATTATATCTTGATAACGGCTATCTTGGTTTTAACGCTGATGTTGATGAAACCGTAAAAGAAAATAATTATGTTGACCTCAAAATTAACATAAGCGAAAACCGCCAGTACAGGGTCGGGCTCATTAATTTTTCGGGTAATACCAAAACACAGGATAAAGTTATACGCAGAGAGCTTTTCACTTTGCCCGGGCAGTACTTCAACAAAACTGCGATGGTGAGAAGTATGCAGCAGATGTCTCAGCTGAATTACTTCAACCCGGAAGCGCTTAATTATGATTTTGTACAGAGAAATGACAGCACGGTTGATCTTGTATATCTCGTTGAAGAGCGCTCATCAGACCAGCTTAACGCCTCTGTGGGTTACAGCCAGACTTTCGGATTTTCAGGCAGCCTTGGGCTGACATTCAATAACTTCGATATACTCGATCCGCTCTCAGGCGGAGCCGGGCAGATACTTTCTCTGCAGTGGGATTTCGGCACTGAAGGCACTTACCGTACATTCAGAATTGGATTTACAGAGCCCTGGCTATTTAATACGCCAACATCTGCAGGTATAGATATATATGATACCAAGCAGAATTACACGTACGAAATTCAGGAAACCGGTTCTACTCTCAACATCGGCAGACGTTTCCGTTTCCCGGATGATTATTTCAGGGGTGACTGGTTCTTGAAATTCCAGCGCACAAATGTTATCAACGGTGCGGGAATCTACGAAACAGGTTTAAGGACACAGATAAGTATTGGGCAGGTCATTTCAAGGAACTCAACCAACAGCCCGATCTTCCCTTCTGTAGGATCAAAAATTTTGCTTTCAGCTGAAGTTGCAGGCGCGAATTTAGTTGGTACCACAAATTTTTATAAACTTGGATTCAAAAGCGAAGCATACAAGAGCCTTGATAATGCAGGTAAGCTTGTACTTGCATCATTATTTGATATTGAAAGTATCTCAAGCCTTTCAAGTGATAACTACGTTCCGCCGAATGAGCTGTTCTTCATGGGCGGCAGCGGACTATCATACAACACGGTTGCGCTGCGCGGATATGATGACCGTTCAGTAGGTCCGGTTAACATTGTGCGCTCACCGGTAGGCGGCAGGTTCCTGATGAAGTACGGTGTTGAGCTCAGGTATTCGCTTTCACAGGATCCTATTCCTATCTTCCTCATGGTATTTGCTGAAGCAGGTAACCTGTGGTCAACTTTTAAATCAGCTGATATCTTTGACCTCAAGCGCTCAGTCGGATTCGGCGCAAGGCTTATGCTTCCGGCAGTGGGTATAATAGGATTTGATCTTGGTTACGGCTTCGATAGAAAAATTGTCGATAACGAAGACCCGTCCTGGCTCTTCCATTTCCAGTTTGGCAGGGGATTCTAGTACCTGTTTGCGGCATGGGGTAAAATTTATAAAAGAAAGAAAATAAAAATTAATTCATATTTAAGGAGAAACAATTGAAAAACATTTTAATAGCATTATTTATGCTTGCTTTTGTGGCAGCATCAGCAGGCAGCCAGGTAAAAATAGCATTCGTTGATAGCGAAGTCATTATTGCCCAGCTTCCCGAAGCGCAGGACGTAAAGAAAAAACTTGAAGACCTGCAGAAATTATATATTGATACCATCACAACTAAAGAGAATGATATCAAAACCAAAGCTGACGCTTTTAAAACAAAGTACGAAGACGCTCAGAAACAGATCGAAGCAGGCAAACTTAACGCTGACCAGATAAAAGCTCTTGAAGGCGAGCTTGGCATGATGCAGGAAGAAGTACAGGCAATGGACCAGGAGCTATCGGTTTATAAACAGAACATACAGAAAACTTTATATGATGTTCAGGTAGAGCTCTTCAAACCTGTAAAGGAAAAAATCACCAAGTCTATTGAATCGCTTGCAAAAGAGCTGAAATATAACATAGTGCTTGATAAAGCCAGCGATGCGCTCATTTACGGTGATAAGGAAATTGATATCACATTCAAAGTTTTAGATAAACTGAAATAAAATTCTAACTGATAAATAGCTCCCCTCCTTTTTTAAGGAGGGGAAAATCCGGTGAAACCGGATTGGGGTGGTTTCATATCTATCATATTATCCAGCTACTGTGACTCAGAAATCATCTTCCAATGAAACAATTTTAAAAGCAAGTTTTTAATTTCATATTGAATTTCAAATCAAATTAATTCATATTTCATAAAATTATACGCTTTAATTTAATCAATTTCCTCAAACTAACACTAAAGCGATGAAACTATCATTTGCCGTAATTTTCGCTCTTATTTTGTTTGCAGGCGCATCGTATGGCCAGCAAAAAATAGGCTATGTTGATTCCAAAGTCATACTCGAAACTCTGCAGGATGCGCGCGACGCGCAGACCAACCTGGATAACATGGTGCAGAAATGGAAGCTTGAGCTCCAGGGGCTCAACGATAGTCTTTTAATTATGAAAAATGATTACGATAAGAAAAAGCTTATCCTTACCGAAAAGATAAAACAGCAAAAAGAAGAAGAAATAAAAGTGCAGGAGCAGAAGATCACTGATTTTAAACAGAATAAATTCGGTGAGTCAGGCGAGTACTTCCAGAAGCAGACCGAGCTTATGAAACCTGTGCAGGATAGAGTTTTTAAAGCAATCCAGGATGTTGCCAAAGAAGGCGGGTATGATTTTGTTATCGACCGCTCAACCCAGCTGATGCTTCTATATATGAACGACCGCTACGACCTGACACAAAAAGTAATTAAGAAACTGGAAGCACAATAAGTTAGAATATAGCGGCACAGATGTTCTTATCTTTGCTTATTCTTTCTATCACACCATGAAACTTCAAGAAATAGCAGAACTTCTATCCGGTGAGCTTACCCTGCCCGAATTTGCCGGTAAGGAAATCTCAGGTATCGGTAAGATCGAACAGGCAGGCGATGATGAAATTACTTTCATTGCCAATCCCGTTTACGAGAAATATTTCTCGGGCACTTCTGCCGGGTGCGTAATAGTATCAAGAAAGTTTAACGCTGAGCTGTATCCAAGGCTTGATGACCGCAAGCTTCCCCTCATAAGGGTCGAAGACCCGTACCTATCATTTTTAACACTGCTTGATATACTCTCACCGCAAACTGAACTGCAGAAAGTCGGTATTGATGAAACCGCCGTTATAAGCGATACCGCGGAAATATCCAGCGACGAAGTGCGCATCGGCGCGCATTGTTTCATTGGCGCAAAAGTTAAAATTGGCGCGCGCGTTTCAATTCTGCCTAACACTGTAATACTTGCCGGCGCGGAAATAGCCGATGACGTGCTGATATACCCCAATGTTACAATTTACCAGGGTACTAAGATCGGCGCGCGGGTGATAATACACTCAGGTACTGTCATAGGCAGTGACGGTTTCGGGCAGGCTAAAAATCCCGATGGCACATTCCAGAAGATCCCGCAGAAAGGTATAGTTGTAATTGAAGACGATGTTGAAATTGGCTCGAACTGCTCCATTGACCGCGCCACGATGGGGGAGACTATCATAAGGCGGGGAGTTAAGCTTGATAACATGATACAAATTGCGCACAATGTTGAGATCGGCGAGAACACCGTGATCGCGGCGCAATCAGGTGTGGCAGGCTCAACAAAGATCGGCAAAAATTGTATGATAGGCGGCAAGGTCGGAATTGTTGGACATATTTCAATTTGCGATAATGTAATACTGACCGCAGCAACAAATGTTTCCAAATCAATTAATGAGCCGGGCATGTATTCCGGTTACCGCTCACAACCCATGCGCGCGGAGCTTCGCCAGGAGGCAACAATACGCGGGCTGAATAAAAAAGTGAAGTAGGTGTGTAGGTAAGTAGGTGAGTAGCGATTAAGTGAGCAGATTGATCAGAATTCAGATGACGCAATTTTCGTAACCAGTATTATATAATGACCCCATAGGAGTTACATGTTCATAGACTAACGAACAGGGTCAATTGTTCTATTCAATCTATTCTACAAAAGTATGACCGCTGCTCGGTCAGAAGGGCTGCTCATTCTAATCTCTCTTGCATAAACTAACAATTTTTTATATGTTTGTAATGAACAATTAGGGGGTTCGAATCTCTGCATCAGTGCAGGGAGCGGACTCCCTTTTGCTTTTTACTGAATATGAATTTAGTTTGGGGAAATTAAACATATACACAAATGCCAACAAGATTCGAATCTTATTCCGGACCTGATAACATCTACTACGTAAAACTGCTGGATGAATCAGGAAGAATTATACTGCAATGTACCGGGTGTGCCTCTGCAAACGATAATGTACAATGCATCAACAGGATACGCAGCTCAGCGCAGAATGATGCGCTGTACGAGCGAAGCTCTACCCCTGACGGGAAGTGGTACTTCTCGCTGCGCTCACCCGATGGCGCTACAATAGCCATCAGCCGTATGCATGCCTCAAGCTCAGAGCTTGAGCACGCCATCGCCGCGGTAAAAAGTACCGTGTGAGTGGTGGGGTGATGTTTTTGTAAAGCTTTTGTTAAGCTTTTATCCCCCCTTCGCTTCTGTGAAGGGGGGAGGATAGTCCCAGGCTTGTTGGGAATGAAGTTTGATGAAATAGCTTAGGGAATCTAAAGTTTTTGATGGGGGTTCTGCCTTAAAGAAAGCAAAGCAAAATCAAAGGCAACCCCCATAGAAATTTCACGCAGGGTTGTAACTAAAGATTAATTTACAATTAGGGTATATTCAAACTCATATTCCCCCCTTCACAGAAGCGAAGGGGGGATGTAGTTCTTTTAAAAAATAGGGAAAGAATTTTTGATATGATTTCATGAAGTTACGAATATACAACAAAAAGTCTGAACAGGAAAAGAGGCGCTACCTTAGAAGCAACATGACCAGGGCTGAAGTACTTTTATGGTACGAACTGAAGAACAAAAAACTGGGAGTAAGATTTCTGAGGCAGTACAGCATTGGTAAATTTGTTATTGATTTTTATGCCCCCGAAATAAAACTTGCCATAGAAGCTGACGGAGTAACACATAATACCCCGGAAGAAATCGAATACGATGAGATCAGACAAAACATAATTGAAGAAAATAAAATAACCTTTTTACGTTTTACAAACCCTGAAATATATGAAGAAATGCATAAGGTTTTAGAAAGCATAAACCTAAAGATTGCGGAATTGCGCTAGCTTAAAATATTCTAAAACCACATTGAAGATTGCAAAGTGTTCTTATAACGGTTTCAATCGGCACTAATGGGTTTTGGGCAGCGTCACTCTCCACATGCAGCGTCAGTCCCCCTTTCGCTTCTGTGAAGGGGGGAAGATAACTGTGGGTTTATTAAAATAGAAAATTAATGTATTAACAACGGGATTAGAAGATCTTAGATGGGGGTTCTGCTTTTAAACCTCCCAAAACACTATTTGCCATTGCGAAAATTAAAAATAAACGCTAATTTTGTTCACGCGCGTATAGAGGAGTTTACTCTCTAGTGGCATTTTATGCCCCATGAGAGTGAACTCCTTTTTGCGTTAAAAGAAGTTCATTGAAATAATTATTTAATTGTAAAAGTTAGAATAGACAGATGACCACAAACAAAGCTAAAAAAATTAGCCAACAACTTAAGAATAAGAAAATAGGTAAATGGCTAATTGGAGATTACATTAATAATGGTAAATCAGCATTAGTCTGCAAGTGTTTTTTTGCCAAAAAAACTTATGCAATCAAAATATTTGATAAAGAATTAGTTGAAGAATTTGGTGAAGATGATATCAAGATGAGGGTTGAAAGGCAAATTCAGATCAAAGATAAACATCACCCAAATTTAGTGAAAATATTTGATGGAGGCAAATGTAGTAATACTGGATTTTATTTCATTATAATGGAATTTCTTGATCAACCTAATTTGAGTCAAGAAATTGTTAGAATACCAAGAGATAGAATTAAGGCAATCATTAAACAATTAGTGAAAGCAGTCCTTTTTCTTCAAAAACATAAAATTTACCATAGAGATATAAAACCAGATAATATTTCAATAAGTACAGATTATAAAAAAGTAATTTTATTAGATTTAGGTGTAATAAAGCCAATGATACCTGATAATGATAGTAGTTACCAGAAAAAGTTTCTCGGTACTCTGCAATACAGTCCTATTGAGTATTTTTTAGCAACTGTCGATGATGCTGAAGGTTGGAAAGCGGTAACATATTATCAAATTGGAGCAGTATTGTATGATCTGATTGAAAGGAAACAAATGTTTGCTGAATACAAACATCAATGGGGAAGACTTTCTCATGCAGTCCTGACTATTGAACCAGAATTTTCTGCAGTTGATGTTCCAGCGGAATTGATTCATTTAGCAAAAAAGTGTCTAATTAAAGATAAATCATTAAGATTAAAAATAGTAAAATGGGATGATTTTAAATTTAGGACAAATGAACAAAATAATATTGGAGAAATTAAAAAAAGAATACAAGATTTAACTGAAATGAAAAGGGAAATGAAGAATATAGAGAATGTAGACTTAGAGAAGAATTTGCATAAATTGCAAAAATCCTTTGAAAATGTTTTCATGAAAGTTTGTAAAGGGAATAAAAATGTACCCCCCTTTTTACTACAGCCATTGTTAAGCAAACAAGTACTTGAAATGCTCGTTAGCTTTGATAGCTCTGAGGATTTCGCGTTGTATCATCCATTGTCGATAAGGTATCGATTTAGAATCCTCGAACAAATTAAACCTGTCGTGGAAATTGATTGCGCAGCTATTTTAGCGGATGTTTTCCCGTCGTATGAAAAACCTAAGCTCTACTCAATAATATATAATGATGTATTTGATGAAGCTAAATTTGAAACGGTTTTTGAAAAGAGTTTTTACTCAATATACGATAAAGCTATTGGCATTACAGGAAAATTAGTAAAGAACATTGAGATAAATTTAAAGGAGAAAATATGAACGAAACTTGGTGGCTTGAAGAAGCCGATCTAGATAAGTATCAGAAAAAAATATATGGATTACCTTTGGACGGTAGCTATTTAATAACGGGGCCACCGGGTTCTGGTAAAACTAATTTGTTATTATTGAGAGCAAAGTATCTGATACGTTCAAAGAAGAAAAATATTATGATACTTGTGTTCAATAATACTCTTAAAAATTTCTTGAACAGTGGGGGTGAAAGTTATGAAATAGATGGTGTGGAGATGAAAACAATTGCGAAATTTATTAGAGATATATTATACCAAAATGACCTTAAGCAAATAGAAACTGGTGATTTCGAAAAGGATAGATTAGAGAACGCAAATCTTTTAGAAGAATACATTAGTGAAAACAAAATAGTTAACTTATATAAAGTAATTCTCATTGACGAAGCACAAGATTGTTTACCAATAGAAGCTAGGATTATAAAGAGGTTAGGTGAAAGGCTATTCGCAGTTGCTGATTCACGACAAAAAATATACAGTGGTGGAGACCCATTCCAAGAACTTGAGAAAAACGTTGAAGTTTTTACACTCAAATTTCATTATAGGAATGGTAGAAATATATGTATATTAGCTGATGGCATAGCAAAATATACTGAAGATTATCAAGAATTAACTAATTCTTCAAATTATGATGAGTCTTCGAATCCTTCAAAAGTGGAGTTAATAGAATGCAAAAGTATTGACGAACAATTGCAGAGGATTGAATCTCAACTTGATATACAGCTTAAAACATATCCAAATGAATTCATTGGCATAATATGCCCAACAAATGATGAATTGAGAATTATTGAGGAATATTTTGAAAACTCTGTTTATAAAGATAGAATTGCAAATGCAAGTATTGGAAACGGATATCTAAAATTTGACTTTAAAACTCCAATAATAATTTGTAATATACATAACTCAAAAGGTTTAGAATTTAGAGCAGTGCATATAGCTTGCTTTGATTCATTGAAAAAATATAAAAAATTGAATAGAAATTTAACTTACACAGCTGTAACTAGAGCTAAAACTTCTCTCAATATTTATCATTGTGGTAATCTTTACGGCTATTTTGTCGACGCATTTGAACAAATCAACCCCATTCCCTATAAGCCAACAGTAGAAGACATCTTTGGTAAGAAAAAAAATTAGAAATTAATGTGGATAGTAAAAGGTAATAGAGAAAATTTATTAGATTTAATTGATAGGAAAAAGACAAGTGATTTTATAGCTATAAATTCTTATCAAGATATTAATAAATATATTAATAGGTATGATAATGTCTTTTATTGGGAAAACGACCCCTTTAATAAAAATATACCCTTGCCTGATGCAGTTATTTGTGGAAATGAACTACGATATAGAGATTTCTTAGCATGGGTATCAACATACGTAAGTCAGTTTCGTCCTTTTACAGCTTTTAGTAGGGTAATCGAAGTGCAGCATTTGTTAAAATACTTGAAAGTTAATAAAAACTATTTCGATACTCATTCTATTAATAATTCATTCACAGGTATTATTATTAGCGAGCTTATTTCTAATAAATATAGTTATTCTCAAATAACGCCTCAACTAGCCAAATCTACTTATTCATATGTTTTTGCACAGGTCTATTTAGATAGAAATTTTACTTTTTTAGATCAAGATATAAGTTCGGCAATCAGGCGTCTTGAAGTACTTTTCCCATATAGAAAGAATAGATTAGACAATGATTTAGTGTTAATTTGGAACATGATATCAATGATTCTATTCGGCAACAATTTGTATAGCACTAGATCTATAATGAATATTGATTTGAGAATCTATAATTTGATTTTTGAAGCTACATACGATATTAGAGAAACAGGTAAAATTGCTAACAGTATATGGAAATTGTTAATTAAAGAAATACCTTTATTATCTACGGTTGATGATGAATTTGAGCTTTCAACTCGTGAATTTAAAGTAGCAGTTTTTGAAAAATTAATTAGAGATTTAATATATAATAGGGCTTATGACAAAACATTAATATCTTTTGTCGCATCTTATTTGATTAGCAAAATAGCTCCCGGTTCACTCAAGTATTTGGACTTGTTAATTCCGTATCAAAATCAATTACCGTCTTTGTTGCTCTGGTATGGTTTTATGTCTGGACTAAATTTATCTGCCCAAATTAATAATTATGGAGATAGTTTAGGGTGGCGTATTTTAAGAGACATTGAAACAAACAAAAAATTATTAAGTTTACCATCCTGCGATATCTCTTTAGATGAACTAGAAGTATTAAGCATTTCTAATCCAAATGTTATTAAAAATATTAGAAAAGACAATGATGAGTATATAAATATTGAATTGTTTCCTTCAATCGAAATTTACGTTAATGCTAAAACGAACGATAGTATTAATTCTGAAATAAAATCTTCAATTGATGAATATGATAAGAGTGATTTGCTCAATCTCACAAAAAAATTAACAGAGGCTTTAAATTTAATTCAAATCATGAAAAAGAAGGATTCGAAGAGAGATGTTAAAAAGAACTTAAGAAATTAATTAGGTAATATTCCACGTGTTTATTACCTTTAAAAATGTGAAAAATTATGTCTTTTAGAAATTTCCATAGAAACTATCATGGTTTGTTCTAATGCTAATATTGTAACTGTTCTGCTCAATAACTGCTTAATTTGATTGTCAAATTGTTTATCCCCCATTTATTTTACACTATGTATGTTTTTTATATACCCCAAATATAAAAGGGTTCTTTTTTTAAATTGTATCCGTGTTTTCTAAAATTTATGGATTTTGTAACGGTTCTTTTTCCATATTTTAACTTACAGAACTTTGTAACGAAATTCCCGAATTCACCTACCTAAATGGTGGAGAGACAAAATCGTATTGAGTTTTTTGCGTTCTTCATCCCATCATGACTCCTTGTAGTGTAGCTGACCTGAAAGGTGACTTTCCGGATACACTGGGCAATACTCTTCTTGATTTTTCTCTTTGAGCCTTTGAGTCGTTTGTTGTTTCACAGTTATTTTTCCCTTGACAATGCAATTAGCATATATTATATTAATATTAGTATGCAGAAAGCATACTAATTCTTAATTTATCCTTTATATTTTATGTCCATTCTTGCTGCATTAAACATAATTTTTCTCATCATGAATAATTTTCTCAACATGAATAATCATATTGGGAATTTTGAAGGTGCTGAAATCATTCTGTTTTGGGGGTTTTCTCATTTACATTATCATCGAGAAAACGGATTCTCACCATGAATTAATCATAATGGGAATGCTTTCATCGTGAGAATATTGCGATTATAGCCGTTAAACTGCATTCTCAACATGGAAATCCCTCAGAAAAAAAATCGCATTCATCGTGAGAATCACGTTGAGAAAGGGGATGGGATATTGGTAAATGAAACCCCCTTACCGCATCGAGTGAAGGAGGCATGATCCCGCTTTCAGCCCCATGGGGGTATACTGGGACTGCTCCAAAGGAGTTCCTTCGGAACGATAACACTTCCTTCCTTCGCTTCGCGAATTAAGGCGAGGCGTGTTATCTTGAAGTCATTCGCGCCACTGGTGCGCGTGGCTAGTGGGGGTCTGAAAAAATTGTATATATGAAGTGACCACCCTTAATCCGGCTAACGCCGGATTTCTTCCCCTCCTTAGCAAAGGAGGGGAGCTAATATTGTTTTGCTTTTATTTTAGCACTTAATTATTTGCTCAAAAATCTGTATTTTCGTGGATTATAAAGAATAATATGCTGACAAAACAAAGAACTATAGCTCGAGAAGTATCAATATCCGGTATCGGTTTGCATACCGGCAATAAATCTAATTTGCGTTTTTTGCCCGCGCCTGAAGATTACGGCATCCGCTTTAAGCGTGTTGATATGCCGGGCTCACCGGAAATTCCCGCTGATATTGATCATGTAACCGATATATCGCGCGGCACTACAATTGCCGTTGGCGATGCCCAGGTTAAAACCACCGAGCATGTGCTCGCCGCAATTATGGGAGCTGAAATTGATAACATTGTGGTTGAGCTTGATACCAACGAACCGCCGGTCATTGACGGCAGTTCGAAACCGTTCATAGACCTGCTTATATCCGCAGGATTTACCGAGCAGAATCAGCCTAAGGATTACCTTGTCATAGAAAACACCATTCATTACCGCGCACCTGATGGCACAGTTGATATAGTCGCTTTCCCACATGATGATTTTAAGCTTACGGTTATGATAGATTACCGCAATCCCGCACTGGGCTCGCAGTACACAAGTCTGTTTAACATGGAAGAATTCCCTTCGGAATTCGCGCCTGCGCGTACATTCTGCTTCCTGCATGAAGTGGAAGACCTGCATGCGCAGGGGCTGATACAGGGCGGCAAGTTTGATAATGCTGTTGTGATAGTTGACCGGGATCTCTCACCGGAACAGCTATCGGGGTTAATGAAAAAGCTCGGCATATCTGAAAGTGTTGTTCTGGGTCAGAACGGTATACTCAATAATACGCAGCTCCGTTTCACCAATGAGCCTGCGCGCCATAAGCTTCTTGACCTGATTGGCGATATGGCTCTGATAGGCGCTCCGATAAAAGGGCACATCATGGCAGCGCGCCCGGGGCATAAGCATAACATTGAGTTCGTAAAGATGCTCCGCAATCTTTACAAGCAGAATAAGCTTAAGATGAAGTACCAGTCCAAATCATCGGGCGATGTGATATTTGATATCAATGCCATCAAGAAGATGCTGCCGCACCGTTACCCGTTCCTGCTGGTTGATAAAGTCGTTGATATAGATATCGGCAAACGTATTGTTGGCGTTAAGAATGTAACGGTCAATGAACCGTTCTTCCAGGGTCACTTCCCGCAAAAACCCGTAATGCCGGGTGTGCTGATAATCGAGGCAATGGCGCAAACAGGAGGCTTGCTTATTCTCAACTTCTTTGATAGCTATGAAGGCAAGCTTGCCTACTTCACCTCTATTGATAGAGCCAAGTTCCGCAAACAGGTTATCCCCGGCGATCAATTGTTCTTTGATGTAGAAGTAACCGACCGCAAGCGCAATATATTCAAGCTAAAAGCCAAGGCTTACAAGAACTCAATTAACGGAGAGCTTGCCGCCGAAGCAGAGCTTATGTGCGCAATAGTGGATGAATAGTTGAGTCCGGCAAGGCCGGACGAAACCTAACTCCGAAGGAGGAAGGTTGATAGTTACTTGACATGTCAAGTATTTTTTGACGGAAGAAAAAAATAGTTCTTTCACTCTAACTGAAATTACTATACAATATAAATGCCTTTAATGCTCTTATTGCCCTGCCGATAGATACGGCAAAATTAATCTTAAAAAAATTCAGGA
>JAUQWQ010000031.1 GCA_030835085.1 Ignavibacteria bacterium
GGTACTTCAAATTTAATTTTTGTTGATGGATTAAACGGGTTCGGATAGTTATGATGCAGCAAATACTTTTGGGGAATTATTTCATTGTTAGTATGCAGGAATGATAATCCACCGTTAGTAGTCTTCAGAATTGTCCCGTAATAACCAACAACATAACCAGTATTTTCATTCGTAAAATACAACGAACGGAGACTGTTTTCAGTGATCTTGGCAAAAACTACCCAGTTTACACCGCCATTTGTAGTTTTCATGATATTGCCATTATACCCGCAGGCAATACCAAATTCTCCAAAAAATTGTATTGAACGGTACCCGTCATTATTTCCTGCTCTTACAACAAACCAGTTATTGCCACCATCTGTTGATTTATATACATTAAGGTTTGAGCCTGTGGTGTAACCAGTTAAAGAATTAGCAAAATAGATATCATACCCTTCGGGACCCGCTATTGCATTCCAGTTAATCCCCCCGTTTGATGTTTTAAACAGGTTGGAATTTGTAACCGCAAAACCAGTATCCAGATTTAGGAAGTACAATGAAGTAAAGTTCATCGAAGAACCGCTTAATTGCGTAACCCAGTTCTGGCCGGCATTGGTGGTTTTTAAAATTACTCCCTGTCCGTTATTCTGTTCTCCACCTGTGGCATATCCTGTATTTGAATTAGCAAAGACAATTGATAACAGATTCTTATCTGTACCGCTTAACTGAGCTATCCAGTTTGTCCCGCCATTTATTGTTTTTATTACTATTCCGCTGTCACCAGCCGCATAACCGGTGTTCACATCTGTAAAATATAGAGAATTCAGGTTTCTTATGAATCCAGTTTGGCTTTCAATCCAGTTATTTCCTGAATTTGTAGTTTTGAAGAATACTCCGCTTTCACCAATTGAATAACCAGTGTTATCATTAACGAACTGAATGCCTGTAAGATCAGTCTGGTACCCTGTCAGATAGTTCCAGCTTAAACCAGAATTACTGCTTATGAGCACTGCACCACCTGCACCCGAAAGATATATTATGTTTTCATCAAGCATATTAACACACTTAAATAATGGTCCTCTTGGATTTGGAAGCATAAAACTTGTATCCATACTCCAATTTAATCCACCTGTTGTAGACTTTAAAATTCTGCCATTATTGGAAACAATGAAGCCAGTGCTATTAATCATCTCCATATCACGGATTATTTCACCGTTTAAATGGAAAAAATTTCTATAACTTGACCAGTTTTGTCCCATATTCGTCGTTCGAATAACATATGATGGGTATGAACCGACTACTCCTACAACTGTTTGAGGATCTGTACATGATATGCCCGCACAAAGATCAAACATATTTTCAATTACCCCTGTATGCGCTATCCAGTTTAAACCGCCGTTAGTAGTAGTCCGTAGGCTGTTAATACCTGCAGCCGCGCCAAATAAGTCATCGTAAAAATCTACCGTGTAGAAATTGCCAACTCCCGTTGGCTGCAATACCCAGGTTGCCCCCTGGTCAGTTGATTTATGTATAGTACCTGCTCCAACAACATATCCTGCATTCGGACTTGGAAAATCAACGCCTTTGTAATTTGCACCTGATTGATTCTGTACTATAGTCCAGGCGGTCCCGCCATTGGTTGATCTCAATATTATGCCGTTGTTGCCTGATGAAACATCAACCCCGGCTATTACCCAGATATTTGCATCAACATAAGTAACATCCCATAAATAGGCATAAATTGGCGAAGGCTGAACGCTCCAGTTTAAACCCCCATTGGTGGTTTTCATTATTGTGCCTGCTGCGCCAACGGCAATGCCTGTCTGCTGGTTAATGAATTTAACAGCTTCAAGCTGGTTGCCTGTTGGTAAGGGATGCTGCCAGAAAAAGCTCGTCTGGGCATTAAGGTCATTTTTTCCCGGCAGCAGCAATAATAACATAATGATCAGTATTATTATATTTATTCTCATTTTATTATTGCTGCAATTTAATTTCATGGTGTAGTTTTTCCTAATACTTTTTATAAATTTTTTGGGGACATTTTTCCTGTTTTGTGAAATGGAAATTTTGGGAATAATTTTATTTTACCAAAATCATTTTTTTTGTTTCAGAAAAATTATCAGTTTCAATTTTATAAAAATACACTCCTGAAGATAATAAACTGCCGTCAAATAATATTTCGTAAACACCCGGGCTTAATTCATCATCAACCAGTTTTGAAATCTCTTTACCCTGCATATCAAACACAATTAGTTTTACATTTGAGACTCTTCCTGCTTGATTTATAGGTACCTTAAATTTAATTTTTGTTAACGGATTAAACGGATTAGGATAATTCTGTTGAAGCAGATAGTTTTTTGGAGTTATTTCATTATTTGATTGCAGGAAAGATAGCCCGCCATTAGTAGTTTTAAGTATGGTACCAAAATACCCAGCAATATAACCTGTGTTAGGATCTGTGAAATATAAAGAACGAAGATAATTTTCAGTCAAAAAGGGTAATTCGATCCAGTTTTCCCCGCTGTTTGTTGTTTTCATAATGTGACCATTGCTTCCGGCTGCAATTCCAAATTCCCCAAAAAACTGAATTGAACGGTATGCAACATTATAACCGCTACTAATAATAAACCAGTTACTTCCACCATTAGTTGTTTTGTAAACATTTGGATTAGAACCCATTGCATAACCTGTAACTGTATTTGTAAAATGTATATCGTAACCTTCAACACCGGTAACAACATTCCAATTAATGCCCCCATTAGATGTTTTATATAGGTTAGAATTTGTAACTGCAAAACCCGAATCAGGATTATGGAAAAAGAGTGAAGTGAAGTTCATAGATGAACCGCTTAGCTGTGTAATCCAATTATTGCCGCTATTTGTGGTTTTTAAAATTACTCCCTGTCCGTTATTCTGTTCTCCACCTGTGGCATATCCCGTATTTGAATTTGCAAAAACAATTGAAAGCAGGTTTTTATCAGTTCCGCTTGTTTGAGCTGTCCAGTTTATACCGGCATTTGAAGTTTTTATAACAATACCACTATCACCTGCTGCATAACCGGTGATTACGTCTGTAAAATAAAGTGAATAAAGATTTTTAACAAAACCTGAGTTTATTTCCTGCCAGTTATTACCTGAATTTGTTGTTTTAAAAATTGTACCGCCATCTCCTGAAGCGTAACCTGTATTCACATTAAGGAATTGGATGCTTCTGAGAGCTGTTTGATACCCAGTTAAATAATTCCAGTTTAGCCCTGAATTAATGCTCTTTAGCACTGCGCCACCTGCGCCAGCTAAATATACCGTACTTTCATCCAGCATATTTAAACTCAGGAATAATAATCCTCTTGGAAAGGGTAGTATAAAAGTAGTATCCATAGTCCAGTTCAATCCACCGGTAGTAGTTTTTAGTATTCTTCCGTTATTGGAAACTATAAACCCGGTATTATTTATCATTTCCATATCACGAAGTATCTCTCCATTAAGACTTAGAAAATTATGATAATTTATCCAGTTTACTCCCCCATTTGTTGTTCTGATTATATAATCATAACCTGACTCAACTCCACCTACAATTGTGTTCGGACCCGTGCACGATATCCCTGCACACAGATCGAACATAAATTCAATCACCCCGGTTTGAGCGATCCAGTTAACGCCGCCGTTAGTTGTAATACTAAGACTGTTTATACCTGCGGCTGCGCCGATTAGATCATCATAAAAATCCACAGTGTAAAAATTACCTAAGCCTGTTGGCTGCAATACCCAGGTGGCTCCCTGGTCAGTTGATTTATGTATAGTACCTGCACCAACAACATATCCTGCATTCGGACTCGGGAAATCAACTCCCTTATAATTTGCACCACTCTGATTCAGGACAATACTCCAGTTATTCCCGCCATTGGTTGTCCTTAATATTACACCATTGTTACCTGAAGAATTATAGACTCCTACTGCGATCCAGATATTTATATCAACATAAGTCACATCCCATAAATAGGCATAAATTGGCGAAGGCTGAACGCTCCAGTTTAAACCCTCATTGGTGGTTTTCATTATTGTGCCTGCTGCGCCAACGGCAATACCTGTCTGCTGGTTAATGAATTTAACAGCTTCAAGCTGGTTGCCTGTCGGTAAGGGATGCTGCCAGAAAAAGCTCGTTTGGGCTCTAAGGTCATTTTTTCCCGGCAGCAGCAATAATATCATAATATTTAATAGTGTTATTATTTTTCTCATTTTATTATTGCTGCAATTTAATTTCATGGTGTAGTTTTTCCTAATACTTTTTATAAAATTTTCGGGGGCATTTTTCCTGATTTGTGAAACGGTAAAACTGTTTCTTATTTTATCAATATCATTTTTTTTGTTTCAGAAAAATTATCAGTTTCAATTTTATAAAAATACACTCCTGAAGAGAGTAAGCTGCCTTCAAATGATACTTCATAAACCCCCGCCTTTAATTCTTCGTCAATTAGACGGGTTATTTCCTTACCCTGCATATCAAATACAATTAGTTTTACATTTGATATTTTCCCCGAAGGATCTGCAGGTACTTCAAATTTAATTTTTGTTGATGGATTAAACGGGTTCGGATAGTTATGATGCAGCAAATACTTTTGGGGAATTATTTCATTGTTAGTATGCAGGAATGATAATCCACCGTTAGTAGTCTTCAGAATTGTCCCGTAA
>JAUQWQ010000032.1 GCA_030835085.1 Ignavibacteria bacterium
TAGACGGGACTGAATTACTCCCGCTTAAATCAAAAATTATATTTTTATAAAAATATAGCAGGCATTCGAACTTTACCCGGCTTAGACGGGACTGAATTACTCCCGCTTAAATCAAAAATTATATTTTTATAAAAATATAGCAGGCATTCGAACTTTACCCGGCTTAGACGGGACTGAATTACTCCCGCTTATAAGCAAAAATACCTAAAATTTAGACTCAATTCAATTTATTATATTATCTATTTGTCATAGATTTAAATAATGATTATTAGTAATTTAAAGCTAATATAATTCCCATAATTTAAAATATATTTATGGCTAAGAATAAAATTGCTATTGTTGAAGATGAAGGTATTGTAGCAATGGATATCAGCAAGTGCCTTACAAGCCTTGGCTATGATGTTGCCTTTATATCTGATTCGGGAGAGAAAGTCCTGGAAATTGTAAAAGAATCACAACCTGACCTTATACTAATGGATGTTGAACTGAAAGGGAAGTTAAACGGTTTGGAAACAGCAAAAATGCTTAAAGAAAAATATGATATTCATATTGTATTTCTGACAGCATTTGAGGATGAAACTACACTGAACAGAATCGGGGAACTCAGTCCTGACGGATATCTTGTAAAACCTTTTGAAGACGAGCATCTTCAGAATACTCTAAACAGAGTCCTTGGTAAATAAACGGTTTAACTTATTTTGAATCGCCAAAAATTCAATCACCGCCGTTTATTGTATTTATAATCGTACCGAACTCACCTGCAGCCCAGCCGGTTTGTGAATCTATAAAAATGATACTTCGCAGATAATTTTGCGTTACCGGATTACTTCTTGTGAATGTTTCTCCACCGTTTATTGTTTTCAGTATCAAGCCCTGGTTGCCGGTTAAAAAGCCGGTTTGTTCATTAATAAAAAATACTGAAGCAAATTCGCCATTCACTGGTGAGCTGATTAAGCTCCATGTTACCCCTTTATTAGTAGTTTTAATTATAGTGCCGTTCTGTCCGCAGGAAAAACCGGTGAATTCATTTGTAAAATGAATTGATTTTAGTGTGTAATTTGTACCTGATTGCTGAAAGCTCCAAGTATTGCCGAAATCACTGCTGTTTATTATTGTCCCCAGGTCACCGCTTACATATGCTTCGCCTGTTTGGTTGAGCGAAATTAAATACAGAGCCTGATTAGTGTTAGTTGAAGCTGAATCCCAGTTAATGCCTCCGTCAGATGTTCTGATTATTGTGCCTGAATTACCGCAGGCAACAGCATTTTGCTGATCGAAGAATTTAATGTCATATAGAATTTCAGTGGTATTAGTAGTTAACGGCAGCCATGCAGCACCCCCGTTGGTAGTTTTGTTTATTTTGCCTTTAGTACCTGCAATGTATCCGGTATTTTCATCTAGGAAATAAACCGAATTGTAGCTGGCAGAATCATAAACTGTCAGCGGTATCCTGAACCAGCTTGTTCCGTTGTTTGTAGTTTTGATTATCTTATTTGTATCGTTAGGGAAAGAATTGCCGGCTGCAAATCCGGTTTGTGAATTAACAAAAAAAACACATTTCAGATTGTTAGTTATATTTGTTGGCTGGACATTCCACGTTATTAATGGTTCTTCCGGCACTACAGGTGAATCATTTTTTTTGCATGAATAAAATACTGCAGAAAGTGAAAAAAGAAGAAGAAAGGGCAAGCCAGAAAAGAATAATGAATTGGTTGATTTTATCATATATTATCACAAATTAATAAATTCACATATAACATTCAATTTAAATTCTGCAATAGTATTTAAACATTTTTTGCAGAACTTTGGCAGTGCAATACTTGTTTTATTTATTAATAATGGATATATTTAAATAAATATTTTATAAAATATTATCGGCTAAAAAATGAAAAAACTAACTTCAGCTTTATTATTATTAATTGTTGTTACTTTTTCATCAATGGGTTTTTCACCAAATGATGACTATACAAATGAAAGCATCAGTAAGCTCTCAGGGGTCTACCTGGAAGGTAAACTGGATTTCGAAAATCCGGTTATGGTTGATGTTGATAAAGACGGTGATTTTGACGCGTTGAAATTTGATGACGGCAATGTCTCTTATTACAAAAATATGGGAACCAATGAAAACCCCTCATTTGTACTGGAAGATAAAAATTATGAAACATACAGCAGAACATTTTTCGTTGATCCCAAAATGCCTTACCCAATGTTTTTTGCAGATAAAGATGGGGATGGTGATATGGATATGTTTGTAGTGAAGGATAAAGAATATAACAAACAGCAGCAAAAGTTTGAATATAAGGTATCAAATGCTGAGAATTCTATGGATCTCAGTACAGGTACATTGATTACAATAATTCTGGTACTTGTTATAGTGTTGTTAGTACTTGCAATTCTAAGATAATTACAATTCAGGGCATAAAAAAAGGGAGCTTATTAGCTCCCTTTTTTTATACTCTCTAAAATTGTCAGTCAATAATCAATTTTGAGCTTTCCTTAATATTACCTGAAGAAAGTACACAGGTAAAACTTCCCCTGCCTAAATTAACTGAACTGATATTGATCTCATATGTACCTGCTTTAAGATTATTGTATATATATGTCCTAATAAGACTGTTCGATTCATTATACAGTGAAATGTTCACAACTGAAACAGATGGCAGATCAAATTTTATCTGGTTTTCTGAAACCTGGTAGATCCTGTATTCTTTATCAATTGTGATTTTACTTTCTATTCCCGCAATAGAACCGTCTGGAAAATTAATATCCTTAAAATCCTGTGCAATTAATATACCAGCATTAAAAAATATGAATATCGCAATAATTGTTGTTTTTATCATAAATAAATAATTTTTTCTAACCTATTGTTTATTAAATAGTAAATATAGATTAATTTCTAATGTAGTAATTGAATTACCGATAAATACTACATAAAAATATTAGAAAACTACCGAGTATTCAATACCACATAGGAGGTATAGTACCGGATTGTTTGTTGTTTTTATGTAATTTCATTGAAATTTTTGCTTATAATTGCTATAATTGTTGAAAATCAAGTTAAATTAAATGAAATTCAGCCAATATTTTTTACCGACATTAAAAGAAGTACCTTCAGATTCAGTAATTCCATCACATATACTCATGGTTCGCTCCGGTATGATAAGGCCGCTGACAGCCGGCGTATATTCTTATTTACCGCTGGGTCTCAGGGTATTTAAAAAGGTTGAAAAAGTTGTGCGAGAAGAAATGAATGCAATTGGCGGTTGTGAATTTTATTTACCGGCACTTTCACCAAATGAGCTTTGGGCTGAAACTGGCAGACTTGAAGATTATGGCGATGATATATTCAGAATAAAGAATCGGGAGCTGGTGCTAGCACCGACCCATGAAGAAGTATTTACTTCTTTAGCAAAACCTAACCTCATATCATATAAACAGCTTCCCCAGATTTGGTACCAGATACAGACAAAGTTCCGTAATGAACCGCGTCCAAGAGGCGGTGTATTGCGCGGAAGGCAGTTTACAATGAAGGACGCATATTCATTTGACGCAACCTGGGATGGTTTGGATGAATCATACGATAAACATGCCGGGGCATACAGGAATATATTTACACGGTGCGGATTAAGATTTTTTACAGTATCGGCTTTCAGCGGAGCTATGGGCGGAAGTGAGTCAGAAGAATTTATGGTTGAAGCGGATGCTGGTGAAGATACGGTTGTATTAAGCAGAGATAATAAATACGCATCAAATATAGAAGTGGCAATTTCATTTTCAGAAAATATCGGAAGAAAAGATTCAAATCTTTCTTTAGAAGAATTTCATACCCCAGATATTAAAAGTATTGAAGAACTTGCAGGATTCCTTGGGATCACTGACAGATCAAGGCTTGCCAAATCCAGGTTGTTTGTAATTCCTTCAAAGACTGAACGCAAAAAAGATGAATACGTACTGGCCTTAGTATGCGGTGATGATGAATTCAGCGAAACAAAGCTTGCAAATAAGTTTGCAGGCATAAGACCCGGTCACCCTGAAGAATTGATGGAAATTGCAGGAGCTGATGCCGGTTCAATCGGTCCGGTTAATTTTAAGAACAAAGATGTTAAGATAATTGCTGACTTAAGATTAAAGGATGCGGATGAACTTACAAGCGGCGCTTGTAAAAATGATTATCATATAAAAAATATCGATCTTAAACGTGATGTTCCCGGAATTACATATATGGATATGAGGACAGTTAAAGATGGTGAGCTGACAGCAGATAAAAATTCAACTTTAAGGATGACTAAAGCTATTGAAGTAGGTCACATTTTTAAGCTTGGAACAAGATATGCCGAAGCACTTGGTGCGAAATACCTTGATGTTAACGGCAAAGAGAACGTTATTATTATGGGAAGTTACGGTATTGGTATTGAACGAATTGCAGCCGCATATATTGAACAGAATCACGATAAAGACGGAATTATATGGAGCGGTGAAATTTCACCTTTCCAGATTCACCTGGTAAGTGTGAACAAAAAATCTGATCCGGTGAAGGCTTCAGCTGAAAAACTATACATTGAACTTACTGCTAAGGGTTATGAAGTGTTATTTGATGACAGGGATGATATCAGCCCCGGTGTCAAATTTAAGGATGCTGATTTGATCGGAATTCCTCTGCAATTGGTTGTAAGCGATAAAAACATGAAAAATGACGAAATTGAAGTAAAATTCAGAAAAACGGGCGAAAGAGAAAGAATAAAATATTCTGAAATTATCCAGAGTATCCCAAAGTTAATGGAAAAGTTATAATATTGCTAATTAAGCAAAAAATTATAATTTTTACGGATTAAGTCAAGATTTTCAAAACATTTCAATATTCTACATAAAGTAAAGACAACTCTATAGCTAAAAGTTATACCAATCTTTTTTGAACTAAATTAATATTTTTGGGCTTAAGTTTAACTAACAGGCAGCTGATAATGTTCGGGTTTGTTGTATTATTAGCAGGCGCTGTTTTTGGCAGCGTTAGTTTAACATATCCGTTTGGAAGAGACCAGGCGATCTATGCTTACGCAGGTAAGCTGCTGCTTGAAGGTAAAATGAATTATCTTTACGTATTTGATCTTAAGCCTCCAGGCATCCATTTCCTTTTCGCGTTTATTCAGTTTGTTTCGGGCGAATCAATGTTTAATACCAGGATATTTGATATTATCTGGCAGTCTGTTACGGCTTTTGTTGTTCTTGTTATTGCTTACAGGGTTACCCGTGAGAAACTACTGGCAGTGATTGCTTCGTTCATTTACATTTTCCTTTATTACAGGCAAGATTACTGGCATACTTTGCAGGCTGACGGCTCACTAAATTTGTTATTCGCACTATCGGTATTGTTATTACTTTCCAGTCATGATTCTCATTCATTCATAAAGTTATTTTTTGCCAGTATACTTTTCACCGCGGCTCTATTGTTCAAATATACAATAATCTCTTTTTTACCTTTGCTTTTTGTAGTACTGCTTATTGATAAAAAAGATCTGCTTTCATTAAGAATAAAGAACGTTCTTGTCTTTACCGGGGGTTTAATTTTTGCCGCTTTGGCAGTGTTATTATTGTATTATTTCACAAAATCATTAGATGCTTTTTGGGACATTCAGTTCACTCAAACGCCATTATATACTAAAATAGCTTATGAAACGGAAACCGGAGAATATATTTCGGGACAGCTGCTCAAGCTTTTCACATACTCCGTATACAGTCCATTGATATGGCTGTCTTTTGGCGGGTTCATTTACTTAGCTGTAAAGCGTAAAGTGGATTTTACAGGACTTATTCTGCTTGCATGGATAGTTTCATCACTTTTCAGCCTCATAGTTCAGTGGAAATTCTATTATTATCATTTTCTGGTTATAATACCTGCTGTATCTGTTGGGGCAGTGCTCGGACTATCAGTTATAAAAAAAATATTAGTAAATAGATCATTACTATTCAGGTTTGTATTGATCGTTTTTATAATAGGATTTGTTGCCTTTGCCTTTAAGCCTTACTACCAAAATTATGAAACTTTATTTGGTTTTGTTTCCGGTAAAGAAAACCTTGAAAGTGTATATGTCAAAAACGGATTCACCAGCGACACAGTTTTTATGGTTGGAAAGACCTTAAAAGCGGTTGAAATAGTAAAAAATGAAACCGGGATAGAAGATGGTATTTATGTTTGGGGATTTGATCCGTTAGTTTACTATCTCGCAGATAGGAAGTGTATTTCCAGGTTCATTTATAACTTTCCTTTGTTATGGAAAGGGGAGAATTCAGCATTCCGGAAAGAATTTATGTCGGAGCTGGAGAAAAACAATCCGAAACTGATAATTGTAGCTTCCAATGACCCGCTTTATTTTATTTCGGGGTATAATGAAGATTCCAAACAGCTTGTTAAACGATTTCCTGAATTTGATACTTTTTTGAATTCAAAATATACTTATAAGCGTAATGCCGATGATTATGAATTTTATGAATTGAAGAAATGGTAAAGAAAAACAGAATTATTCTGGCATCAGCTTCACCCAGAAGAAAATTGCTTTTAAATGCACTATTAAAGAATTTTGGATTGAAGTTTGATGTAATACAAGCTAATATTGTTGAATATATACCTGAAAAGGTTCGAGATTATGGAAATTTTGCAGCAAATTTAGCTGAATTAAAGGCTTTAGAAGTTGCTGTTAAAAATAATGGCATAATAATTGCAGCAGATACAATTGTTGTATTTGAGGGTAAGATTTTAGGGAAACCGAATTCTGAAGCGGTTGCAAAGAAAATGCTTAAATTACTTAGTGGAAATACACACAGAGTATATACAGGGTTAGTAATTTATGATACTTCAGGTAATAAGTTGTATAAAACATTTGAAGTTACATCTGTACGTTTCAGAAAACTTTTAGCTAAAGAAATTGAGTTTTATGTAAACTCAGGTTCACCAATGGATAAAGCCGGCGCATACGGTATACAGGATGACTTTGGCAGTACATTTGTTGAAAAAATTAATGGTGATTATTTTAATGTTGTAGGTTTGCCGGTTTTTAAATTATATAATGCATTAACTCATTTTCTAAAACTAATTAACTGATTGTACCAGAAATATAAAAAAAAGATAATATTTTCCGTTGTATTAGGTGCTGTTGTATTCCTTGGGCTTAGCATTTATGCTAATTTTAATGAGTTGATGGAAGCTTTTGCCCTGTATAACTGGATTTTGTTCCCGGTAATTTTATTGCTTTCTTTATGTAACTATTGTTTCAGGTTTTTCAGGTGGGAGTATTATACAAAGGTACTGGATATTAAAATTGAAAGAAAAATGAGTTTTGTTATCTTTCTTTCTTCATTTATAATGTCAGTTACACCCGGCAAAATTGGTGAAGTCTTTAAATCATATTTACTTAAAGAACAGAACGGGACGCCGGTAAGTAAAAGCGCACCTATAGTTTTTGCCGAAAGAATTACAGATTTTTTATCATTGGTATTGCTTAGTTTAACCGGTGCTTTAATGTTCGGTTACGGTACAAATATGATTATTGGCTTTGGATTATTATTTGTTTTAACTGTATTTGTTATCAGCAATAAGAAACTATCATATTTTATTATTGGATTACTGGAAAAAGTTAGTTTTTTCGCTAAAAAGTCGCAAAAAATACATACTGCATACGATAGTATTTATCAAATGGTAAAATTTAAGGAATTAATAATAACCATAATTTTGAGTATTTTTGCTTGGTCGTTTGAATGTTTGAGTTTTTATCTGGTAATTAACGGTTTCAGCGTTCTAGGTGCTCCGCATATTGATATTTTTATTGCAACATTTATTTATGGATTTGCTACAATCGCAGGGGCTGTAACAATGCTGCCCGGAGGTTTAGGAGCTACAGACGCAAGTATTACTACTTTACTTGTACTTTTAGCTATTCCAAAGAGTGTTTCAGTTGCCGCTACATTGATCATCAGGGCAGCAACTTTGTGGTTTGCAGTTATTGTGGGAATTGCTGCTGTGATGGTTTACCAGAAGATCTCACACAAAAATATTAATGAAATTGTTTTGGAATCATAACAATTATATATCATGGAAAGAAAAATACGCGTAATTATCGCAAAAGCCGGATTAGACGGTCACGATAGAGGAGCAAAGGTTATTGCTGCAGCATTCAGGGATGCCGGAATTGAAGTAATTTATCTTGGATTAAGACAAACTCCTGAAATGATTGTTGAAGCTGCTCTGCAGGAAGATGCTGATGCAATTGGTATAAGTATATTAAGCGGAGCCCATATGACGGTATTTAAAAAAATACTGGATACAATGAAATCCAAACAGCTTGATAATGTTCTTCTGTTTGGTGGCGGTATAATACCAAAAGAAGATATAGATAAACTGAAGTCCATAGGTGTTGGAGAGTTATTTACACCGGGAACACCAACCACTGAGACAATTGAATATGTGAAAAAGTGGGTTGGTGAGCACAGGGCTCTTGAAGTTTAAAATAAAATTTTAAATAATATTTAATAATGGCAATTAAATTCGGAACTGATGGCTGGCGGGCAGTCATTGCAGATGAGTATACTTTTGAAAATTTGAAGAAAATTTCGAAGGCAACAGCTATAGCTTTTGAAAATCACCCGAAATTAAAAAACGGTATTGTAATTGGATATGATACAAGGTTCCTTTCACAGGAATTTGCTGAATGTGCAGCAGAAGTATTTGCCAATCATGGAATTAAAGTGTACCTGACCGATTCATTTGTTACGACACCAACCGTATCACTATTAAGCAGGGATAAAAACCTTGCATATGGAGTAATGATCACATCTTCGCATAATCCTGCAAAGTATAATGGATTTAAGCTTAAAGATGAATTTGGCGGCTCAATGGGTCCGGTGCATTTGAATGTTATTGAAGAAAAGCTGAAAGATTCCGGAAAATTTAATTACGGCAGCGGCACACTGCAAGATTTCATAACTTCCGGAAAAATTGAGTATATCAAAGGTAAAGATTATTATAGAAATACCCTGAAAGAAAAAATTGATACTGATGTAATAAACTCTTCAGGTATAAAGATAATTTATGATGCTATGTATGGCTCAGGCCAGGGTATGATGGACGGGATAATAGATATTACGGCTATCAGGAACGAAGTCAATCCTTCATTCGGCGGTTCTAGTCCGGAGCCTGTACAGAAAAATCTTTCGCTTATTTCAAGCGAAATGAAAAGCGGTAAATATGATATTGGCATTGTTACTGATGGAGATGCGGACAGAATAGCGATATTTGATGAGCATGGTGAATTTGTAGATGCTCAAAAAACTTTTGCTCTTCTGCTTACTTACATGGTTGAAAATAAAAAGATGACTGGCGGAGTGGTCAGAGGATTTTCTTCAAGCGATGTTATCAAAGAAATATGTGATGATTATGGTTTAAAGCTGTATACGGTTCCTATCGGATTTAAATATATTTCTGAGTTGATGATAAAAGAGGATATTCTCATTGGCGCAGAAGAGAGCGGGGGAATTGGCTTAAAGCATCATTTGCCTGAACGCGACGGCATTTTTAACGGAATGATGTTCTCGGAAATGCTTGCTGTAAAAAAGAAAAAAATGAGCGGGCTCATCGCAGAAATTGAAAGCAAATACGGAAAATATTATTATAAAAGAATTGACCAGCATCTTTCAAGCAATGAGTTGAAATCTGAGCTCATAGAGTTTACCAAAGGTTTAAAAGAAGTTGCCGGTTTGGAAGTAGTTGGACAGGATACCCTGGATGGCTGTAAATTGCTGTTCAGGAACGGATGGCTGCTTGTCAGGGCATCGGGAACTGAACCTCTTTTGAGGATCTATACAGAAACAACCGGTGAGAACAAAACCGAAGAAATTTTAAGTGATATTAAAAAGAAGTTTAAACTATAAGAATGAGAATTAAACTAAATTTATTTTTCGCATTTATAATTGCCCTGGTTAATTTAAATGCATTTTCACAAAGCGGGTTGAACGATAAAGATCCTACTTCAAAAAGTAACCCCCTGAAACAGTTTGATCTGAATATGAATACCAATAAAATGGACCTGCAGAACTTTGATATTCTCAAACAGATAGAACCAAGTGCAAATACCAGTACGATATATAATGACCAGCTGCTCGAAGGTGCAGTTGATGCCAATAAGTATATAGTTGGTCCAAATGATATATTTTCATTGGGAATTTGGGGAGTTGTAAATACTCCTTTGCCGATTGCAGTTAGCCCCGAGGGATCACTAATTATTCCTTCTGTTGGTGAAGTTGCAGTATCAGGGTTAACTTTGACCGAAGCTAAAAGCAGGGTTATTGCCGCTGTAAAGAAACGTTTTATATCTGCTGAAATTACTTTAACCCTTGTATCCCCGAGGAGATTTATAATTACAGTAACCGGCGTTGGACAGGGCACGTATCCGACATCTGCAATTATGAGAGCAAGTTCAATTATCGCATTTATTTTCAGCGATAGTTTATCTTTAATGAAATCCGGTACTACCCCGGGTGACAGGTATAATTTTAGTTTCAGAAATATTAAACTTAAACGTAAAAACGGTGAAATTCAAAGGATAGATCTTTATAAATATTACGCTACACAAGATGAAAGATTTAATCCTTTTTTACGTGAAGGTGATGTTATCACATTGCAGAAATATGATTGGGAAGGAAAATTTCTTGCTGTACAGGGTGCAGTACAATTTCCGGGAGTTTTTGAGTATATAGATGGCGATAATCTTGAAACTGCAATAGAATTGGTTCGTGGTGTTACAACAGTTGCTAATATGGATAGTATTATTGTATCCCGAATGGATCCGACGGCCACGAAAATGGAAAAATTCATTGTGAGTTATGAAAAAGATAAAAAGATGAAACTGGAAGCAAATGACCGGGTATATGTGAATGCTTTTGCGGAACAGAGGAGAGATTTCAGAGTATTGGTTCTGGGTGAAGTGGTAAGACCCGGTAATTATCCGATAACACTGAATACGACCAAACTTTCGGATGTTATTAACGAAGCAGGTGGATTGCTGCCGAATTCATATTTGCCAAATTCTGAAGTTTACCGAAAACTTGATACATTCTTTATACAGACCAAAAACAGGGATACTTTAGAAAATGTATATACCCGCAGACTTAATGATATAGTTTCAAATAAAGAAGAGAAGGAGAGCTTTGACCAGGACCTATTATATAAAATAGGAAGGGTTAATGTTGATTTCAGTAAGTTATCAGAAGGTGATAATTCACAGGATATTATATTAAAGAATGGCGATATAGTATATATTGCTGATAATAAAAAGGAAGTTTATGTCTATGGACAGGTCAACCGTCCGGGTTTTGTTCCATTTAAAGAAGGAGCAGATGCTCAGTATTATATTGATGCAGCAGGCGGATATGGTGAAAGAGCTGATGAAGAAGAAGTAAGGGTAATTAAATTTAAAACCCGTGAATGGCTTGAGCCCGATGAGGCAACAATCCAGTCAAGTGATTTTGTGTATGTACCCAGGGTAATAAAACGTGACTTTGCCTACGATATTGATCTCATATCAAAAGTAGCCGGAGTAATTGTAAGCGTTATAACATTAACATTATTAGTAATTCAATCACAAAAATAGAGGGATATTGCAAACAAACAATTGTTGAAAACATTATTTTTTGAGATTAGTTTCAGAAGTTACGGAATAAAGTTAACGAATTGAGAAATTCCACTCGAACATTTATTTATATATTATGTAAGTTAATTGTTGTTTTGCACTAACATTTATTTTTAAATTTAAGGATTTTAAATTGACAGATGAAAAGGGAATTAAGAGAGATTCTGTAAAGGGATCAACTTTAACGGTATTTGACCTGGTTTTAGTTTTTGTTAAAAACAAGAAAGCTATTTTAATTTTTACTGGTCTTACTTGTTTAATATCAATTGTATTGTACTTCTTTGTTTTTGATCTGATTTATTATTCTTCTGCAACTATCAAGAGTACGACAAAGTCTTCTGGATTGTTGGGCGCACTGGATGCCGGATTACCTGATATCGGGGGACTTGATGATCTCGGAATTGGTGGAGGAAAATCAGCAAAAGAATTGGCTTCTTATCAGGAAATTCTTATGAGTAGAAGATGTCTTGAAGAAGTAATTAATAAATTTGGATTAATGGAAAGAGATGAATATGATTATATGGAAGATGCTATCAAAGAATTTCGAGAGAACAAGCTTAAATTAACGCAAGAAAAGGTATCTGATGTATTATTTGTAGGTATATATGATAAAAACCCTGTACTTGCCAAAGAAATGGTTGAGTTCATGTTGCAAACTCTTAATAAAATAAACATTGAAATGTCTGTAACTAATGCAAAAAATAATAGAGAGTTTATTGAGAAAAGATACTTGCAGGCAAAGCACGATCTAAGTATGGTTGAAGATTCGTTAAAACAATTTCAAATGATATATGGAATTGCACCTGATTTACAGATAAAAGCATCTGCTCAGTCAGTATTTACCCTTGAAGCCGAATTAAAAGCTGAAGAGATTAAACTTGATGTTATAAGGAAAATTTTAAGTGCTGATCAGCCAGAAGTAAAGATGCAAGAAGCAAAAGTATCCTCTCTAAAAGAAAAAATTACTGGGATCCAAAATTCGACTGACCTTAATGATTTTCTTAGGCTTGGTAATTCACCAATAATTGCTATGTCTTATTTAAGGCTTCAACGTGATCTCGAAATTCAGACAAAAATCCTTACTTTCATGATACCGGTTTTCGAACAGGCAAAAATAGAAGAACAAAGAGAAACTCCAACTGTTATTGTTCTGGACAGACCTTACATCGCAGAAAAGAAAACAAAACCTAAGAGACTAACTATGGTTATTGTTTTTACTTTTATTGGATTTGTAGTTAGTGTATTTTATTATTTGGTAATCGAAAAGATTAAAGTTCTTAACACTAAGTTTAAACTAAGCAATTCCTAGGGTAATTCCTTTAATGGTAAAAACAAATTTTACATTATCTCAGAGTATTGTACTTTCTATTGTATTTTTTAATATTATGGCAGTGTCGCGATTGCCGGGAATTGTTTACAGTGAAAGAATAAATTATTTGATCCAGATAATTGTTTTTTTTCTAGTGTCTTTCATGAATCTTAATCCTGAAGGATTATTGAAATTTAAAGGACTTAAGTTTGATTTAATAAATTCCATTTCTCTGGTTATAATCTTATCTTTCATTTTGTCTAGTTTCTATTTCAATTTGAACAATAATCTTGATATTCTTTCAATTGCAAAATTAATAACCTACCCGATTATAATTTACTATTTTTTTAATTATCTGCCTCGAATTATTTACCATGATAAAGATCTTTTCGAGCTAATATTAAACTACTGGCTTTATTTCTCTTTAATTTCAATTTTTGTATCGCTTGGTGTTTTACTGTTGGGATTGGATATTTTTCAATATACCGCAAATTCCACAGTTGGTTATTTTTATTATACTAATATATTTGCTTTTATTTTTACATTTACAATCCCGATACTTTTGTATAAATATTTCACTAAACAACTGAGTTTCCTTCCATTTTTATTCTTCTTATTACCTTCTTTAGTTTGTTTATTATTCACATATAGCCGTGCAGGTTATATAGGAGCACTATTAAGTCTGATAGTTTTGATATATAAAAAATCCAGATTGTTATTCATAGTCACACTAATTTTTTTAACCGTAGTTAGCTCAACTATTGTTTTTCAATTTGCAAGCGCAAAAGGCAGTGCATCAGCTTTTTCGAGAGTACAAGTTATGGTTACAGGCTATGATATGATTTTTAATCATGGTCTCAAGAATTTCCTTTGGGGTTATGGTGTTCTTAACAGCAAAAAAGTATTTGTACAGGAGTTAACTTCGAATTTTGATATTTCCAGAGAAGAAACCGGTCCACATAATTTTATTCTTACTTTGGGAATACAATTTGGTATGATACTGACTTTTTCGCTATTACTGTATATTATAATATTGTTTGTCAAATCGCAATCTAAAGCCAAAAGAAACTACTTTTCACAACGATATTTTAAAGTAAATTTAGCTATTGCAATAACAGCTGGAATTATTGTGGAATGTATATTGGAAGATGTAGTAGTCTATCCGGAATTTTTTGTAATGCCGATGTTTCTTCTGTTCTTAGGCTATCTGAAATACTATATCAATGATAATACTGTGGAGAGTAATGAAGAAGCTTCTTAAAATATTCTCTACAATTGTATTGTTTTATATTTTAGTGAAAATAACTGATGTCTCTAAGAATCTTATTGTTGCATCTATTTTAGGCGTATCTCTGGAAGCAGATGTATATTTAGGAATTTTAAACATTCCTGATATCTTATTAATACTCATAGGATTCGATTCAATTAAAGGCGTCTTAAATAGCGAATTTTCTTCACTAAAAGCAAATGAAAGTCTTGATGCATTATGGCTTTCATTTTCTAAACTATTTATGATTTTCAGCATATTAGGTTTGGTTTTTTTAGGCATATTTGTTCTGGTTAAAACAACTATAGTAGAAGCATTATTACCTGGTTTTTCCGGAACTAAACAAGTTTTAGCAGTAAATGCATTTCTAATAATAACACCGGTTTTTTTCTTAAAGATTATTTATAGTCTTTCACAAGCAGTAAGTAACGCATTTCATAAATACTATGTCCCAATTATCGCCCCCGCTATAATTAACTTTGCTATTGTAGGTTCTTTGTTTATTCATCCAATACATAATAGTTTAGTATATAACTTAGCATATGGAATTACGATAGGTAATTTTCTTGTTATTTGCGTTATGATGTATTTTAATATGCGCTTAGGTGCAAAATTCTTTACTTTAAACATTAAACCTGATAGTATAACATTAAAAGTGCTAAAAGGTATTTCTATTATGGTTATAATGGTTATCGTGAACCAGTTATACTTTGTCTCTAGAAATTTTTATGCTTCATTTATGGCTGATGGTTCTGTATCAGTTTTAAATTATGCAACAATGATACCAAATCTTTTTTCAGTATCAATATTTACAGTTTTTTTTAATGTTTTATTGAGTGAAACCTCCACTTTAATTGCAAATTATAAATTGAATGAAGCCAAAGAATTGTTTTTCAATATAACATTTAGTATTTTCTATTTCATATTGCCTATAGTAGCAACATTATTAATTTGCAGAAATAATGTATTGGAATTAATATTCTTAAGAGGGAATTTTTCACGTGATAATATTAATCTTCTTTTATATCCTTATTTTTGGGAAGTTCTTGCTTTGATACCATACGTTATTTTTATTAGTTTTGTCAGTCTGTATCTTGCAGCAAAGAAATACGCTTTATTGTCTAAAATAGGTGTACCAATATTTATTTTTGGAATATTTTTAAATTATTTTTTATCGAAATGGTTGGGATTATACGGGATCTCATTATCTTATTTTATTATTAGTGTTATTTATGCTTTTTTGTTATTTTATTTTTCAAAAGGTATTTGGGGAGTAACGAATAACTATATATACCAAATGATTAAAATGATAATGGCGGGAATCATTTCGGGCTTCCTTGTATTTTTCTTTCATAATTATTTTAGTATAAATTATACTGAAAATCTTTCATTTCGAATTTTATATACAATGTTAATTTTTCTAATTATTTTCGGCCTTTATTATCTATTAACTCATTACTTTAATGTGAACTATTACAGAAAAATTATTGCATTATTAAAAAGCAGAGAATTGGTATAATAATAATTATATATTAATATAAAACAGTTGAAAATAAGTATTATTGGAACCGGATTGTTTAAATCTGGTGGTATGAAAATAATTTTTGAATATGCTAATAGATTATCTCTTAAGGGTCATGATGTTGTATTTTATTACCCATTAAAACAATATAATTTTGGTTATGAACGATTTATAAATACAGCAAGAAGATATTATGGTGCCTTAAAGGATTATTTTATTAATTCTGATGATATTAAAACATTTTATAATATCAATTTTAAAATCAAAGCTGTACCTTTTATTTCCAATAATTTTATCAGAGATTCAGATATCGTAATGGCTACACAATGGCCAACTGCATTTGATGTTTTTGACTTATCTAGCTCCAAAGGAAAGAAATTTTATTTCCTGCAAGATTATGAAATATGGGACTCTGATAAAAAGAGAGTTGATGAAGCGTTGATTTTAGATTTGTTTAAAATTACAATATCTAATTATAACAAAGAATTTTTTAAAAAAGAATTTAACATTGATACTTATGTTATATTAAATGGGATTGATTATGAATTATACGATATACATGAAAAACAATTTAATAATGATGAAATAGTTGTTTCTTTTATTGAACATCATTTAGACTCTAAAGGTGTAATTAATGCCATTGAGGTTGTAAAAAAATTGAATAATAATTTCAAAAATCTAAAATTTATATGTTTTGGTCAATATAATTACCATAATATTCCTGAATTTGTAAAATTCTATCAAAACCTTTCTGATGAAGAAGTCGTAAAGAAAATTTATGGTGTCACAGATATTTTTATTTATCCAAGTTTAAAAGAAGGATTTGCATTACCTCCGGCTGAAGCTATGGCTTGTAAATGTGCTGTAGTAACTACTACAGTAGGAGCAATTCCTGAATATTCAATTCATGAGAATACCGCAATTCATGTTACTCCAAATAAACCCCAAGAAATGTATAATGCTGTAATAAATTTATTAAACAATAAAAATAAGATAAAAATGTTAGCCGAAAATGCTTATATTGATATCAGGAAAAAATTAGACTGGAACAATTCTGTTACTAAAATGGAAGAATTATTTCTGAAAAAAAATAATCCTTAAATTTAACAAGTCTGATTTTTATCATTATTTTCATTCAAGGTATTAAATAGAATTTAACTATATGTTTATGAAAAAAATTAAAAAGAAAATTAGGGCATTAATAAACTATGCAAAAGATACAATAGTAACTCCTGAAAAGAAATTTTATGAAATTTATCAAAATAATTATTGGGGGGATGCGGAGTCTAAATCTGGTCCGGGTTCAAGAATTGACGCAACGAAAACTCTTAGAGGAGAATTGCAAAATTTACTTGAAAAATATAAGATAAAAACATTAATTGATGCCCCGTGCGGTGATTTTAACTGGATGAGATTGATGGACATGGAAGGATTTAATTATATCGGAATTGATATTGTTAAAGACATTATAGATAATAATAACAAAAAATACTCAAGTTATAATAAAAAATTTATCCGTAAAAATTTTATAACAGAAATTGTTCCTCAAGGTGATTTAATCTTATGCCGGGATTGTCTCCCTCACTTTTCAAATACTAAAATTAAGAAAGCCATTAATAACTTTTTCGTGAGTAAATCAACATATCTTTTAACATCTACATATCCGGAATGTTTAGAAAATATAGATATTCTTACCGGAGAATGGCGAAAGATTAATTTCAATCTTCATCCATTTAATTTCCCTAAACCATTATATGTAATTAATGAAAGATCCCCTTTAAATTTAGAAAACGGTCAAAATTATGATAAATTTCTCTATTTATATAAATTATCTGATTTAAGAGATTTCATTAAATAAATGATTATTAGATTAAAATATAATTTATTTATATATTCAAAATTTTATTAGAAATTTTAGAACAAATGAAAATAGCATTAATTACAGGCATCACAGGGCAGGACGGTTCTTATTTAACTGAACTGCTTTTAAGTAAAGGATACGAAGTACATGGTATTCTTAGGCCGGCATCGATTTTTACCACAGACAGGATTGATCATTTGTATAACAATCCTGAGATCAAAGATAAAAAGCTTTATCTTCACTGGGGAGATATGACCGATTCCAGTAACCTCAACAGAATTCTCGATAAAGTCCAGCCGGATGAAATTTATAATCTGGCGGCTCAGAGTCACGTAAAAGTGTCGTTTGATATCCCGGAATATACCGCGCAGGTTGATGCTGTAGGTACTCTCAGATTCCTGGATGCTATCAAAGAACAAAAACTGAAAACAAAGTTCTACCAGGCTTCAACGAGTGAACTATACGGTAAGGTTGCCGAAATACCGCAAAGCGAAACCACTCCTTTTTATCCGAGGAGTCCATATGCTGCTGCAAAGCTTTATGCATATTGGGTAACTGTAAATTACAGGGAAGCATACGATCTGTTTGCCTGCAACGGCATATTATTTAACCATGAATCACCCAGGCGCGGAAAGACTTTTGTTACCCGTAAAATTACTCAGGCAGCTGCTAAAATTAAAGCAGGCATGCTTGATACTTTGTATCTCGGAAATCTGGATGCAAAACGAGATTGGGGTTATGCACCGGAATATGTTGAGTCAATGTGGATGATTCTGCAGCAGGAAAAGCCCGATGATTATGTGGTTGCTACAGGCGAAACACATACTGTGCGTGAGTTCTGCGAACATGCTTTTGGTGAGTTGGGAATGACCTTAAAATGGGAGGGTAAAGATGAAAAAGAAACAGGTATTTGTACTGAAACCGGTAAAAAAGTTGTTAAAGTGGATGAAAAGTACTTCAGACCTACGGAAGTTGAAATCCTGATAGGTGATCCATCTAAAGCAAAAAAGTTATTAGGATGGGAACCAAAAACCAAATTTGAAGATCTGGTTAAAATTATGGTGAGAGCTGATTATGATAGTATTTTGAAAGGTGAGAACTGATGGAAAAAGATTCGAAAATATTTGTAGCAGGAAGCAGGGGATTAGTCGGTTCTGCAATTCTAAGAAAACTCATTGCTGAAGGATTTCAGAACATTCTGACTCCTTCAATAGATGAAGTTGATCTTACGAATCAGTCTTCTGCACGTAAATACTTTGAAGATAATAAACCGGAATACGTATTTCTTGCCGCTGCGAAAGTGGGGGGAATTCTGGCAAACAATACATATCCTGCTGAGTTCATTTATGATAATGTTATGATAGAATCAAATATGATTCACTCAGCATATTTAACCGGTGTGAAAAAGTTATTATTTTTGGGAAGTTCATGTATTTACCCAAAATTTGCTGAGCAGCCTATAAAAGAATCTTCACTTTTAACCGGAGAACTTGAACCAACAAATGAGCCTTATGCTTTAGCGAAAATTCTTGGTATAAAAATGTGTCAGTCATATCACAGGCAATATGGGGTAAATTATATTTCTGCTATGCCTACTAATCTTTATGGCATAAACGATAATTTTGACCTCAATAATTCGCATGTACTGCCTGCACTTATAAGGAAGTTTCATGAAGCAAAGCTAAATAATGCACAATCAGTTGAGCTATGGGGCACAGGTGCTCCATACCGCGAATTTCTGTTTGTTGATGAGCTTGCTGATGCTTGTTACTTTTTGATGCAGAATTATAATGAACCTGAAATAATAAATATTGGCACTGGAGAGGATATAACGATAAAAGAACTGGCAGATCTGATCAGGTCTATTGTAAAATTTGACGGGGAAATTATATGGGATACAACTAAACCTGATGGTACCCCCAGGAAGCTGCTAGATGTTAGTAAACTTAATTCCCTTGGCTGGAAAAGCTGCCTCTCATTTAAAGAAGGAATAGAAAAAACATATAAATGGTATCTCAGCACAGTCTAGAAATACTATGACAGTAAGTATTATTATAGTTAATTATAATGTTTATGAACTTCTTATAAATTGTATTTACAGTATTTATGCAAATATTAAAGATATTGATTATGAAATTATAGTAGCAGATAACAATTCTGCAGAAAGAAATATTGATTCTATTCAGCAAATCTACCCTGACGTAAAATACATAAGGCTTAAGGAAAATATTGGATTCGCAAAAGCAAATAACCTTGCTGCTAAAAATGCCAACGGAAAATACTTGTTATTTCTTAATCCGGATACCCTGGTTATCGGGAATTTTATCCCCGAATTCCTAAATAAATTCAAAATTAATAAAAACACCGGAATTTGTGCTCCACAATTGGTTTACAGTGATAATTCATATCAATCTTCTGCAGGGCCTGAGTTAGGGTTGTTTTATGATATTCTTGAATCATTTTTCCTGATTGGAATATACCGAAAGTTTACAAAAAGAAAGTATCTTTCTGATTTATCTGTGGAGCACAAAGTCGGATGGGTTAGTGCAGCATGCTTAATTATTGAACGCGATATATTTAATAAAGTTGGCGGATTTACTGAATCATACTTTCTTAACTATGAAGATATTGATCTTTGTTTTAAGGTCAGGAAATTAGGGATGGATGTCCTTTATTTGCCCTCTTATAAATGCGTACATCTGGATCATAAAAGTTTTAGCGCTGATTATGAAAGTCTGGTGTTTACCAGGTATAAAAGCAGGTTGAATTATATCAGGTTAAATTATAAATTACTAAAACGTATTTTATCCAGGGTGATCTTTATTACCGGTTTATTATTAAAAATTATATTGATTAATTTTTCATATAAATCAAATGAAAGAAAATCCCGCAGAAACGGGTATATAAAATCATTGAAATTGTATTCTGGTTTATTGTAAATCACTTCCCGGGGTTGTCAATTATTTAATCACTGTAAATAAATTAATTTTAATACATCTTTACAGTCCATATGGATTTAAGTATAGTAATAGTAAATTACAACGTTTTTAATGATGTTTTAGAATGTATTGGCAGCATTAATAAAAATATCAAAAAACTGGATTATGAAATTATAGTTGTAGATAATAACTCTGTAAACAGAGATATTGAAAAACTTTCTGAATATTATCCCGGTGTAAAATTGATCCTGAACTCTGATAACCGGGGATTTGGACATGCAAATAATATCGGGGTTTCTAAAGCATCCGGTGATTATATTGTTCTTGTGAATCCGGATATTTTTTTTACTGATAACTCACTTGAAATTATGTATGAATTCATCAGTAATGACAGAAATATTGGAGTTGTTGGACCCGTACAGGTTAAGCCTAACAGTGGTATAGAATATTATTATACTTTCTTTCCAAGTATTTATTCCCGTTTAATGCAGGAATTCAGGTTATATATGACTGCTCCCATTATGAAAAAAAGATTTTACAACTTTCTTGATGAAAATATTAAAATTGGTAAGCCATTTGAAGTTGATTGGGTAATGGGTTCCTGTATGATGCTTCAAAGACACTTATTTAACGAATCAGGAGGTTTTGACGAAGCCTTTTTCCTGTATGAAGAAGAAACTGAACTGGAGTTCAGAATTAAAAGTTCGGGTTTGCATAACTACATTCATCCGGGCGCAAGGGTTTTACATAATCATCACAGTTCAGCCGGTAAATTAGGAGTTTTGTTTGTTACTTACCAGGAATTCAGAAGCAGGATCATTTTTGACAGCAAAAGATACAGTGGTTTTAAGTATTTTTTGAGGAGGTTGTTAATAGTTTTTGCATTATTTTTGAGAGTATTGTATTTTCTGCCGAAATCATTCTTCAGCGAAAGTTCCGCAAAAAAGTACAGAGCAAATTTAGACCTGTTAGGATTTGCATTAATGTCCAGAAATAACATTCTTTTAGACAGGTTCAATTTCAATAATAAAAAGTATTTATTCATATGATCAATGGAATTATTGCAGGTACTTTTGTAAATAAATATTTAATGAAAAAGTGAAATTACTTTATGATTATGAAATATTTGCGAGGCAAAGATATGGCGGGGTATCAAGGTACTTTTATGAGGTAATTTCCGGAATTGCAGAAAAATATAAACCGGAAATTGATGTTTTTTTGGGATTGAATATAACCGGGTATGACTTTGAAAGATTAAAAGAACTTGTCAATATTAAGAGAACAGATCTGAATTACCCTGTGAAACTTCATTTTATATTTCATCTTCTAAATAAACGTTCTTTTAATAAATTCTCGTTATCAAAAAAATATGATATATTCCATAAAACATATTATTCTGATGTTGGCCTGGGCCTTCAAACAAAGATAGTTTCCACTATCCATGACATGACACATGAATTATTCCCTGAGTACTTTGCTAAAAATGACGGAACTACCGAAACTAAACTGAATTGTATCAATAATTCAGATGCATTAGTATGTGTATCAGAAACTACAAAGAATGACCTGGTAAAGCTGTTCGGTGTAGGTGTATCAAAAATTAAAGTCATATATCACGGTGTGACTTTAAGGGAAAAAGAGAATCATAATAATTTAATAAATAAACCCTACCTGCTGTATGTAGGGCAGCGATGGGGTTACAAAAATTTCAATCTGCTTTTGTCTGCTTTTGCTTATGATAAAGTATTAAACTCTAATTACACACTTGTTTGTTTCGGAGGCGGTGAATTCAATTATTCTGAAAGACTTTTCATCAAAAAAAATCATCTTGAGTCAAAGATCATTCATTTAAGCGGAAGTGATGAAGTACTTGGTAATTTATATAAATTCGCGGATTTATTTATATATACATCTCTTTATGAAGGTTTTGGCTTTCCACCCCTTGAAGCTATGGAATTTAAATGTCCCGTACTCAGCAGCCCCGGAGGTTCTGTTAGTGAAGTGCTTGCAGATTCAGCAATGTATTTTGAACCCGCTAAAGCTGATGATCTTTTAACTAAGATATATAATATGCTTAATAATAAAAATATAAGGGAAGAATTTATCAGTAAAGGTAAATTGAGAGTTAAACAATTTACTTGGGAAAAATGTGTTGAAGAACATTTCAAATTTTATAACGAAATATTAAATAATTGATATGAAGCTAATATATTTGTTCCTCGATATCTGTTTATTGCCTTTAACTTTAGTAATGGCTTTTTACTTTTTTATTGTGAGAACTATTGGTGACGGTAAACTTGTAATATGTAACAAAGTTCTTCTTGCTAAAGGTATTTTGCCCACCAGAACGTATTTTGAAGAATCAGTTTAAGCATAAAAACAATTGAATTTTCTAAAACGAAATATTAAACTTCTTCTGAATAAGTTAACGGGAATTAAGTTAAGAAAAAATAAACTCCCTGCTCAAAAAGATATTCATAAAATTCTTATTATATCCTTATATTTTGCAGGTGACCTGCTTTTTCACTCTGCAGTAATTGAATTGCTGAAAAAAATATACCCTAAAGCTGAAATAGACATCTGGACCAGGGCATCCTCTGCTGAATTACTTAAGAGTGACAAACGCATAAATAAATTTGTGATTTATGATAATATTAAAACAACCGATTACAGAGATATATCTTCACCGGATAAAACTGAGTACAATTATCATATAAATAATCTAAGGAAAAATAATTACAGTCTGGTTATTGATCTTACCGGAAAAAAATCAACAGCTTTGGCAGTTAAAGAGATAAAGGCAGATTTCTCAATTGGTCTGAATTATGACTATCACGGTTTTTGTTATGATAAATTTGTGTATTTAAATACAGCTTCTGAAAAAGGCCATTTAATTGATAAATATCTGGATGTTATAAAGATCGGCCTTAATATCAGTGAAAAAAAATGGCAGGAACTAAGGTCTGTAATTTTAACAAAGCCGTATATTTATTCAGATGCAGAAAGTATTTCACAGGCTGAAAGATTTCTATCTGAAAGAGGCCTTTTCGGGAAAAAATATGCAGTAATTCATTTAACATCGGGATGGGCAGCAAAAGAGCTTCCTGTCAGTACATTTTCTGAATTGATTGAGCATCTTGAGCTTTCAGGTATCGATTATATTTTTGTTGGTGAAAACAGGGATAAAGACAGATTATTAGAAATTGAAACATTCCTTAAAAATAAATATGAACTTAAGAACAGATTTGCCGAACTGAGTTTTAAAGTTTCAGCAGAGCTTATCAGTAAAGCAATACTATTCATAGGCAGTGATTCCGCCCCTCTTCACATAGCAGCTGCTTATGAAATCCCGGCAATCGCTCTATTTGGTCCGACCAATCCAGCCTTTTCTGCACCTGTTGGGAATAATGTAAAAGTGATTTATCATAAACTTCATTGTTCCGCTGCTGATGATAAACAGTATTGTACAAGAAACGGTGGATTTACCTGCCCTTATTATGAATGCATGATAAGTATCTCATCTGCAGAAATAATAAATGCAGCCGATGAGCTATGGAATCTCCGGAAGGGAATGGAAGCTGATGCGTAAAATTAATTTGCTTCATGTAGTTTGTAATAATGAGTTTAACGGAACAGAACGCTATGTCGTAGATCTTGCTAAAAATCTTAACAAAGATGAATTCAATGTAATTGTTGCTACACCATTGGAAGGTCCGCTTTCTGAGGTTTTAAAAGAGAATAACATCCGTGAAGAAATATATAATAACGGTAAAAAATATTATTATTCGTTTAAGGGCTTATATAACCTTTACCGTATAATGAAAGATAATAAGATAGATATTGTTCATGCTAACGCTAAATTCCAGCCCTGTATAGCTGCAATATTTGCAGGAGTAAAGCTTAAAGTAGAGACCAAACACGGAATATTCTATTCAAAAAAGCAGCTTGAAAACTTATCTATTCTGCGGAGGATGTATGAATTTGCAAAACAATATTTTGTTGATGATTTCATCGCTACATCTGAAAATGACAGGGAAACGCTGATAAAGTATTTTAAGATCAGGCGAAAAAAAGTATCAGTACTGTACCTTGGAATAGATTTTTATGATATGGAAAAAAGAAGTGATGGGTTATTCATTTATAAGCCATATAACCCGGGGACTGAGTTTATTATAGGTCATATAGGCAGATTGACCTATCAAAAAGCACAGGAATACCTGCTTGAAGCATTTAAAATTATTGCCGGTAAATATGAAAAAGCTAGGCTTGTAATTGTTGGCAGCGGAGAAAATGAAAGTATCCTGAAAAAATATATTGAAGAAAATTCCCTGGGTGATAAAATATCATTCAAAGGTTATATAAAAGATATTTACAGGGAAATGCAGTCATACCATGCACATGTACTTACATCCAGATATGAAGGAACAGGATATGTTAATTTGGAAGCTATGGCATTAGGTGTGCCGGTAATTACATCCAATGTCGGAGGTGCCACAAATTTCTTTACTTCAGGTGTGGATTCTATAATAACTGAGGTTGAAAACCCGGTCTCGACAGCTCAAGCTATCGGGAAACTAATTTCTGACGAAAAACATCGTGAATTATTAATCCAAAACGCTTTTAATACTGTAAAAAAGTATTCAGTACAAAAAATGGCAGATGATACATCTGCATACTATAAATACAAGCTGAAACCCCATTCAAAATAGAGCAAATCATGTCATTTTACCCTAAAATCTTCATAATCAGTGATAAATAATAGAATTGTATTAAATTGCAGATAATCTAATATTTGCCGATTATCTATGTCTAAGAAAGAGCAGTTTGATCTACGTATTGTAAGCCAGCCATTTTACCCTGAAATGGTAAGTTCAGGCCAGGCATTAACAGAATTAGCGGAAGAGTTAACAACTTATGGACTTAAAATTAAGGTTATTGCATCTCAACCTACGATTTTAGAGAATAGTAAAACTGTACCCAAAAGAATTGATTACAAAGGTATTCATATTTTAAGAACCTGGTCAACCCGGTTCCCTAAATTATCATTCATTGGTAAGTTTTTTAATCTGATTACGTTCTTTTGTACTGCTTCATTTGATATCCTGTTCAATGACAGGAAAGTTCCTCTGCTGCTTGTTACAAATCCGCCATACATGGCATTAATAGGCTGGTTAAATAATATTATAAACGGTACAAAATACGGTGTATTGTTATTTGATATAATGCCAGAACAGGCTGAATTACTGAATTTGGTTAAACCAGGCGGTGTTCTTTCCAGGGTCTGGAGAAAAATTAATAAACTATGGTATATCAGATCATCATATGCTGTGGTATTAAGCAAAGATATGCTTCAGGGGGCTATTGAAAATGCCAATTTATCAGGCACGAAGTATGAAAAGCTATGCAGGGATAAAACCCACATCATACATGTTTGGTCTGATGACAGAATGATAAAGCCTAAAGCCAAGCAGGATTCTTATTCAGCAAAAGAACTGAATGTTCTGAATAAACTTGTTGTTCAGTATTCAGGTAACCATGGCAGATTTCATGACATTGAATCAATTCTTGAAATTGCCCGGAAATTTGCCCATGAAGAGAAGATCATGTTCCAGTTCATTGGCGAAGGATTCAAAAAGAAGAATGTCATCAGTTTCAAAAAAGAAACGAACCAGGAAAATATTTTTGTAAATACATATGTGCCAAAAGAAAAACTGCAGGACTCTCTGGCTATGGCTGATATAGGGGTTATTGCCCAGCTGCCGGCACAGGAAAGAGTTTGTTATCCTTCTAAGCTTCTCGGAATAATGTCAGCAGGGAGACCGGTTCTCGCAATATGCTCTCCGGAAAGTGATATGGCCAAAATGATCATTGAAAATGATATGGGCTTTGTAATATCTAATGGTGATATTAATTCAGCAGTAAGCATATTAAATAGCTGCATACATGATCCATCTTTGCTTATTGATAAGGGTAAAAATGCTTTTAATTATTTAAATAAGAACTTTACATTAAGTTCTGCCGCTGAACAATATTATTCATTGATAAAAACGTACAAATAAATTCTTTATTCACGATCCAGTTAATGCGGGTAATTATTAGTGACAAAAAGTTCAGAAAAAATACTGTTAATAATTTCGGATTTCATTACTCTAAATGCTGCCTGGATTTTATATTACCTGGTTAGAGTTGAATCCGGATGGATTCCATACAGCGCAACTGCATCATTTATTATTCCATCGCTGGCAATTTATTTGTACTGGGCTATCATATTTTCATTTGCCGGTCTTTACCAGCATTGGTTTGTCAGATCAAGGTTTGACGAGTTTGCTTCAGTATTAAAAACTATTTCATTCGGGTGTTTTATTTTGTTCTTTGTAATATTCCTTGATGATGCTATCAGTGATTCAAGGGCAATTTCCAGATTCCTTATATTGATATACTGGGGCCTTATGGTATTATCTGTAGGTTCCGGCAGAATTCTCATCAGAAGCCTCCAGATGACAATGCTTCAAAAAGGTATTGGTCTCAGGAATTCAATTATAGTTGGCTCAGGAAAAAGAGGCAGGGAGCTTGAAAATCTGTTAAGTAAGTTTCCCCAGCTTGGTTATAAGTTTGTTGGGTTTATTTCTGTACAGGATATTACTTCAAAACCGGAAATATTAGGAAATATCTTAGCTTTAAAAAAGATTATTACCATATACAAAATTTCCGAAGTATTGATAGCACTTGAAGAAAATGAAAAAGACAGATTGTTTGATATAATCAGATATTGCCAGGAAACAGATGTAAACCTGAAAATAATGCCTGATACATATGAAATTGTAAGCGGTCTTGCAAAAACAAACCAGCTTTACGGTGTGCCGTTCATTGAAGTAATGCCAGAAATAATGCCATATGGCTCAAAATTATTCAAACGGGTACTGGATGTTTTTATTTCAGGATTATTACTTGTTTTACTTTCTCCCTTATTGATAATTGTTGTAGTGCTTATTAAAGCAACTTCTAAGGGACCTATATTTTATAAACAGGTCAGAGTTGGCCGGAATTCAAAACAGTTTAATATGTATAAATTCCGTTCTATGGTAAAGGATGCTGAAGAATACGGACCGGAATGGGCAGGAGAGAATGATCCAAGGATCACAGGAATCGGTAGACTTATACGAATGGTTTATCTTGATGAAATTCCGCAGTTAATAAATGTGTTAAAAAATGAAATGAGTATTGTGGGTCCCAGGCCTGAGAGACCATATTTTGTTGAAAAGCTAAGTGCCGAAATTCCGTATTATTATAAACGGCTCAGCATTAAACCGGGAATTACCGGGTGGGCACAGATAAAACATAAATATGATTCAAGCCTGGATGATGTGAAAGAGAAACTTAAATTTGATTTTTATTATATTGAAAATATGTCTTTAAAGCTTGATTTTAAAATAATGGTAAACACTTTTTTAGTTATAATTTTTATGAAAGGCCACTAATATAGTTTATGGGATTAAAAAATATTCAAATGGTAGATACTAAAACCCAGTATCTCAAAATTAAAGAAGAAATTGATACAGCAATACAAAATGTTATTGACAGCACACAGTTCATCCAGGGACCGGCTGTTAAGAAATTTGAAAGCAACGTTGAAAAATACCTGGGTGTAAAATATGCAATAGGATGTGCTTCAGGAACTGATGCGCTGCAGATCGCTATGATGGCTTTGGATATAAAGCCAGGCGATGAGATATTAACTACACCATTTACGTTTGTTGCAACAACAGAAACAATAGCAATACTCGGGGCAATCCCGGTTTATGTTGATATTGACCCTGAAACTTTTAATATTGATATTAATAAAATTGAAGCAAAGATCACTCCAAAGACAAAGGCTGTTATGCCTGTTCATTTGTACGGTCAGCCCTGTGATATGGATCCGTTAATGAAGATTGCACGAAAACACGGTTTATTTGTTATTGAAGATGCAGCACAGGCGATGGGTTCAAAATATAAAGATAAGATGATATGTACAATTGGGGATATCGGTTGTATCAGCTTTTATCCCAGCAAAAACCTAGGCGCGTTTGGCGATGGCGGAATGCTTACAACTAATGATGAGAAGCTTGCCGAAAAGATAAGAATGATTATTTCCCACGGCTCAAAAAAGAAATATTACCACGAAACCCTGGGTGTGAACAGCAGGTTAGATTCTATTCAGGCGGCCATACTGGATATTAAGCTTAAATACCTTGATGAATACTGTGAAGCCAGGTACAAAGCTGCAATGAAGTATAACGAAAAATTCAAAGGAATATTTGAAACACCATACATAATGCCCGGAGTTAAACATATTTTTCACCAGTATTCTATCAGGGTAAAGAACAGGGATAAAATGATGGAATTCCTGAAGTCTAACGAGATACCTTCAATGATCTATTATCCGGTGCCGCTGCATATGCAGGAAGCTTATAAATATGATTATAAACCCGGCGATTACCCGGTTTCAGAAGAAATTGCGAAAGATATAATTTCACTGCCTATGCATACTGAGCTCACTGATGAAGAAATTGATTTTATTTCATCAAAAGTTATTGAATTTAATTCCATCCAATAATACATTTATATATTGAAAAAAGCGTTAATCATAATACCAACGTATAACGAAGCCGAGAACATTGTAAACATTATCAATGAGCTGATGGCTATCAATTATGAAGGGATCATCATTGAAATTCTGGTAGTTGATGATAATTCCACTGACGGTACATCTGCGCTGGTAAAAAACCTCACATATGACAGGGTACATATCATTGAGCGGCCCGGAAAGCTGGGACTGGGTACGGCTTACATCAGGGGATTCAGGTATGCAATTGAAAATAATTACGATTATGTCTTTGAAATGGACGCGGATTTCTCACATGATCCAGAAGCTATACCTGCTTTTTTCCCTAAACTGCTGGAGTATGATGTTGTTGTCGGTTCAAGGTACATTGAAGGCATTGCAGTAGTAAACTGGCCTTTAAGCAGGCTTATGATATCTATAGGGGCCAGCTACTATACCCGTATGATTACTTTCCTTCCTGTGAAGGATGTGACAGCAGGTTTTATGGCGTACAGGGTTAATTCACTGAAGCAAATTGATTTTGATAAAGTTCACTCTAACGGATATTCATTCCAGATTGAAATGAAATTCCGTATGTGGAAAAAAGGTTTCAAAATTACCGAAATTCCTATCGTGTTTATCGATAGAAGAGCAGGTGTTTCAAAAATGTCCAGAAAGATAGTATACGAAGCAATGTTCATGGTTTGGAAACTGAAACTGCAGTCAATCTTCAATAAATTATAACTTAGGGAACTGACTGTTGATAGATATATCTGTAATAATAGTTAATTATAATGTAAAAGAACTGTTAGAGCAGTGTATTAATTCTATTTTTTCAGCGTCATCTGGCCTTAAAGTTGAAGTAATTGTTGTTGATAACAATTCATTTGACGGAAGTGTTGAATTTCTTAAACAAAAATTCCCAGGAAATCCGCAATTAAAGATCATTGAAAGCCCGATCAACTTAGGCTTTGCTAAAGCCAATAACCTTGGGGCAAAAGAAGCCAAAGGTGAATACCTTCTTATACTTAATCCTGATACAATTCTTCAGGAAGATACCCTTGAAAGATCACTGGAGTTCTATAAAGCGAATAAAGATATTGGCGCGTTAACTTGTAAGCTGATATTACCTAACGGCAAGCTTGATCTTGCATGCAGAAGAAGCTTCCCGACACCATCGGTTGCAGTGTACAGAATTCTTGGACTGAGCCGGATATTCCCCAAGAGCAGGCTCTTTGGCAAATATAATCTGACATACCTTGATGAGAATGATACTTATGAAGTTGACGCAATTGTTGGGGCGTTTATGCTTATAAGAAAAGATATTTATGAAGAGGTTAAAGGCTTTGATGAGGATTATTTTATGTACGGCGAAGATCTTGACCTTTGTTTCAGGATAAAGAAAGCAGGATATAAGATCTTTTATTACCCTGAAACATCAATAATCCATTATAAAGGTGAAAGCACCAAGAAAAGCAGTATTTCATATGTAAATAATTTTTATGGTGCCATGCAGGTCTTTGTTAAAAAGAACCTGAATACAAGTTTCTGGCTTATGAATTTCCTTATAAAGTTATCTATTTTCTACAGGGCATCAATTTCATACATTTCGCGGTTCATCAAAAATAATTACCCCGTGATGCTTGACCTTGTTTTTATTGTGGGAGGTATGATACTCGCAATTTACCAGAGGTTTGAGTTTTTCCCGCTTGAAGCATATACACTGGTAATTTTTGTTTATACATTTGTATGGCTTGTAACACTTGCTTTAAGCGGTTCATACAGCAAGGAAGAACACTTTTCGCTTGTTAAACCCCTTAATGGAATACTGATAGGATTTTTTGTCAATTCATCATTTACTTACTTCTTCAATGAATATGCTTTTTCAAGAGCTGTGGTTTTACGCACAGCAGTTAATACATATCTTTTAATAGCCGCGTGGAGGCTTTTGGCTAAAATAGTAAAGTATTCTAAAAGCCGCAGTATATTCAGGACATCAAATACACTTATTGTCGGTAAGAATGAAGAAACAGAAAGTTTTATTTCAAAACTTAAAACAAGGGTTGATAGCGAATATGAATTTATCGGTTACATTTCACCAAACAGCGGGCATACAAACGGATATATAGGTAACCTTAATAACCTGAAAGATATTGTAACTGCAGGTAAAATAAAAAATATAGTATTTGCCAAAAATGAGCTCAGCAACCAGCAGATACTTGATATGATGTGGTCACTTAAAAATTACAATATCAGCTTTAAAATACTTGCAGGTGATAGCGATATTATTCTTGGCAAATCTGCCCTCGATAAGATCGACGATATATATCTAATGCAGATTGAATATAATATCAATAAGAAATTCAATATATTTGTAAAACGGATTTTTGATATATTTTTAGGCATTTTCAGTCTTTTTACCGTTTACCCGGCTGTTTTAATAGTATCAAAAATACCTTCAGTTTACAATAAACATGTAAAATTCTTTAAAAAGCTTAAGCATATACCGCAGGTAATTTCAGGGAAATACAGCTTTGTAGGCAGGGCAACATGGGATACACCGCAGCAGGGGATGCAGTTTCTTGGAAAAAACGGTTTAACCGGTCTTGTACAGATCAATCTTCACAGGAATTTAAGTGCAGATGAAATTGAATATTTTAATTTTTATTATGCAAAAAACCAGTCACTAGCGCTGGATATTGAAATACTTTTAAAGACTTTATCTTTATTTTTATTTAGAAAGAACGTACCAAACATATGAGCAAGAACGTACTTGAATTTGAAAAACCCATAATTGAGCTTGAACAGAAAATTGAAGAAATGCGCGCACTTTCTGATAGCCTTGATATATCAAATGAAATAGGCAAACTTGAAAAGAAGGTAAATGAGCTCAGGACCTCTGTATACAAAAATCTAACACGCTGGCAGATCGTACAGATAGCCCGCCACCCGGAAAGACCATACAGCCTTGATTATATATATTTAATGACTGAGAACTTTATTGAAATGCATGGCGACAGGGCATTTGGCGATGATAAAGCAGTTGTCGGCGGTTTTGCTACTCTTGCTGGCAAGCCTGTTATGATAATAGGACAGCAGAAGGGCAGGGATACAAAATCAAATATTTACCGTAACTTTGGAATGATGAATCCGGAAGGTTACCGCAAAGCATTAAGACTTATGAGGCTTGCTGAAAAATTTGGCAGACCCGTTGTTACATTGATTGATACTCCCGGGGCAAATCCCGGAATGGACGCGGAAGAACGCGGGCAGGCTGAGGCAATTGCAAGGAATATACTTGAAATGAGCAGGCTAAGAGTTCCTGTTATTGTATGCATTATAGGTGAAGGTGCCTCAGGCGGAGCGTTTGGAATTGGTGTGGGTGACAGGGTCCTTATGCTGCAATACTGCTGGTACTCGGTAATTTCACCTGAATCATGTTCTAGCATTCTTTTCAGAAGCTGGGAATATAAAGAACAGGCTGCCGAAGCTTTGCAGCTTACTGCAAATGACCTGGTGAAACATAAGATTGTTGACAGAATTGTACCTGAGCCTGAAGGCGGGGCTCACAGGAATCACAGAGAAGCCGCGGAATTACTTAAAGAAGCGATACTTGATGAATTAAAACAGCTCGAAAAAGCTGATCCCGATAAATTCCTTGACCAGCGCATTAAAAAATACAGCGCTATGGGTTATTGGGAAGGTTAATAACTTAAATCCATTACTAAAAAATGAATACTGCTATTGTTGATAAACAGGCTAAGTTCCTTGTTAAAGGGGCAAAGCCTTTACATGGCTCCATACGCATAAGCGGCGCTAAAAATGCCGCTTCAAAGCTGATAATTGCATCGCTGCTCACTGATGAACCTGTGCACATTACCAATTGCCCCATAAGCATTGGTGAAATACGTGTTACCAGGAAGATAATCGAATCACTTGGCGCGAAATTCAAGAAGTTCAGTGATAACGAAGTTATCGTTCAGACGAAGAAGATACATGATATATCTTTTTCAGCTTCGCTTGGGCTGATAAACAGAATTGGTGTGCTTACCGCGGGTCCGCTGCTGCTTCGGTCAGGCGAAGCCAAAATACCAAAGCCCGGGGGCGATCAGATAGGCTCCAGACCCATTAACTTCCACCTTGATGCTTTGATAAAGCTGGGCACGACTGTTAAAGAATACAAAGACTTCTACCTTCTGAAAGCAAAAAGACTTGTCGGCACAGATATCACTTTGCCTTTCCCTTCAGTTGGCGCAACGGAAAATATTATTATAACTGCATCACTTGCAATAGGCAAAACCACAATACATAATGCTGCGATAGAGCCGGAAATTATGGACCTCATTATGCTGCTGCAGAAGATGGGAGCTATTATTGATGTTAAAACTGACCGTACAATTGTAATTACAGGTGTTGATAGACTCTGCGGTGCCGAGCACCGTGTTATACCTGATAGGCTTGAAGCTGCTTCATTCGCTTGCGCAGCTATCGCATCAAAAGGTGATGTTACAATTCACGATGCAAGACATGCCGATATGATCACGTTCCTGAACACCATAAGGCTTATAGGTGCTGAATACGAAGTATTAAAAGACGGCATAAGGTTCTATTACAAGGGTGACCTTAAGCCTATAAGCATTGAAACAGACGTTCACCCCGGATTTATGACCGACTGGCAGCCGCCTATGACCATTTTGCTAACACAGGCAAATGGTATCAGTACCCTGCACGAAACAGTTTACGAAAACCGCTTTGGTTACATTAAAGAGCTGAACAAAATGGGCGCGGCAATTGAGCTCACAAACGACTGCCTCGGCACTCCGTGCCGTTTTAACGGAACCAATTACTATCACAGCGCAGTGATAAAAGGCAAGACTCCGCTCAGATCAGCAGAGATAAATGTACCCGATATACGCGCGGGATTTTCATACCTTGTTGCTGCAATTTTAGCAAAGGGTGAAACCCTTGTACACGGAATTCATTACATCGATAGGGGATACGAGAACATCGACCAAAAAATGCGCAAGCTTGGTGTGAAGATAAAGAGGGTGTAGGTAAATTACTAATTTTCGCCAACAAAAAACCCCTCCGGACTCTCCGGAGGGGTTTCTTATTTTAATAACTGTACGTTATGTGCTTAGTATAACTGTGCTTTATATCTTTTCAGCCGCTAATGGTAAGTTAGGTGCTGATTTGCTTATGTTAAATCTTACTGTGTTTATTCGCCTATTTTTACGAGCTTAGGCTGGTATTTTAGTTTGTATAAGGCACTCAAATCTTTCTTCGCGGATTTTTCTTTTTCATACAATCCCACAAGTACCTTATAGGTTACTGTTTTTGTGTTTGTATTGGGATCTGTAACCGCTATTTCTTCAAGAAAGATCTTAGTGAAACCGTCGCGTTCTAACCGGCCGATTCTTCTATCGGCAAGTGACTTGTCAGTATATATCCCCACTTCAATTGAGTTGCCTTTTACTACTGCCAGTTGGTTTGATATGTCGTAAAATCTGATAAGTGAATCTATATCATTTATCTGCTGGAAGAGGTTTGATTCTTTTTCTTTCTCTTCATCTGTCTTTGGTGTTACCACTTTGATCTTTAAGTTGCCTTTTGATTTAAGGCTCTTGTTCAGCTCAAAGTCATTTGAAGTACCGTCTTCACCTTCAAATTCAACGAACACCTTGGACTCAGCATCAACATTGCCGTTTATAAGCTCTGTTGTTTTGAATTCATTGGTATCAATTTCTGTGATATCAATATGTTCATCAGGATCAATACCCTGGCGAAGCATTTCAGCTTCTTCATCAGTAATTTGCTCGATCTTTACCTGTGTCGTTCCGCCCATACCAATCGCTTCCTTGGAAGCTTTGGAAAGATCAATGATCCTTCCTCTGATATATGGACCCCTATCATTAATTCTGACTACGGTATAGAGATTATTCTCAAGATTTGTGACCTTCAGCAGGGTACCGAAGGGCAAGGTTTTGTGAGCCGCCGTGAATTCGTAGGTATCAAAACGTTCGCCGTTGGCTGTTTTTCTACCATGGAACCCAGGACCGTACCACGAAGCCTCGCCGGTTTCCACAAAACTAGAGCCGGTTGGATCTCCATTTGAGTAAGCACTTTCTGATATTGCACCCGTAAGCACGAGTTGTACAGTTAAAAAAGAGATTAACCACAAGATTCTTGTTTTAAACAATGCATCTCCTTTCATTTTTTGTTAATAAATTGACTGTCCCATAGCAGCATAGCATATTATATCATCATCAACGGACAGTCTTGCTCGTTCAGTATTGTCTATTGCAATACGTCTTGGAGCGTTTCTCTTTTTTAATTGGCGCTTTATTGCGCCAAACTCTTATGTTAAAAGAACAAAAAATCTATATGCCTTACCCGCTCATAAAGAGCGGGGGAGACATAAAACCTGTTTATATAATTTATATCTGAATAAAACCAGATGAACCTTGAGATCAGCCGAAGGCTGATCGAAATCCCGCCCTGGCGGGATAAAAGTTAAATAAGACTGATCGAAATCCCGCCCTGGCGGGAATAAATTCTATTGTTGTGTTACCAGCAACTTCCTTCACTTCGTTCAGTAAGTCAAGCCTGCAACTTGTCACCTGTAACCTACAACTACTTAACCTGTTTCATATTCAGGATTCTTTCCTTGCCGTCAAGGAATGTTAGCCAGCCGTACTTATCATTGCCCTCTTTAACTATCTCAAAGAATGCTTCCTGCATCTGTTTGGTAACTTTGCCGGGCATTCCGTTTCCGACTATCATCTTATCAACTGAACGGATCGGTGTAATTTCAGCAGCCGTACCGCAGAAGAATACTTCATCTGCCATGTAGAGCATTTCTCTCATTAAGCTGCCTTCTTTTACTTCAAAACCCATATCCTTGGCTAAGGTCATAATCGATTTCCTTGTGATACCGCTTAGTATTCCGTTATGAATACCGGGTGTGTAAAGAACGCCATCCTGTACAAGGAACATATTTTCGCCTGAACCTTCGCCGATATAGCCGTTAACATCAAGGGCAATACCTTCTGAAAATCCGTTAACTATCGCTTCCATTTTAATAAGCTGGCTGTTCATGTATGCACCGCCTATTTTAGCCATCGTAGGCGTTGTATCAGGTGTGCTTCTTCTCCAGGAGGATACACACACATCTATACCGCTTTCATGAGCGCCTTGCCCTAAGTATGAGCCCCATTCATATGCTGCAATGGTAAGCTCAACCGGGTTTTTAAGGGGATTAACATTCAGGTCTTCATAACCTCTGTAGGCAATTGGCCTGATGTAACAGTTTTCAAGCTCATTAATTTTTATTGTATCTACAATTGCTTCAAAAATGTCATCATATGAAAAGGGAATTTCAGCCCTGAACACTCTTGCAGAGTGAATAAGCCTCTTTACATGGTCACCAAGTCTGAATACAGCCGGACCCTGTTTAGTTTTGTAGCATCTTATACCTTCAAAGAACGATGAACCGTAATGTAAAACATGTGAGAGTACGTGAACCTTTGCATCATCCCAATTGACGTGCTTGCCATTCATCCAGATTTTTTCAACTTTTTTTACCGGCATAACTCAAAATTTTAAAAGTTATTAAATTAGATCTTTCCTGTAAATCCTGTAAGTTTTATATATATGCGCTCCTAATTTTTCGGCAGTCATTCTCATCGGCATATTATCTTCAAGAACCCAGGAAATTTCAGCACCGGTGTATCCATTCTTGTTGCCATTTTTAATGACCTCAAGGTAGAATACTGAATCGATAGCTTTTTTCTGGTATTCAGGCTTAACACCCATTATTATTACTCTAAGAAAATCAATTTTCTTCTTCTGTGTCAGTATCTTAAGGAAACCGAATGGAAGCAGTCTTCCGTTCATTTTCTTTAATACCTGGTTAAAATCCGGTAAAGCAAGTGAAAATCCTGCAGGCTTGCCTGCAACTTCAGCGAACATTACCAGGTCAGGATCAACAACCATTTTAAGCGACTCGGCCAGGTAATCAAACTCAGCTGTGGTTATCGGTACAAATCCCCAGTTGCTTTCCCAGGCGCTGTTATATATCTCTTCAATTCTCCTCACTTCATTAGTAAGGTCCTTCATATTTACATTATGTGTCGTAATATCAGAACGCTTCTTAATGAGCTCGCTCATTCTTTCCAGCTTTGCCATCATTTTTGTATCGTTGATAACGCTGGCAGGAATGTAATAAGCATACATATCTTTAGCCTTTTCAAATCCAAAATTCTCGATCATTTTGATGTATCGTTTTGGATTGTAAGTCATTAAAAATACCGGAGATGAGTCAAATCCATCAACAAGTAAACCACATTCATCGTTTGTAGAAGGATTTACAGGACCCAATATGCTTGTTAAGCCCTTGCTTTTAACCCATTCGCAGGCTGTATCAAAGAGCAGGTCAGATACATCTTCGTCATCAATTGATTCGAAAAATCCGAAGAATCCTGCATTATCTTTATGAAAATCAGTGTGATTGTCATTCTTGATGGCAGCGATTCTGCCGGCTAACTTGCCGTCTTTTTCAGCCAGGAATAGCTGTACTTCTGCATGTTTAAAGAACGGATTCTTGTTTGGGTCAAGATTTTTTCTTACATCAAATATCAAAGGGGGAACCCAGTACGGATCTCCTTTATATATCTCCCACGGAAAGCGGATGAATTCCATCCTGTCTTTTTCACTTTCAACCTTGCGTATCTTTATCACTTTTACAATATCCTTAACGCTGCTTCGTTCTTTTGGGAGAGATAATTTTGTCCCAAATCAAATTTCTGTGTCCCTAAATATACCTGTTTTTGTCAAAAGATACAATCAAAAACGGGATGCTGAAGGGTTGAAACATACTGCTGGGAAATAGCATTTAATAATTATACAGGAAAATATTCTAAAAAATCTTAAGTTATAACTATCAGCAATATATAATATATACAGTAATAATTTAAAGTTATATATTAATTAGAGGCAGAAAAAATATACCGAATATTTCAGATTTTGTTTAGAATTGAACTGAAATTCATCAAAATTTTGATTAATTTACCAAAACATCAAATTTCTATTGAAAAGAATATCAATTTATTTTCTGACAGCATTATTTGTGATTATTTTTTACCACAAAGATTCCCATTCTCAGGATTCGTGGTGGAAAGATAAAAAGTATAAGACAGAGGATAAGCAGAAGAAATTCGAAAACTGCAAACATGTGTTCTTAAGTATTGCAGATGGATTAATGTATTCAAATGTAACTTACATAAGTCCTTTCTTCCAGAACGAAATATACCTTAGTCTTCAGAACAGCGAAAAGGGGTATTATAACCGCGAGCAATCGGGATATATAATAGAAAGTTTTATGCAAAGCTTTCCGGTTTCTTCATTTAAGTGGAAGAACTCCAGCCGCTCTGAAAGATACGCCTTTGCTTTGGGAAAATATAAGTACAAAAAGGGCGGGTTTATCAGTACTTTCACAATTTCGGTATCACTTAAGTATCTTAATGAACTGTGGCTCATTGACCAGGTAATTGTAAATTAAGGCTTTCGGGCTAAAATATGTTTCAATTTGAAAATAAAGATATTTTCCGCTTCAAAGTCCTGGGGATACTTTCACTTATCCTTTTATTTGTAATTCTTTTCGTTTTCGGGGTCAGATATTATTTTTCTCAGTCAATCATTAATAATTGGGATAGTATATCAAGTGAGAAGAAAAAAGAGATTCATGCTGACTGCCTTAATATTTTTTATAACGCACAAAACCAGGCTTCCCAATATTCATACCAGCTTTTAAAGAATAAAAGACTTATTTCTGCTGTTACTTCCCTAAATACAAGAAAAGCTTATGATGCCCTTTATGAATCTGAAAACATAGGTGATTACAATATCGAGATTTATAATTCCAGGCTGGAACTCTTCTTATATTCCGGCAGACAATGCTTTCCTGATATTATTGAGCTTAAAAAAGCACTTTCCGGGGAAAGGTATTCTATTGTTAAGGAAACAGGAATATATACCTATATAGTTATTTTTGAACCGGTAAAAAACGATAACGGATTAGTTGAGGGTGTGCTGGTAACTTCAAAAATTCTGGATGTTAATTCTGGAATGCAGTCTACACTGTTCAACAGCTCCGGGTTAAAAAAAGATATTTATGATAAGTTTCATCTGGATATTCAGCTTGAATTTAACTCCCAGGCAAATACTTCTCCCAGTCCTGATACATCTTCCGGAAGCCTTACACTGCTGAATCTGAAAGGCATAAATGATTATAATATCGGCAAGATGTTTGTTCCTGACCTTGACCAGTCGGCTTATCTTCTTAGTGTTCTGGGCAAGTTTGATAATGTTATTGGTTTCATAGTTTTTATATTAAATATTGTTTTAATATACTGGCTTCTGCTTGCTATCCGTAAAGCAGATTCATACTTTCTGAAAATACTGCTCTTTACCGCCGGTTTGATCCTATCAAGGTATATGTGGCTGTACATTGATTTTCCCGGTGAATTTTTCGGGTTATTCGGTTCTGATATTTTTTCTCCGATTCATTATGCCTCAGGTATTGGTTTCGGAATGGCAAAATCACTTGGTGAGTTATCTGTTACATCAATAATTTTTACTTTTATTTCAGTATATATTTTAAGTAATATCATAAAGTTATACAAGTCTGAACAAAAACCGGTAAAATGGTTCTGGGCTTTACTGATATCTTTGTCATCTGTGATAATTTCCGTTGTTGTTCTTAACTATTACGGTTTGATTATTCAGAGCTTAATATTTGATTCTTCGGTAAAATTCATTGATAAATCAGATCTTTTTTCTTTTAACCAGCCGGAACTGATAGTTGTAAGCATAATTATACTTTTCCTTTCAATTTCTCTGGTGATGATAATCCTTGCAGGTGCATTGCTATCTGCAAAATTCATTGCTCCATATACGGGGTTCAACAGGTTCCTAAGGAAAAATTCTGTTTTAATTTTCTTTGCCGTATCCCTTTGTATAAACCTGTTAATTTCATTATTTCCTGATCAGTTCCTGGATATTTCATTAAAACTGAATTTACGTCTTACAATTCTTGCCCTCGCAGCAATTTTCAGCATTTATATTCAGCGACAGCTTATTATGTCAAGGGAGTATAAGTTTATCAACATTATAAACCTATCGCTTATACTGCTTGTTTGCGCAATATTTATACCGGCTGTGCTTCTTAATAAGATCACTTCACTTGAAAACCGGTATCTTGAAAAAGCCGCAAAGGATATTTCCCAGCAATCTACTGATAAGATCGTATTTCTGATCTCGGCAACTGTTGATGATATAAGCGATGATATTTCAATTGAAACGGATATCAAAGATAAAAACAAAGCAGGTAAACTTGCGTTTAATATCTGGTCAAGAAGCAAGTTCCTTGATGAGGACCTTAATACTGCTGTTTTTGTTCTGGATACAGCCAAAAAATTAATAAGTGATTTCAATATTAATCCGGGTGAACTTATTTCTGATAGTGTGCTTAACTTTACATTAAATTCAGCAAAGAAGAAAAATTCAAATCAGGATATTGCCGGAGAAAATGAAGGGGAAACAGAAGAAGAACCGGAGACGATTGATTTCAGTACAGTTATGAACAGGATGCTTGTTGATGAAGGCGAGATAATGCAGAACCCCGAAATGAAATTCTATTCTGCCATGATCCCGCTGGAAAAATCCGATCTAAAGAACAGCCGGTTTAATAAAACAATTGGTTATGTAATTATAGCGGCAGGTTATGACGCTAAGAATTTCCTTACTCAGACTAATCTTGGAATATTCCGGAGTTTTGCCAGGGATAATATACTGAATAAACTTACCTCAACCCCGGTAATTTCTGAATTTTCTGAATCAGAGCTGGTTGGTTCATCTAACAAAGATATTTCTAAAGCTCAGCTGAAATCTCTTGATGCTTTCCGTGAAAGCGTTAAAGATAAAGTAGATAAATCCGCTCTGAGATATGATGAATTTGAGAATGAAATATACAAATCATTTTATGTTTTAACTGAAAGTAAAAGCAGCAGTAATTTAAGCAGCCAGAAGATATATGTAGTAAGCGTTAAGGTAAATGATTTCAGCCTTAGTACATTTTTCTTTTTCAGGTACCTGCTTTTCCTTGTCTTAATTTACCTGATATTCCTTTTTGTTTATATAGTATATAAAGGCTTTTCATACCTGCTTGATACTGAATCGGTCAGATTTATCAAATTCGGGTTCAGGGAAAAGCTTTTCGTTTCTTTTATGCTGGCTTCAGTTATACCTATTGTAATACTGGCTATTTATACAAGAGCATTTGTTAATGATAAGAATGAGGATTTTTATAAGAACCAGCTTATCAGCGACCTTAGAATAGTTGACCAGTATGTAAGAAGCCGGACGAATTTTGATGTTACGAAAACCGATAAAAAAATTCATGGTGAGAATATTACAGGTTTTTCAAATCTTTTCGATAAAGGGTTTTCTGAAACTGACAAGAACTTTAATTATTACATCAAAAATAAGCTTGCAGCTACAACAAGCGAACAGCTTTATAAATCAGACCTGCTGGATACAAGGCTTAGCGGTAGCGCATATTACAATCTTGCCCTTCTGAAGAAGGATTATTTTTCTGAAAATCAGCAAATTGGTGATTTTACTTTCATAGTAGGCTATAAACCTATTTATGATAATTTTAATAATCTTACAGGTATTATTTCAACCCAAACAGTATTTAAGCAGAGCGAAATTAACCAGGAGCTAACTGAAAGCTTAGTATATATACTGGGACCTTATTTCGCCGCCGTAATACTGCTGATATTCATTGTGAACTTCCTTTCATACAGGATCTCCAATCCTATTTTAAGGCTGCAGAAAGCCACTGAGCAGCTCTCGCAGGGCAACATTGATGTTCAGGTCAAATCCAGCAGCAAAGATGAGATAGGGGAGCTAGTTAATTCATTTAACAGGATGATAAAGGAACTGAAACGCTCCAGGGCTGAGCTGCAAAAAGCTGAGCGCGAAGGCGCATGGCGCGATATTGCCAGGCAGGTTGCGCATGAAATTAAAAATCCTTTAACACCTATGAAACTTGCTATGCAGCATTTGTATTATGCATATACCCATGGTTCCAACGATTTTAAAACAATTATCCAGACCACAAATAAACTTATTATTGACCAGGTAGAAACTCTGAACAGGATAGCTACAGAATTTTCAAATTTTGCAAAGCTGCCAAGCCGCAATTATGAGCTGCTGAATATGAATGAGATCCTTGAAGATGTTGTAAGCCTTATGGATACAAGAGGGAAGATAACCCTTAAGCTTGATCCTGCTATTAATAAAGAGCTTGTTATGGGTGACAGGGATGAAGTTAAACGGGCACTGATAAATATCATAAAGAACTCATTGCAGGCTATTGATGAAATTGATGATTCTTCTTTTAAAGGAAAAGTGGATGTTGAAAGTATCCGAAAGAACGGATTTTATTCGGTGAAAATTAAAGATAACGGAATTGGAATGGATGATGATACACAGCAAAAACTTTTTGAACCGTATTTTTCAACTAAATCAAGCGGAATGGGTCTTGGATTGGTTATAACAAAAAAGATCCTGGATGACATGAAAGCCAGGATAAAAGTCAACAGCAGCCGCTCTGCCGGAACTGTAGTGGAGATCAATTTTAAGATAACAGATAAAAATAATGCATAGTGTTAATCCGGGTTTGAACAAATATAAAAGGCGCACCGTTTTGGAGCGCCTTTAATGTTTACGGCCAAAAAATTTTCAGCTAGTTACCTTTTAAAATACCAGTAATTTTCATCTTCAAAGAAAAACTCCATGCCATAATGCTTCCTTATAAGAACTTTGAACACTATGAATTTACCCGGAGCTTTTGTGATCTTTGGATGCCTCCCGAAATCACTGCATGTACTTAACTCAAACAAGGTAGTTCTTGCTATCTTGCTTGGTTTATACTCACCTACATAAATGGTCTTTCTTTCCAGCATTGATTCAATTTTAATTATTTAAATATATATATACTAATATATAATGACAAGGAAAAATTGCGTAATATAACGTGTGTACGTGATATCAACTTGATTTAAAAGTTATTTCAGTTTTAACTTATTTATAATATACACTTCATACGTTAATATGGTATTTTAACCTGAATAAATTTTAAGTTCTATCATGTATTCTTAAATTGAAATTACCATAATAAATGCGTATTTTTAATGAATTATGCAAAAATTATCCGGATTTGTACCGATAATCGGTGCGCCAAATGCAGGCAAATCAACTTTGCTGAACGCAATTTTAGGGCAGAACATTTCTATTGTTACTGCAAAGCCGCAAACAACACGAAACAGGATAACCGGCATATATACAAAAGATAATATTCAGATAGTTTTTGTGGATACTCCGGGAATTCTTGACCCCAAGTACAAACTGCAGCAGTTTATGAGCAGGGAAATTGATTCAAGTGTTAATGAATCTGATGTAATTGTGCTTGTTATAGATATCAAAAAGTATGAGAGAGATTCATTTGCGAAGCTTTACGATAAATACAGCAATGAATACAAAGATCATAAATTATTCTGTGTACTTAATAAAATAGACCTTATAAGAAAAGAAGATATACTTTCTGTAATAAAGGATATTGCGGATAATTTTAAAGTTGACGAGATCATCCCGGTTTCAGCAGTAAAAGGATTTAATGTTGATGAACTGATTAAAACGATAATTAAATACCTGCCTGAAAATGAATTCTATTTTGAAAGTGACGTGCTTACTTCGCAGCCGGAAAAATTCTTTGTTTCTGAAATAATCAGACAAAATGTTTTAAGGCAGTATAAAGATGAGATACCTTTTTCCGTTTATATTGATATTGAGGAATTTAAAGAACGCGAAAGCGGAAAGGATTTTATCAGGGCATCTGTCATTGTTGAAAGAGATACACAAAAGGCTATAATTATCGGGGAAGGCGGTTTGAAGATCAAAAAACTCGGTGAATATTCACGCAAGTCTGTTGAGGAGTTTCTCGGGAGACCAGTTTATCTTGAGCTGTTTGTAAAAGTGCGCAAAGACTGGAAAAATGATGATGAATTTTTGAAAAAGAATTTTAATAAATTCGGGACATCAGTAACATAAATGATCATCAGTTACTTAAATAATATAAATCTATTTGGATACAGCATTTAATAACTACCGCGGACTGATAGAGAAAAGACTTTTCGGTTTTCTGGAAGCTGAAACTGAACGCTCTAAATACTGCAAGGATAACCAGAAGTATCCTTATACGCTTTTTGATCCTCTGAATTACATAATGTCAGGTGGCGGAAAAAGGGTCAGGCCAATTCTGGTTCTTCTTTCATGCGAAGCATTTGGGGGTGATATAAATAATGCGCTTGATGCTGCCATTGCCGTTGAAATACTGCATAATTTCACCCTTGTTCATGATGATATTATGGATAATGCCGGCACCCGAAGGGGTAAACAGACTATTCATAAGAAATGGGATGTTAATTCAGCTATATTGGTAGGGGATGAGCTCATTGGACTTTCATACCGCTCATTATTACGCTCAAAAACAGATAACATTACCGGGGTTTTGCAGGCATTTACAGATGGTGTAATTGAAGTATGCGAAGGACAGGCGCTTGATAAAGAGTTTGAAATCAGCGCAGATGTATCCATTGATGATTATAAAATAATGATCCGCAAAAAGACCGCTGAACTGCTCAGGACCTCTTCTGTTATGGGAGCAATTATTGGTAATGCCGATAAAACGGGTATTGATGCCATAAGCAATTATTCCGAAAACATCGGTCTTGCATTCCAGATACAGGATGACCTGCTGGATGTGATTGCTGATGAAGGTGAGTTCGGCAAGAAAATTGGCGGTGATATACTGGAAAGAAAAAAAACATTCCTGTATTTAAAAGCGCTTGAACTTCTTGAAGGCAAAAAGCGCGATGATTTTATGTACCTGTACAACTCAAACGGAGCCACTGAAACTAAGATTAAAGAAATTGTGGAAATGTATAATGATATTTGTGTGATAGGTTCTGCTAAAGATGAAATTGCATTATATACAGAAAAAGCCAATAAAAGTCTTGATTGCATTCAAAGCAGCAATGCAAGGAATCTGCTTGAAAGGTTTTCGGGGATGCTGCTGAACCGGAGTTATTGATGATAGAAAAGACTGTCACAATAATAAATAAAGCAGGAATGCATACAAGACCTGCATCTAATATTGTTAAGATCGCGTCAAAATTCAGATCTGATTTTTTCATTATTAAAAATAATTACAGTATAAACGGTAAAAGTATAATAGGCGTTATGACACTGGCTGCAGAACAGGGCTCCAAACTTACATTAAGGTTTGATGGTGAAGATGAACAAAAAGCTTCAGCAGAAGTTGTTAAATTTTTTGAAGATGGTTTCGGAGAGCTTTAACTGAAAAATGATAAATGAATAGTAAGCCGGAAAAAATTTATAAAGGAATCGCTGCATCGAAAGGTATTTCGATAGGGAAACCTTTTGTTTACCGCGCTGAGGTACCAAGCTATAAAGTTGATGTTTCGCCGGCAGCAATATTATCATCAGATGCCGAGATATCGGATTATGAAAGCGCTGTAAACCAGTCAGTTAAAGAGCTCAATAAAATATTCAGTTTAGCAAAAGAAAAGCTGGATGAAAAGAATCTCCAGATATTTGAAGCACAGTTAAGTTTCCTTTATGATAATTTTTTCCATTCGAAGGTAAAAGACCGCATTCGCTCAGAAAATAAACAGGCGTTTGCAGTATTTAAAGAAGAGATCCAGATTCTTGAAAACGCAATAGTTGCATCAAATGATGAATATATCCGGGACAGGGTTAATGATATTGAGGATATGAAGAACCGTGTTTTAAGGAATCTTCTAAAAGGCAGGCTCGTATCCAAGATCACAGAAAACTCAATAGTAATTGCAAGGAATCTATCGCCGGCTGATACTATACTTTTCAGTAACAGGAATCTGCTTGGTATTGCCACTGATCTTGGAGGTATAAACTCTCATGTAGCGCTCATATCACGTTCATTAAGGATTCCTGCTGTTGTTGCAATGCAGGAAATATCGGTTAATATTGCATCTGATGATTTTCTTATCATTGACGGGTATAAAGGACTGGTTATCAAAAATCCTTCTGAAGATACCATAATTTCTTACAGAGAGCAAATTGAAAAGAACAATGAGCTTGAGCGTAAGCTCGAAGAAATTGAAAAATTACCGACTGAAACAAAAGACGGCAAACAGGTAAGACTTTCAACCAATCTTGAATTCAACAATGAAGTTGATTACGTTGTAACTCACTTTGGCTGTGATGTAGGCCTTTACCGGACTGAACACCTGTTCATGGAACAGGGTGATTTCCCGTCTGAAGAAGATCAGTATAAACAATATAAATTTCTCGCAGAGCATATCTATCCCAAAACCGTTACTATAAGGACATTCGATATAGGCGGAGATAAAATTCTGCCTGAATCTCAAAAAGAACTGAATCCTTTTTTAGGATGGCGCGGTATCAGAATATGCCTGGATAAAAAAGAAACATTCCTTGCGCAGCTAAGGGCAATTTTAAAAGCTTCAACAGGCGGTAATCTTAAAATCATGCTGCCTATGATCTCAGGAATAGAAGAAGTAAAAAAAACATACCAGTATCTTGAAGAAGCAAAATCTCAGCTGCGGAGCAGTAATATCCGATTTGATGAAAAAATTCAGGTTGGTGTGATGATTGAAATACCATCAGCTGTTATTCTGGCGGATGAGCTGGCAAAGATGGTCGATTTTTTCAGTATCGGTACCAATGACCTTGTACAATACTCACTTGCTGTTGACAGGGACAGCAGCCTTGTTTGCGATATGTATGAGAAATTTCACCCGGCAGTTTTGAGACTCATAGATATGACTGTTAAGAGTGCGGCAAGGAATAATATTCCGGTAAGTGTATGCGGGGAAATGGCTTCTGATCCGTATGCAAGTCTGCTGCTCATAGGTATGGGAGTTACAGAGCTGAGTGTTGTTTCAACCCAGTACCTTCAGATAAAACGCCTTATAAGGCTGGTTAACTATGAAAAATCACGCGAAGTTGCGGCTAAAGTATTAACTATGAGTACAATTAATGATGTAAAAACATACATTGAAGATTGTTTTAATAAAAATATAGGCGAGCAGCTGGAAGCTGTTAATTGAATTTCACTTACTAAAATAGAATTATGATAACAAGATCAGAAATAGAAATACACGACAGCGCAAAAATGTTTGCAGTTATTGCAGGTTTCCCTGAGCAGCTGAAACAGGCATTTGATATCGGCAGCAATATCAATATTCAGCTTGATATATCCGGTATCAGGAATATCATTATAACAGGTCTGGGCGGCTCAGCAATAGGCGGTGACCTGCTGAGAAGTTACCTGCAGTATGAAATTAAAATACCTGTTCAGGTGAACAGGAATTATTATATACCTGCATATGCAAATGAACATACTCTTGTGGTATGTTCAAGTTATTCCGGTGATACCGAAGAAACTATTTCAGCATATAATGATGCCAAAAGCAAAGGATGTAAAATTGCATGCATTTCTGCAGGCGGTAAATTGACCATCATGGCCGAAAATGACGGTAATTACGTTGTTAAAGTGCCCCGCGGGTACCAGCCAAGATGCGCGCTTGCATTTTCTTTTATTACAATGCTGATGCTGTTTGTTAAGCTTAAATTCATTGCTGAGCGGGATCACGATATTGCTAAGCTTATTGACCTTATGAAGGAAAGATCAATGATATATTCTTCAATTGATGGTGGAACGAACCCCGCGGTTAATATTGCAGAACATTTACGTGGTATGATACCGGTTATTTACTCATCCAATGACCTGCTGGATATTGTAAACCTGAGATGGAGAGGTCAGTTTGCCGAAAATTCCAAAACACTTGCCTTTGGCAATTACTTTCCGGAGTTAAACCACAATGAAATAGTTGGGTGGCAGGAAAATTCAGATTTTTTGCGTAATTTTGCATTAATATATCTTCTCGATAGGGAAGATAATCCCCGAATTTTAAAAAGGCAGAAGATTTCCAAAGAAATTCTCGAGCCTTACAGGGGAAAAGATATTGAGATCGAATCTGAAGGTAATTCAAAACTCGAAAGAATTTTCGATCTTGTGTACCTTGGTGACTGGATAAGTTTTTATCTTGCTGTAATAAATAAAACAGATCCTTCACCGATTGAAAAAATAAACATCTTAAAAAATAAATTAATGGAGAGTTAGATCCGTGTGGATTGAATTGTTAATTTCTGTTATAAAAATTGCTACTGTTCTGACAGTACTGCTGGTTTCAGTAGCTTATGCGGTTTATGCAGAGCGCAGAGTTTCAGCGTTCATGCAAAACAGGTACGGACCCAACAGGGTTGGGTACGAGGGTTTACTGCAATCATTTGCAGATGTTATTAAACTTGTATTCAAAGAAGATATTATTCCCGTTAAAGCAAATAAACCGATTCATACCCTTGCACCTATGATATCGATCTTTGTCGCATTAACTACAATAGCCGTGGTACCCTTTGGCCATACAATTGAATTATTCGGCAGGCTTATTTCACTTCAGATAACTGATGTGAATGTCGGTATCCTGTATATTCTTGCGCTTACTTCACTTGGAGTATACGGAATTACGCTTAGCGGATGGTCATCTAACAGCAAGTATTCGCTCTTCGGGGGAATACGTTCCAGCGCGCAGATGATAAGTTACGAGCTTTCAATGGGACTATCGGTTGTAGGTATAATACTCATAACCGGTTCACTCAGCCTGCAGGATATAGTTCTTCACCAGTATGGATGGAAATGGAACCTGGTACTCCAGCCGCTTGGATTCATAATTTTTCTTGTAGCTTCATTTGCAGAAACAAACCGTTCACCGTTCGATCTGCCTGAAGCTGAGCCTGAGCTTGTTGGAGGTTATCACACTGAATATTCCAGTATGAAATTCGCTTTGTTCTTCCTGGCGGAATATGCCAATATGATTGTTGCTTCAACTGTGATAACTACATTGTATCTTGGCGGATGGCAGTTCCCTTACCTGCAGACGTTTGGATTACCTCCAATGCTGGTTTCAATTTTGCAGGTTCTAACATTTTGCGGTAAGGTAGCATTCCTTGTATTTTTCTTTATCTGGGTTCGCTGGTCACTTCCAAGATTCAGGTATGACCAGCTTATGAATCTTGGCTGGAAAGTAATGCTGCCGCTTTCAATACTGAATATTATTGTAACTGCAATACTGGTTTTAGTGTTAAAGTAATTATGGATTTAGATCCTGTTATTGTTCATAAATGGATATTAATTAACTAATTATCAGCAAAAAATGAAAAGAATTATTGTTTTTTCAATATTTGTATTTATGCTTTCACTTACCGGAAGAGGTTTTTCCCAGGGATATGAATTTGATCTTAATGATCTTGAAGGAAACAGCGTAAAATTATCGGAGCTTACTAAACAGGGTCCGGTATTCGTGCAGTTCTGGGCAACATGGTGTATACCGTGCAAAGAAGAAATGAAAGTTTTAAATGAGCTTTGGGGCAAATATAAAGACTCAGGTTTTGTATTTGTTGCAGTAAGTATCGATGACCAGAAATCACTAAGCAAAGTAAAACCATATATTGAATCAAAAAGTTATAAATTCCCTGTTCTTTTTGATACCGATAAAAATGTATTCAGTAATTTCGGAGGTCAGGACCCGCCGTTCTCTGTATTTGTTGACAGGAACGGAAGTATTTTTAAAACATATTCCGGCTATATGCAGGGAGATGACGCTAAACTTGAAAATGAAATTAAAGAAGCTTTAAAGATAGGGAAGAATTAAAAAATTATGAGAACTAAGGGGGCAGTAACTTTATTTTTTCTCGTTTTACTTTCCGGAACAATATCTATTTACTCTCAACCCAAGCTTAATGTCAGAGTATCAGCTTCAAACCTGCTCCGTTACGGCACAGGTGTTGAAAACAGCGTAACTGAAGATAAGAATAAAAAATATTTCGAAGAATTACTGGATGCCAGGCTTTTTGTAAATGATTTTATGGCAGGGGTTAGGTATGAGTATGATGACCCTATAGAGTTTGGCAAATCGGTTAAGGGAATTTCACAGAGATTCCTCGAATTCAAAAAAGAGGATTTCACGGTTCGCGGCGGTAATTTTTATGAAGTATTCTCTAGCGGCTTAACGCTGAATTCCTTTGAAAGCAGACCCATTGGCTGGAATACTATGTTTGATGGCGGTAAAGTTAATTATAAACATTCATTCGGCAAAAAGGGCGCTGTTAAGTTTAACGGTACTTTGGTTGCAGGCGGTATGGACTTTACCGATATTAATGATACTGCAAGAACAGAAACATACAGCATCCGTGCTGCAAACTTCAGCTTATCACCCGTAAAATATATTACATTGGGCGGTTCATATTTGTATACTGATGGTAAAATTCCGACTGCTAATTTAATTACCGATATCAGCGCTGAAATTTATGAAGGAAACCTTGGGTTGAATTACAAAGGTCTAAGTTTGCTTTTTTCTTATGCAAATAAAGTTACAATTAACCAGCCTAATGCTGTTTTTACTCAATCCGAAGCTCCGCGCGGTGATGGGGCCTATGGTTCACTTTCATACACCCGTGAGGGATTCGGAATAACTGTAGATTACAAGAATTACCGCTTCAATGTAACTACACCTGACCAGCGCAGCGCAAACGATCCTTTTAAATCACTGCCCTTCCAGAATGCGCCATCAGCAATTAAAGTATATTCATCAACTCTGCTTTCAAGATTCCCGCATAACGTGGATTTTAACGATGAAGTTGGCTGGCAGGTAGATATATTCTATTCACCTGCACCTAAACTTACTCTTAATGCCAATGCTTCTTTGACAAGCAGGCATTATGACTACGTTGATGTTGATACAACTACACTCACAAGGTACGAAAGAATTGACAGGAGCGCATTTTTGCCTTCTACAAAGAATGAATTTTCAC
>JAUQWQ010000033.1 GCA_030835085.1 Ignavibacteria bacterium
AATGCCCTGGTTATTTAAACCGCCAACCAGAGTGCCGCCATCAGTTGTATGTAACACAGTTTCATAATCACCCGCTGCCCAAACATCACTTGCTGAAAGGGGGAATACGCATGTGTAATTCAGTTCAACCGGCACGTACTGGAAGTACCAGTTGCTTCCGCCGTTTGTCGTTTTCAGCATAACACCCGCTGCACCTGTACACCATCCTGTGTTCGGATCAGTAAAACATACGGAATTAAGCGAACCCAAACCCGTTGCCTGCACGCCCCAGTTGCCACCGCCATTGGTCGATTTCAATATCATTCCGTTATTACTGACTACCCAGCCTGTTTGGGTATTTGCAAAGTAAACTGAGTTAAGCCTGTTTGTTGTACCGCTTACCTGTGCCGCCCAGTTAACTCCTCCGTTAACTGTAGCGTAAATTGTTCCGTTATCACCCGCGCACCAGCCGCTGAGTGAATTTGCGAAATGCAGGGAATTGAATCTGTTCGGCAATCCGGTTATCTGGGTCTGCCAGTTGTTTCCGCCGTTTGATGTTGCTATGATAGTACCGTTTCCGCCCATTTGTCCCCCGCCGGCTGCCCAGCCTGTCTGGCTGTTAAAAAACTGTAAAGAGAACAATCCGCTTGATGTACCTGTTGTTTGCTGTATCCAGTTGCTTCCGCCGTTGGTTGTTTTATTTACAAACCCGCTCATGCCGCAGGACCATCCTGTTTGGCTGTTAAAAAAATAAACTGATTGCAGGTTATTTGATGAACCGCTTACCTGGTAGCTCCAGCTTTCACCACCGTTTGTAGTGGCTTTTATCAAGCCGTTGGTTCCCGCAGCCCAGCCCGTAAACTGGTCATAGAAATACAGCGAGTAGAGCGAGTAACCCGGACCCCCGCCCTGTGAGACCCAGTTTATGCCGGCGTTGGTAGTTCTAAGCAATGACCCGTTCATACCGGCAGCTGTTCCCGTAAGCGCATTTATGAAGCTTAAGGAGCTCAGAATATTTACCGCGTTGTTGCCCTGCTGAGACCAGTTGCTGCCGCTATTTGATGTGAACAGAATAGTACCGGGCCCTCCGCCTGATATCCAGCCTGTCTGAGCATTCAGAAAACTTAAACCTGAAAGATAATTGGATGTCCCGCTTGACTGCTGAATCCAGTTAACACCTCCGTTAACAGTTACCAGTATTGTGCCGAAATCACCCGCTATCCACCCTGTAGTTGAATTTATAAACTGAACTCCGTTGAGTCTTTTGTTGACAGGTGAGCTTTGCGCGGTCCAGTTTGTGCCGCCATTTGTTGTGACCCTGATTACCGGGACGTTAAGCATAGATTCTCCACCTGCTATCCACCCGGTTAACGCGTTAATAAAATGAACTGAATATAAATTGTATGTGCTCAGGCTTGTTTGGCTGAACCAGTTTGCGCCTCCATCGGTAGTTGCATAAATGCTGCCCTGGTCTGCCGTTACCCATCCTGTTTGAGAGTTTATAAAATAAACCGAGCGCATCTGGAAAGGAGAAACATACTGAACACTCCAGCTGCTTCCTCCGTTTGTTGTATTTAATATTCTCTGTCCAACAGTCCACCCTGTAAGCGTGTTGATAAAAAAGATGCCTTTTAAATTACTGCTTACGCCGCTTTGCTGTATTACCCAGTTTACACCGGAGTTTGTTGTTTTCCTTATCACCCCAAGATCACTTGCCATGTAGCCTGTTGATGATGAGGGTATGTAATGAACGCAGTTGTTGCTGATGTATGATTGCTGTTCATACCATCCCTGCTGTGAAAATATCGCAGCTGAAAGTAAAGTTAAATTAAAAATAATGGCTAGAAGTATTTTCATATCAATGTTAATATTATTAGTGATTTTTTTGCTCAGCAGGTTAACTGTAACCTTCATTAATATATATTTCCTGAAACAGCAGCACAAAGAAAAATTTCCACTGAAATTACGAAAAAACCATCAGTAGTGGCATCAATTCCCGCATAAAACTTGCAGTTCTGGTAAAAATTATGCATTTTTGAAAGGTAAAAAAGTTACGAAAATTTCAGCGATAAGTATGCAAAACTCCAAACTGGTAAAATTGCTTAAGACTTTCACAAAAATTGAACTCAGGGAATTCCAGAAGTTTGTGGAATCGCCTTATTTCAGTCCGGGCAGGGATCTTTCGGGGTTACTTAAGATCTTAAAAAAATATTATCCCGGTTTTGCCGGCAGGAATTTTACCGCGGAGAAAATTTCCGTGCAGCTTGGTAAAAACGGCAAACCGGCAGGCAAAAGCCTGCTTAAAATGCAGCTCTCTGAGCTGTACAAAATGGCTGAGCAGTTCATTTCACTTGAAGGATGGAAAACACAGCCCGGACTTAACACGTATTTCTTCGCTAACCTTTGCAAGAAAAAAGGGCTGTATGATATGGCCGAAGCAAGGATAAGAAAGGAAATTTTAAATTCTCCCGAAACAGGTATCGACTGGCGATATTACCAGAACTATCATTTTTCAAGGGTAGAATTGCTTAACCTGCTTTTCCTGAAAGATAAACCGGTTGAAGCTATTGAAAACCTGAATGTGCTTTCGGAAACCGTTCTGCACCAGTTCCTTTCGTTTTCAATGAGGTATATATACAATCTTATTTTTTTCAGCGTGGGGCATAATAAAGTCATGGAAGGCAACCTGCTTCTTGACTTTTTCAGAGGACAGGATTTATCGGTATTACTGAAAATGCTTGAGCGGAAAAACGATGTTTATTCCAGGGCAAGTTGTGTATATCTTCTGTTTATTATCATGCAGCTTAATTACAGCGAAGATGAACGTTATTATACATTCAAAGAAACCCTTCTTAATAGTATAGATCTTTTCAGCGATTACGAAAAATCTTTTTTCCTCCAGACGATCCTGTTAAGAACAGAATACGGAATGTCGGGCAGGGATCATAAAAAATATACCGAAGAATCATTTGAAATAATTAAATACCGTCTATCCAAAAATCTGTATAAACAATACCCGGATGCCCCATATACTTCAGTGGAGTATTTTAACCCCCTATATATTGCTTTTATCTTAAAGGATTTTAAATGGATGAAAGATTATGCAGCCAGGTATCTTCCTGAGGTACCCGAAGAGCACAGGTACGCAGCGGGAAAACTAAGCGAAGCATTCCTGAAATTCGGGACCGGGGACCATAAAAGCGCCCTGAAAATTATCAGCCTGATAACGGGACTCCCGTTCCTGCTGAATTATGAACTTAAAAGACTGCAATTGATGGCATATTATGAGCTTAATATGACAGATGAGATATTCTACGGCGCCGATGCCTTCAAAGCTTACTTAAAGAGCAATAAAAATGTTTCAGATGTATACATGCAAAGCAATATCGGCTTTGTCAAATATTTCCAACTCCTTGCAAGATGTAAACTGGGTGAGGTGGATATTATGTTTGAAAATATGATCTCTGATATTGAAGGCTCAGGGGTAGCAAGTAAAGACTGGCTGCTTGAAAAAATATCAGAAATCATGCGGTAAAGATCATCAAAGCCAAAGATCATGATCTTAAAGCCGAAATACTCCGAATATCAAGAACAAGGGGTTGCAACCCCTTGTTCTTGATGGAAATCATAAAAAACCCCGGAACTTTCATCAAGCCCCGGGGTTTTGGTTTATTTCGGTTTGCTGCTATGCTGTTTTCTTTATTGATGATTTTTATTTTCGGTTTAATCACTTTCTTCTGTGAAGAGAGTGCTTAAGCTGTAAGCATTGTAGTCCGGTTCAGTATTTTTTTCTGTATAATCCTTATACTTCCATATATCAGTCCTGAAGTCACGAATCGGCACTTTTTCATTACCAACCAGCGGTTTATAATAGTTCACGCCATGAGGTGCAACTATTGTATTGGTCCTGGTTGTAACTACAGGTGCCGGCTCAAGATAATTTACAACTACTTCTTCCCTCTCAGAGGGTCGTACGTAATTTTTGTAAACCACAAAGTGGGGAGCCTTTGGAGCCTCTGCTATTGCTGCATCAGCTGTGGGGTCATACCACCTTTCATGCACTGAAATATATTTAGCGTATGGATCGTATGATTCACCCGGCAGTACTGCGTAATAATACGGACCGTGATAGACGTAATGTGTTTCTGCAGCAGTGCTTCTGCCCGGTGCGGAGCTGTGCATTATCCACACATCGCTGTACGGGGGATACCCTATAACCGCTGTGGATTGTGCATAACCGCCGCTTGAATTAATGTTCCTGTTCAGCGAAGCAGCTTCTGAACTACTCTGCGCATTTGCAGCCGAAATAAACAGAACAAACATTAGTGTTACTGCGAGTTTGTTTAACATAGCTAACTTCTCCTTTCATGAATAAAAATAGTTTTTATGAAAAGATAGTTCTCAATGTACGATTCCAAAAACAATGGTTTAGGTAATTAATTTCATAAGGAATTAATTTATGGTAATTTATTTCATATCCAAAAACAGTGACTTAGAGATTTTTATGCCGGTAATAAGAACAAGGGGTTGTAACCCCTTGTTCAAAAAGCAATTATTTATTCATATCGGTGGTAGGTACATCATTGCCAACTGTTTCCAGCTTGAAACCGGAAAACCACGCATTGCCTGTCCCGTTTACCAGAAAGCCGTATGCTATACCTATCGCTTCGGGGGCAACATCTAGAACAATTTCATGTTTGGTCCAGTCATTAGTTCCCGTAATCGGACGCTTGCTCATATTATCAAACGCCAGCGATTTATTTTTATCCGTGCCGTCTACTCTCATCCACATTCCTGCCCAGCCGGTTATGCTTTCGTTTTTCACATACCCTGACAGCCGGATGCGTTTGCCTGAATATTGTTCGGGCATTATGTATGTCATAATTGTCCCGAAACCGTCTATTGCCGGCTCTATCGATTTCAGATAATAAGCCGTGCCATCATTATATTTTTCATCAGCCTTTCCCCATTCATAGGATTCCGGTTTACTGCCGGCCTTAAACCATCCGTCAATTTTTTGTGAATATGAATCCTGTAAAACAACCGTAAGTACAAATAACGCAGTTAAAATTCTGAAGGTAGTTTTCATATTGTTTGTTTTTAATTGATTTTTTTCTGCTTTGAAAAATAGCGCTTAATATTTTACTACACGTCTATTGTTTCACGCCTGCCTTACTGAACGGAGTGAAGGAAGGTTTCACATTCCGGCGATTTTAGCCGGTCCCGCGCTTCCGCTTAGCGGGATGACGTTTCACAATTTTTGCTTTTTGTTTTTTGCCTTTTGACTTTCTGCCGCTGGAAGCGGGAGAAAGTTTTACTTCACAAGCACCATTTTCTTCTCGTCACTGAAATCACCCGCTGTTATCCTGTAAAAATAAACTCCGCTTGCCAGATCTGAACCATCAAAATTAATTGTATATGTGCCGCTACTGTAATCTGCATTTACAAGCTGCCTTACCAACTGGCCCACAGTGTTGTATAGATCTATTGTTACTCGTGAATCGGCCGCAATGCTGAAGCTGATGCCCGTAGCTGGATTGAACGGGTTGGGGAAATTCTGGTACAGCCTGTATTCCGCCGGCTGTACACTGCCGAATCCTTTGCCCGTCAGCGTGAAATGATCTATCCACACTACATCAGATGATTGACCGAATGCACCTGCATCTTTGATGTAATAATTCACTGCCAGGAAAATGTTTTTGCCCGCATATTGCGATAGGTCATAGGATTTTTTATGCCAGCTTCCCACCGGACCCGGGACCTTAAAATAATCTATCATAACAAACCTTGGTAAGCTATCGTCAGTTACCGATATCCATACCTTAAGCGAATCCTTAAACTGCCTGTCAACCGCGCCGCACCAGAAAGAAATTGAATCACCTTCGTGAATATCAAAAAGTTTTGGGGTGATTATCCAGTCATCTATCATATTAAAACGGTTCAGGTTCTCAAATCCCATTTTAAAAAAGTAATTGCCCGCATGTGCTGCCTGGCTGCCAAGCCCGAAAAGCTCGAATGCGGAATACAGCTCAATATCGGCGGAGCCTTTATCATTGTTCACAAGTTTCCACCCGCGGCCCGATATATCTTTATCTATAAACGTTTCTTCCCACTTTATCCTTTGTGAATAAATAACAGTGGTGAACAATATCAGAAGTAAAAGCAGCAGCCTGTATTTTAACATGAGTATGATACCTTTAGAATTTTTATTATCTCTTTTAAAAATGATAGGCTCTCGCCAATTGTGTTTATTCCCGCGGGCACCGTGTTTGAGCCGTATGCAAGTGAGTTTGCAAGCCCGATAAAATCTTTCTGAAAGCCTGTCAGCGGTTTATCCAGGAAGAAATCCTTATCACCCAGTATTTTTTCCTGCCTCGGGAAGGTGCTTGGCCAGTCAGCTGGATTGCGGGGCTCTGAGCGGGTTAAGTAACCTTCAAGCGATGGCGAATTAAGATCGCGCTGCGTCAGGTTCCCGAGATTCCATTTGTTCGATAGCGTTTTTATCACTGATGTATGCGTAAGCTGATCGCTGATAACGGTTCCGCTGTTGATGTAAGCCGATACAAGTATTGCCGGAACCCTGATCCCAAGGCGGTTGAACTGAAAATCCATTTCATTTACCGATGTATTGCCCGGCGGCACAGCAGCCGGAGGCTGAACATGGTCATAGGTACCGCCTGCTTCATCAAATGTAATTATGAAAAGAGTATTCTGCCAGTTGTTGCCAACAGAGCTGTGTGAATTCTTGATGGCATTATATACTTTGTGTATCAGCTTTTCGCCCGGTGTGACCGATGACGGGAAAATTGTGATGGCTTCATTCCCTATAAGCGGTGCCGGCGGATGCTCATCATTATGGAAGAACATCATCCTTGGCTCAATGAATGTATATTCAGGCAGCCTGCCTGATTGGCAGTCATCAAAAAATGAATCCATACCGCAGATATGAGTTGGCGCATACTGCCTTAGCGCATTAAAATGAATAAGCATACTCATCGGGAAAACATCGAGGTGATCAAAATACAGCTTCCAGTTCTTTCCGCGGTTTTGCAGGCGTTCAAATATCGTTTCAGATGTATTTTTCTGCCATTTGGTATATCCATCGGGGCAGGAATTTGTAACGTACCCGTTCGATTGCGCGCTGTTTAAAAAGGAACGGTTGCAGAAAGTCTGCGATGGTACTGCGCAGTGCCAGTGATCGGCAACTGCAAACCCTTTTGCAAGTGTGCTTATTACAGGTACAACTTCAGGGGGAAAGCAGCTCATTATTATTTTATATTCGCTGTATGTCGGCATTCTGCCCTGTGTTGCCTTAAAGTTGTTTATATAGTCTGTCAAAAATCCATTCATGGGATAGGTTGTTGGCAGTGTTTCCGGCAGGTTCCAGGGACTCACCATATCGCATGCATCAACAAAGCGGTTTGTATCAGGCAAAACTGTACCGAAAAGCGATGTGTTCATATGCGGGTATTCTTCACCCGGGTCAGGGTTGGGATTATTCATTATAGAATCTTTATATACCGGAACACTCCCCATAAAAGATGAATCAGCGTACGGCGGTATAGGGTTGGAAAGGTTATGATATGCAACGCCTTCAAACGGCTGGTTATTCGGCGGCGGGTCCTGTGGTGTGTACAGATATCCAAGCAGGTTATCAAACGACCTGTTTTCCATCATCAGCACAACAACGTGCTCGAACTTATCAAGTCCGCCTGCGATCTCTTTGAACCTGTATAGTGAAGGGAACGCCGATCCCATCGCACCGATAGCAAGCGATGAACCTGCAAGCTTCATGAACTGCCTTCTGTTAATTTTTCCCATTAAAAATATTACTGTGTATAATAATTATAGAATAAATACCCGTATTTGAAACAATATAATTTAGCCAGGTTGAGCAGCACGAAACCCAACTCTTAGAATAACTTTTCACATTTCCCGTTCCGGCGTTTTCTGCCGGTCCCGCGCTTCTTCTTAGCGGGATGACATTTCACATTTCACGTTTCACATTTCACGTTTCACGTTTAGACTCCAAACACAAATCCTGTAGTCAGCGCTTTCCACAAACCGCCGTTATATTTATTCAGGTTATATCCGCCGCCTTCGTAGTAGCCATCGTAAGTTATGACCTCAAACACTCCGTCGCCGTTCATATCAACAACGCCTTCGGCCATGCTGAAAGTGAAGTTATTCACAGCCAATGGAATGAACTCAGAGATCACTTTGCCTTCGCCATCCATAACATATATAAATGATGTGAAATTAGTGAAATCATTCTGCAGCCTTACGCTTACAAGGAATTCATTTTTACCTTTGGCCGTAAAGCTTCCTTCAAATATTTTAATATCTTCATTCGATATTTTTGTAAGCGGTACGGTTCTTGGCTCGCCTTTATCGTTATATTCTGATATTGTTACACCTTTTAATTTCGGCATAACAAGTTTTTTGAAATCATCTATTATTGTTTGATTTGTAACCCCTTTTCTGTTCACCGCGCTCATATTATTGTTGAAGGAACATACAACAATTTCGTTTTCTTCAAACTTTGCTCCCGCAGTTGGCGTAACTATTGCGTAAAAAATTGTACCGGCACCTATCATATCATCCATGTTGATATAGTATCCTGTAACTTCCGCAGTATATACGCCGGATGATGCCGAAACATAAACTTTATCACTTTTTTTAAAGCTTGTGTAATCTGCAAACTCAGGCTTAAAATCATCAAAAAAATATTCAACCTGCTTCTCATCATACTTCTGGTATTTGCCGATGATATCCTTCAGCCTGCTGCCGTACTTATCGTAGCCCTCGCCGGTTGAGTCACGCAGTGACTCGTTGGAATTGTATTTATAATAATCATCCACTATCACACGTTTGCCATCCCACCTGCCGAAGAAAACCGTATCGCTTACAGTACGCCCGGCTGATTTGTTCTGTGATACTTCACCTGTTTGTTGTGATTTATCATTCTTCCCGGTATCATCGCTTTTTTTTGTACATGATAACGCCGAGCCCGAAAGTATTATTAATAGAATAATATATGATATATACTTTTTCATAGTTGTTAAAAATGAATTTTGGAAGATTAATTTAGCAAAAATAAGGATTTATGTTATAAAATGCTTATGCTATATGTTACGGTTATTTTCTCTTTCAGCTCTTCTTTGTGACCTAGTGTTGAAAAGTTTTTAACAACAAAAAACCCGGCATCTTCAGCCGGGTTAAAACTTGTAGCCTGCAACCTGTAAACCTGTAACTATGATTCATCCGTCACTCTTGCCTGCGCGCCGTACTGCTCTATTAGCAGTGTATCATACCTATCGGCATTGGCAAAGAGTGTCTTCATTGTTTCAAGTCCCGTTTCATACGTTAAGTACTGGTCGAAAATGAATGTTGAAAGTATCACATCCTGGTTATTCACGCTGAACATCATACCTTCAAGCGTGTAATTTTCCCTCAGCAAAAATTCATACATTGCCGCAATGTTTGTTTTGGGAAGCATGCATAACAAACTATCGCATACAATGAATCCATCCTGGTTGTAATTAATGAATATCTTCGCAGTGCCTTCTTCAACTTCCCAGCTGTATGGACCCTTCCGGGCAAGCTTAACATCTTTACCCAACTGCTCTAAAATTGTTTCTATGGTTGCCGCTGCGCCCGTTGGTTTATA
>JAUQWQ010000002.1 GCA_030835085.1 Ignavibacteria bacterium
GTAATTTTAAGCTTTATATCGTGAAATTTAGATTCAAAGTTTGAGTACATCCTAAAGAAAAATTAAAATTTTAACCTTTCGGCGTTAACTTACATGTTAAACAATGTTATTTTTAATGCGGCTTCTTCACGAAGTCAACCAACTCTTTGCCTGAGTCCTTTATGAGTCCGTATGACCATTTAGTAATTACCACAGAGCTTATCATCCCCGAAATGCTATCGAGCGAGTACAAATTGTAGAACATACCGGCTGTTAATGCTACTATCGCAGTTACACTCGTAAGCCCATCGGCAAGAACGTGCAGGTAAGCGGAGCGTATATTGTGGTCATGGTGTTCATGCCCGTGATGCAGGAAAACGGCGCTGAGCGCATTTACTCCCAATCCAATAACGGCTACTATAATTGCTTCGCCAAATTTAATTTCAACCGGGTTAAAAAACCTGTCAATAGATTCAATTGCCATTATCACCGCTATTACCACCAGCACAATTGCACTTGTGTAGCCTGAAAGTGCCAGGAGCTTACGTTTTTCGAATGAGTATTTTTCTGAGCGGGAATATTTGCGCGCAATAATATATGCAGCCCAGCTTAAGCCTAATGCGAAAACATGGCTTGCCATGTGATAGCCATCGGCAAGCAGTGCCATTGAGTTTGTCCAGTAACCGAAAAATATTTCAACTGCCATTGTGCCGGCAGTAAGGTAAACAACCCAGCGTGTGCGCACTTCATGCTCACCTGAATGGTCATCATGGCTGTGCCCGTGGTTATGATCATGATTGTGCTCATGGGTATGCGGATGGTGGTGGTCGTGGTGCTGATGGTCTGACATATTACATTAACATTTACAGCGAAATTAACCGATTGCTTTCACACTTTAAAGGATTAAATACATAATTCTAATTCATAAAAAAGCACCCGTAATAGATACAGGTGCTTTTTGTTAAATTTCTCTTTCTTGATTCAACAATGAGATCAATTACTTTTTCTTCCTTGACTTAGGATTATAATTCGCCTCATACATCTCAATCCAATCCTTTGCGCTCATTTTTTTCATCAGTTCACCAATCAGCTTATAGGGAATATCATCCATCTTCTTAAAACGCACACAGCTTTTGCCCATATCAAGTTTATGTTTGCTGTGTTTGGGATACTCAGTGACAAACCATTTTAATAATTTGGGATCAGCATAAATGCCCATATGGTAAAAATTAATTGAGTCTTTTTGCGAAGCGATGCCTGCAAACGGAAGCGGCTCAGGGGGTTTGCAGTGGTAACCGGCGGGGTATAGTTTATGCGGTACCACGTAACCAAGTCCGCCGTAACTTATGCCCGCTTCAAATCCCTTTGGCAGATTTTTAACAATAACATTATGCAGTTTGTTAAAAGCTTCATGCCTTTCTTCGGGTACGTTTGATAATATTTCTTTGACTGTTTTTCCCTGTGCTTTCATTTGGTTACTCCGCGCCGGTGATAACTTTATTGACCAGCGACAATTTGTTTTTAAAAATATGATCTTCTTTGTTGCTGAGAACACCAAAAAAGATTTTATATTATCTCATGTGCGACACCTACCCCAAAGGGGCTCCTTCGGAGCGGTGTCGAATTTGTTATTATTTTATTCTTTACAAAAATGTGACGCCTACGGCGTCTTTTCATGTTTATATGTAATTCAATTCCGACAAGGTTTTTATATAGGTTGAATATCATTTTCTCTGAAAGTATGAATCCCGTAGGGATTCCACATTTATAACAACCTTGCAGAAAAGCTTTAGCGATGCCGTAGGTATCGCACGTGAAATACAACTATAGACAGACGCGAGTGTGAAAAAATTCAATTTCTCTCAAATGTTTATTCATCTAAGCCGGATCATAATAAAGTATTACCCCGCCAAAATCAAATACTTTTGTGTTAGTGAGCTTAAGTATGATCTTATCCGTTATATTCTTAAATAACGGCAGCCCGCTGCCTGCTATTACAGGGTGAATGCAAAGCTGATACTCATCTATCATGCCGAGTTGTGTTAATTGTATAATTAAACTCGGACTCGATACATATATGTCCTTACCTGACTGTTGCTTCAGCTCACGCACTTCATCGGCAAGTCCGCGGGTGGCGAGCCTTGCGCTTGCCCAATCAACATTTTTTAAAGTACGCGAAAATACAAGCTTCGGGACCTTATCCATTGCAGCGGCAAAATCATCCATATGTTTTTCACCTGTGGGATTTGCCAGAACATCACGCCAATACTCCATTAGCTGGTAAGTTGTTCTGCCATACAAAATCACTCCCGCTTTCTCCAACTGCTTTGCGTAGTGAAAATGTATCTCATCAGCCGGAATGCCTGAGGTATGGTCGCAATATCCGTCAAGTGTCATATTGAATGCCGCAATTACTTTTCTCATAATTGTTGTTTAATTCTTAGTCCTAAGTTTTATTGTAGTAGCATCCGGTAATGAAGGCAAATATACATATTGTGGTAATTTCTTTGTAGTCATTGAGGTGGGAATTCGCTAATAAAAAAAGCACCCGCAATTGCTTACGGGTGCTTTAATTTATATAAGTGTGGGGTACACACCAGACACCACAGTTTTCTACTTCACATCAAACCTATCGTTATTCATTACCTTTACCCATGCTGCGGCAAAGTCGTTAACGAATTTTTCCTTTGCGTCATCGCTGGCGTAGACTTCGGCGAGAGCGCGAAGCTCACTGTTTGAGCCGAAGATAAGATCAGCCCTTGTGGCTGTCCATTTAAGCTCGCCCGTTTTGCGGTCTTTGCCTTCAAATACTTCATTTGTATCGTCTGTAGCTTTCCAAACGGTTCCCATATCAAGCAGGTTCACAAAGAAATCATTTGTGAGCTGTTCAGCGCGTTTGGTAAACACTCCGTGTTTACTGCCGTCATAGTTTGCTCCCAATGCCCGCATGCCGCCAACAAGCGCGGTCATTTCAGGGGCTGTCAGGTTAAGCAGCTGCGCCTTATCAACCAACAATTCTTCAGTCGAGACCGAGAACTTGGTCTTTAAATAATTGCGGAAACCGTCAGCAGCGGGCTCTAAGAATGCAAATGATTCAACATCAGTCTGTTCCTGTGATGCGTCCATTCTGCCGGGGGTGAAATCAACTTTAACGCTGTATCCCGCGTCACTTGCTGCTTTTTCAACTGCGGCATTGCCTGCAAGCACAATAAGATCGGCAAGCGAAACTTTTTTGCCGCCTTTTTGCGAAGCGTTAAATTCATTCTGAATGCCTTCGAGAGTTTCGAGTACCTTCTTAAGCTGAGTCGGATTGTTAACAGCCCAATCTTTCTGCGGCGCCAATCTGATACGCGCGCCGTTTGCACCGCCGCGTTTATCTGAGCCGCGGAATGTTGATGCCGATGCCCATGCTGTGGATACAAGCTGTGATACCGGGAGACCTGAAGACATTACTTTTGCCTTCAGTGCGGTAATATCGCTTTCATCAATCAATACATGGTCAACCGCAGGGATTGGATCCTGCCAGATGAGTACTTCTTCCGGCACTTCGGGTCCAAGGTAGCGTGCGCGGGGACCCATATCGCGGTGTGTGAGCTTAAACCATGCACGTGCAAAAGCTTCAGCAAACTCATCGGGATTTTCGAAGAATCTCCGCGAAAATTTTTCGTATGCCGGGTCAAATCTTAATGCAAGATCTGTTGTAAGCATCATTGGCGCATGCTTTTTATCTTTATCAAACGCATCGGGAATTGAATTTGCGCCTGCGCCGTTCTTTGGAGTCCATTGTTTTGCGCCTGCGGGACTTTGTGTTAGCTCCCAATCATATCCAAATAAATTCCAGAAGAAATTATTGCTCCATTTTGTGGGGGTTGATGTCCATGTAACTTCAAGTCCGCTTGTAATAGTATCGCCTGCTTTGCCTGAATTGAATTTGCTCATCCAGCCTAAGCCCTGCTCGGAAATATCACAGCCTTCGGGCTCTGCGCCGACATTTGATGCATCACCGGCACCGTGGGTTTTACCGAATGTATGACCGCCTGCAATTAACGCGACGGTTTCTTCATCATTCATAGCCATACGCGCAAATGTTTCGCGGATATCGCGTGCCGCTGCAACCGGATCAGGATTTCCGTTAGGACCCTCGGGGTTTACATATATCAATCCCATTTGAACTGCCGCAAGGGGATTATCAAGATCGCGCTCACCGGTGTAGCGTTTATCGCCTTCAAGCCATTTGGTTTCATTGCCCCAGTAAACATCCTGGTTGGGTTCCCATACATCTTCTCTGCCGCCTGCAAAACCGAAGGTTTTGAATCCCATTGATTCAAGCGCAACATTACCTGCAAGTATCATCAGGTCAGCCCATGATATTTTTTTTCCGTACTTCTGTTTGATGGGCCATATCAGCCTGCGCGCTTTATCTAAGTTCGCGTTATCCGGCCAGCTGTTTAAAGGTGCAAAACGCTGCTGTCCCTGTCCGGCTCCGCCGCGGCCATCGCCTGTGCGGTATGTGCCCGCCGAGTGCCATGCCATGCGTATAAACAGGGGACCGTAGTGTCCAAAATCTGCCGGCCACCAGTCCTGTGAATCAGTCATAAGCTTTTTCAGGTCCTCTTTTATAGCCTGGTAATCAAGGCTTTTAAAGGCTTCGGGGTAGTTAAAGTCCTTTCCCATAGGGTCGGAGAGTTCTGAGTGCTGGCGTAGTACATTAAGTCTTAACTGGTTTGGCCACCAGTCGCGGTTACTTGTTCCGGCACCCGCAAATCCATTAGCCCGCGTTACCGGGCATTTACCGTTATTATTGTTTTCCATAAATAATATAGATTATAGTTTAAATTTATAATTTCCAGTTAAATGAAGATAAACGGCTTTTTGCCGTAGAATGAATCTACAAAATTTTTGTGATTGAGAAACCAAAACTAATTGATTTATTGAAAATATTAAAGGTAAAAATCTTAACGGTTTACGGGTGATTATCGTTTCAAAGGTGACTTTGTGGGAAAAGATTAACCACGATTTTAACTAATTATTCATGGATTTTTCGGAGAGTCCCTTGCAGGAGACTCTCCGAAGACGGATCATGAATCTATTTTAATCTAACCAACTTACCTTTACGTTTAACAATATTTTTGTAATCCCACTGGATATCTTTCGCTTTTTTCAGCCAGCGTTTCAGGTGGGTGACTTTAATTTCATCGGGAGATGTATATCTCTTTTCTGCGGCTTTGAATGAACCTTCAGGCTTCAAACCGGGTTCATCAAATGACTGACCGCTCCAGAAGAGCAGCCTTACACAATCCTTAAGCTTGTGGTATCCGGCAACCGGATTTCCATCAATAAACCATACGGGGTGCGCGTGCCATATTTTATTCTCGGCTTTCGGCAGCTTTTTATCTATTTCCTCAGCAAGTAAATTACAGATCTTCTTATCAGCTGCGCTTTGTTTGTTGTTGTATTGCAGAATTTCCTTTTTGATCATTTTATGTTATGGTTATAATTTATCATCCTGCATTTTCATATGCCTTTTTCAGCCAGTCAATAACTTCTTTATCAATATCATTTATATCAGTAATATTGATCTTATGGCTGCACATTGAATTGGCAGTTTTTATTTCTTCAAGTCTTCCTTTTGCAGCCTGACCTTTAAGGATAATTCCAACTTCAAACCTGGTCTTAGCTGCAGGCTGAAGCAAGGCAAATTGTTTTTTCCGGCGCAGGCTTACGTATGCATTCTTAGGAGATGTTTCTATATCTTTCCCGAATTTTCTGATCTCAGTCATCAGCTTTTCGTATACCGGAAGAAAATGCTCTTTCCCTTTGTACTGTGCATCTATGAGTGAATCTTTATTTTCAGCTGACCCGGCATCTGAACCTTTTGACTTATGTGCCACCAGGTTGGCGTAGCCATGAGTTAACTTATGCTTTTCTTTAAGGAATTTGATCATCTCACCGTGTTTGGCGAATTTTTCCTTCTGCACTATCTTAACCCATTCCTCCAGAGATTTTCCTGTGTTTTTCTCCAGATTTTCGATCATTGTTAAAGTCGCTTTGTCTATATCCATTATTTAACTTTTATGATTAAAGAACTAATTTAAGTACAATTATTGAATAAATAAATGTATGTTGGAACTCACATTTGGATAAGTGTGTTACAACACATAAGAACTAACCACCATTTTTAAACTAACACTACTTAGTCATGAAAAAAATTTCACTGATTCTTGCTTTAATTGCTGTATTTTTTACATTTAACCTCAATGCTCAGTCTGTTTGGAAACAGGATCCAAACCACTCAAAGCTGGGATTTGTAGTAACCCATTTATCAATTGCCGATGTAACAGGCTACTTCACAACTTTTGATGTGACAGTAACATCTTCCCAGGCTGATTTCAGCGATGCGGTTATTGAAATGTCAGCTGATATCAATACTATTAATACCGGGATTGAAGCCCGTGATAAGCATTTAAAATCAGCCGACTTTTTCGACGCTGCTACATATCCGACTATGACATTCAAGAGCACTTCGATCGAAAAAACCGGGGATAAGCAATTCAAGCTGAAAGGTAATTTAACGATGCACGGTATTACCAAAGAAATTACAGTTGAGCTTATTCACAGAGGAACCATACAGAACCCGATGGCAAATAATGCAGATGTTGCCGGTTTACAGATACTAGGAACACTTAAGAGATCAGACTTCAATATCGGCTCAACTTTTCCTGATTTTGCGATAAGCGATGAAGTCAGAATAAAAGCCGATGGCGAATTTTCTAAAAAATAAGTGTTACAAAGGATTGTTTAATAGTTAATTGATTGAGAAACTTATTGAACATTTACATAAAAACCCGTCTTTAACAGACGGGTTTTTTTATTTGCTGAACTTGATGTAAGTCAATTGATAAAACCGGGCAAAAGAGTATATTTGAGCATAAATAAAAACAATTAAATATGAATGAATCCATGGAATCTGAACCAGTAAGTATGAATCTGAATGAACTGCTTAAATACCAATCTGGTGCAGTGGTCAGTAAAGTACTGCTTAAAAAGAGCAGCGGAAATATTACACTATTTGCATTTGACAAAGGCGAAGGGCTGAGCGAACATACCGCTCCTTTTGACGCGTTCGTGCAGATAACAGATGGCGAAGCTGAGATAACAATTTCAGGTAAGCCCTATTTACTGCACGGGGGAGAGGCAATTGTAATGCCGGCAGGTCAGCCGCACTCTTTAAAGGCTATTGCAGCATTTAAGATGATTTTGGTGATGATAAAATCAGAGTGATAGCGTGCTTTAGGTTTCCCAAACCGGAGTTTGGGAAACAGGGTTAAAAGTCATAGCCATGAATTTCACGAATTTGTTTTGGAATTGTCGCAGAGTCCCTTAAAAGGAGATTCTGCGGAGACCGGAGATCAAGAATTTTGTATCCCAAACTGGAGTTTGGGATACAGGGTATAAAAAAAGCCTGTAAAATACAGGCCTTATTTTATAATGCGATAAAGTATATAATGAATGCTGCGCTCATCTGAAAAATTATGCGGCAGTCTCACCGGAATCTTCAGGCTTTTTCTTAGGCGGAAGCCCAAGCAGCAATCCTGAAGCGAAACCATACCCGGTAGTAATGTACCAGTTAGAGCTCAAAGGGCAGCCGTTTGAGCATCCTACATAATAATAGTAGGCATACCCTATCAAACCGCCTATAATGCCATATATTCCTAATTTAAGAAATTTGTTCTTTACGTATTTATCAATCATAATGCTTTTAACCCTTTAGTTTTTTCCTTAATGTACTGAGTCCAAAAGGCAGGTAAAGCGGACATGAGCCTATTAAACTTGTTAATACAAATATAACTGCAAATACCATCAGTATAATTCCAAGCGTGCCCTGAATTGTCCCCGTGAAATACAGAACAAATACCGCTATGGCGATCACTATTCTTATGATCTTATCTGTTGAGCCCATATTCTTTTTCATGATCTTATTTTTAATTTGTTAGTTAACAAGTAATATATCGTTTATAGCTTTTACGAAGCTTTCCTTCGGCAATGCACCCATTGACATCTGAGGTTTGCCATCCATCGGAATGAAGAGTATAGAAGGAATACTGCGTATTCCGAATACTGATGCGAGTTCCTGCTCTGCTTCTGTATCTACTTTATATATCTGTACCTTGCCGTCATATTCTTTAGAAAGTTCTTCGAGAACCGGCGCTACCATTTTGCAGGGTCCGCACCAGTCAGCGTAGAAATCGATAATGACGGGTTTATCGCCTGTGAATTTCCACTCTTTCTGTGTTTCGTAATTGAATACCTTTTGTTTGAATTCTGCTGCTGTTAAATGTACCATTTTAGTCGTTCCTTTTGTATTATTTTCTTTATTGATATTTTCTTTTTTAACCGGCTCGGGATTGGTTTTCTGGTTATTATTTGTAACCGGGTTCTGCATGCCCGTATTCTGATTTCCCGGTGTATTGTAATTCACTGATTTATCTTCCTTTTTGCCGCAGGAAGCAAGCAATACAGCAAACAAACCTGCCAGAATCAGAATGTGAACCTTTAGTTTGGTGTTTTTCATAAAATTCATAACAAAAAAAACTTTTAATTAGTTGCTAATGGCAACTTAATTAATTTTGTCTGAAAAGTCAAGTCCGCGGGTAGGGTATGCAGAAGACAGTTGCTATAGGCAACCAAAACGATAAATATCATATTTCACGTTGATACAGGACATATTTTATCGCAGGCTGAACATATTATTTTTGTATATCATTTAGTTGCTAATAGCGACTAATATCATATAAAAAAATGACATCTAAACAAACAATACTATCTATATGAAAAACATTTTAATACTATTGGTTTCTCTACTGGTTTTAACTGAAGCTTATTCACAGAACGGAACAAGGCTCATAGGTTTTGATGCAAAAACCACAGGCAGGGGCGGGGTATCAACGGGATTCTTTGATAACACAAGCCTTTTAATGACAAACCCGGCAGGAATTTCATTCTTAAAGGAAAATATGCTGGACGCTGATTTTTCCATGATGATACCTAAACTAAAATTCACCAATACAATCAACGATGCTGAAGGTAATTCAGCTGCTTACCCGCTTCCTTCACTGGGAGTAATATACACTCCAAAAAAATCCAAATTAACAATAGGACTCGGTTTCTTTACAAATGGCGGTATGGGTTCGGATTTCAAATTGAACCACCAGCTATTTAAAGATTCCGCAGGCAATTATGTTCAGCAGGAATACTATTCAAAATTCGCAGTTATGCAGGGCGGACCTTCTCTATCATATAAATTCAGCAAAAACTTCTCTGCAGGATTTTCAGCTCATATGTATTACAGCATGATGGATTTCCGTATGCCGTACAGTTTATCACCAAACGAACTCAAAGGTGTTGTTAATCCGCAGACCGGTATGACCTTCGGCCAGATGTTTTCCGCTCCGCCGTTACAGGGCGGCCTGGGTTACAGCGAAGTTACCGCTTATGCAAATATGAGCGATCTTACAGCATTTGGTTTTGGGGGTAAAATAGGACTTGCTTACAAAGTGAATGATATGTTCTCGCTCGGTTTAAGTTACACTTTGCCGGTTGACCTCACATACAAGAACGGTAAAGCTGATATGGATATGACCTACCAGATGAATGACGCATTTGGCAGAGTTCTAATGGGTTACATGACAAATTACCCGGGTATCACACAGCAGCAGGCAATGGATTCCGCAATGACGGCATTTACACAAATGGGAATTGATCTCTCATTAGGCGCAAAAGCTACTTATGATCTTGAAAACAAGCTTTCAATGCCGCAGCAGATATCATTCGGTTTTTCATACGCTGCCCCGAGTAAGAAATTCCGTTTCGGTATGGATTTTGAATGGCTGAACTGAAAAAAAGCATTTGAAAAAATGGAGCTCAGCATGACAGGCGGCGAGAATGCCAACATTAACAGAATGATGGGCAACACTGGCGCGTTTACACTCAGCTTCCCGCTGGAATGGAAAGATTCTTATATCATTCACGCAGGCGGCGAGTATGATCTTTCAAAAATGTTCACTTTCCGTTTAGGCTATACTTACGGTACTAACCCGGTTCCCGAAACAACAGTGTTCCCTGTATTTCCGGCAATAGTAGAAAATCATGTAATGGCAGGCGGAACGCTGAACCTTTCACCAAAGTTTGCAGTGAACTTTGCATATGAAATGGCATTAAATAAAGAGCAGGTTGCATCCAATCCAAGCACAATTGCCTCGGAATATAACAGCAGTACTTCTTCGCTCCAGACAATGCTGTTCCATTTATCATTAACATGGAAGTATTAAAATATAAAGGAACTTTAGTGAAAATGAAGAGTCGTGAATTATGTTAAGCAGGAATATGATAATGTGCAATCCGGTCATAAAATATTATACATTGAATCAGATATGATAACTACAAACTCTATGCGCTATTTGTTGATGCATGTTGTAACGGCCCTTATATTGTTGCTGGCTGTTAGTTCCTGCAACAAAGATTCCCGGACTGATAACAACCAGGTGCCCAAGCCGCTTAATCCGCTTGAAGGACGCGTGCTTCCGCACCTGGATCACAGCGCTTATTTTAAGGACTCAATAGATTCACCGCAGAAGGTTACCCGCAGGTGTCTTGAGTGCCACCCTAAGAGCGCTGATGAAGTAATGAAAACTGCACACTGGACCTGGGAGAGCGGTGATGTTGAAAGAAACGGCAAAACTATGCTGCTGGGTAAAAAGAACCAGGTAAATAACTTTTGCATCAGTATTGTAGGTAACTGGGCTTCATGTACAACATGCCATGCAGGTTATGGCTGGAGCGATGCGAATTTTGATTTCACCAAACAGGAAAACGTTGATTGCCTGGTATGCCATGACGGCTCAGGAACTTATGTTAAGACAAAAAGCGGTATGCCTAATAAAAATGTAAACCTTAAAGTTGTAGCCGGCAGCGTTCGCCGACCTGCACGCGAGAACTGCGGTATTTGCCACTTCAGCGGCGGCGGGGGAATGGGCGTGAAGCATGGCGACCTTGATGAATCACTCATCAATGCAAACCAGGAGCTTGATTTCCACATGGGCAAACTGAATTTCCAGTGTGTTGATTGCCATACAACTCACGAGCATAAGATCTCGGGGAAAGTTAATACTACTTACACAGAAAAAACCAACGCGCTCAGGTTCAACTGTGAGAAATGCCACACAGAAGCACCACATAAAGAACCTCGTCTAAATAAGCATACATCACGTATTGCATGTCAAACATGCCATATACCCGAGTTCGCAAGAAAGCTTCCAACAAAAATGATCTGGGACTGGTCAAAAGCGGGTGACTCAACCAGAGTAGACTCACCGCATGAATACCTGAAAATAAAAGGTGAATTTCAGTACGAAGAAGGTGTTATACCTACCTATGCATGGTTTAGTGGAAAAATGGAGAGATATGTTTTAGGCGATAAGCTTGATGCTGAAACTGAACATTACATGAATAAACCTATAGGTTCACGAAGTGACGAGAGATCAAAGATATGGCCCTTTAAGGTTCACCATGCTACACAGCCTTATGATGTTGTGAATAACATTATTATTCCTCCGTTAACAAGCGGTGAGGGCGGCTACTGGACAAAATTCAACTGGAGTTACGCATTGGAAATAGGCGCTAAGCTTAGCAACTTACCTTATAGTGGTAAATTTGGTTTTGCCAAAACCAAAATGTACTGGCCGATCACACACATGGTAACAACAAGCAAAAATGCGTTAACATGTACTGATTGCCACTCACCCGGAGGCCGTTTCAATTGGGAAGAGCTGGGATACAAACATGATCCGCTTCAGGGTCCAGAAAAATAATTTTTAAATTCATATTTGTCATGAAAAAGAAACCAAAACCATTTAAGAATCCATATTTTGCCGGTGCCATACTCGGCGTGGTACTGTTCAGCGCGTACGCACTTACTCACAGCGGGTTAGGAGCATCAGGCGCCATAAGCCGCATTCATGTTGCGCTTACTAAGCTGATATGGCAGACACATGTTGATGTTGTAAGCACTTTTGCTGTAATGGGTGCAGGTGATACCAATCCGCTGGATCATGCCAGTGTATTTTTATTAATTGGCACATTCGCGGGAGGTATGATATCAGCATGGTATAACGGCAGGCTAAAAGTAGAAATATTCAAAGGTCCCCAGATTTCAAATGTACAGCGGCTCATTTTTGCTTTAATAGGCGGACTCATCATGGGATACGGCGCAAGATTCGCACGCGGGTGTACTTCCGGGCAGGCATTATCTGGCGGTGCGGTTCTTTCGCTTGGCAGCTGGGCATTTATGTTCAGCGTTTTTATCGGCGGTTATGCCGTAGCTTATTTTGTCCGCCGGCTGTGGGCTGAATCAAAATTAACCTGATCTGTTTTTATTAATAAGAAAATTATTCTGTTATGTTACCTATAGATGTTATTGCAGTTCTCGGAAAATTCGGCGGATACGCCGTGTTTGTTCTCATCGGTATCGGTTTTGGGGTCTCGCTTGAATTGGCGGGTTTTGGCGACTCAAGAAGGCTTGCAGCCCAGTTTTATCTGAAAGATATGACTGTTCTGAAGACAATGTTTACAGCTATTATAGTTGCTGCGATATTGATTTTCCTTTCGGCTGCTGTTGGCTTGCTCGATTTTGCGCAAATATCCGTAACCCAGACTTTCTTATGGCCGGGAATTGTTGGCGGACTTATAATGGGCGTTGGATTCATAGTCGGAGGTTATTGCCCGGGTACTTCACTTGTATCAGTAGCCAGTCTAAAAATTGATGGACTTTTCTTTCTGGTTGGCACTGTTCTTGGTGCAGGATTTTTCGGCGAGTCGCTTCCTGCCTTTGAAGATTTCTGGAATTCTTCATTCACTGAAAGATATTTGGTTTCAGACTGGCTTGGCTGGTCAATTGGCGCAACATTATTTGCAGTAACGCTTATGGCATTAGTTATGTTCTACGGTGCGGAAAAAACTGAGGAGTTTTTCAGGACAAAAGGATCTGGAAAAGCCTGGTCATGGAAGATCACAAAGCGTTCATATATTTATGGCGCTGCAGCGCTCGTTTTTACTGCATCTTTGGTTTGGGTGATCGGACAGCCGGACCCGGTTCGCAAATGGAGTCTGATGGAAAGCCGTTATTCAGCTCAGCTTTCTTCGCGGGATGTCTTTATTCACCCGCTTGAGTACGTAAAAACATACAACGATGCTTCAATAAAGCTTGTAACCCTTGATCTTCGTTCAGAAAGTGAATTTAAAAATTTCCATCTAACCGGCTCTGAAAATGTTAAGCCGGAGAATTTTCTTGATCCAAAGTTTGCCGTACCGCTTTCACAGCTTCCGTCACAGGGAGTCGTAGTATTGATAGCTGACAGCGATTCAGTATCGGCACAGGCATGGAAATACCTGAAGGTTCAGGGTGTGAATAATGTTTACATCCTTGAAAACGGGCTGCGTGACTGGAACACAATTTTTTCCGGGAAGACAGTTTCAGGAAAATCAATAAATATTGCATCACCGCCTTCAGAAGTACTTCAGTTATTTCCAAAAGATGCATTTACTCCAAAAATAAAAATAAGTACTAAAAAACGCTCAGGCGGGCTTTGCAGCTAAATCCTAAAACAATGATTGTATGAAAATATTATTTAAAACATTAAGATTGGTAACATATCTGCTCCTCATGGGATCAGCGGCAACGGTTGCTGTAGCACAAAGCTCCGTGAATAATAATGATTGCATGCAGTGTCATGATAAACATGTTTCAAATGATGCCTATAATAAATCTGTACATAAATCATTACTATGCTCAGCCTGTCATGTTAAAGATGAAGCGAATACAGTTGATAAGCTTCTGAAGGGGAAAAACACATGTGTTGTTACTTTCAAACCAATGAACTGCGCTACCTGCCACAGCTCAGTAGCAAAAGAGCATGAAACTAGTATTCATAACTCTGAGCGTCTTCCGGTTCCATGTTCTAAATGCCACTCTGATATTCATAATATCACTTCGATCAAAAATGATAAAAAGGCCTCTGCATTGCTGTGCAGCCAGTGCCATGAAAAAGAATCACCTTATTTTAAATCCATTCACTTCCAGGCGATTGAAAAAGGCAATAACGATGCACCTTCATGCACCGATTGTCATAACAAACATGCAATAAGCAAGATAGATAATATTTCCCAGGGGAGGACATTCCATACCCAGGCCTGTATGAAGTGTCATGCAGATCAGAAGATGATGTCTAAAAGCAATGTTACAACTATTGCTCCTACAACTTATTTTGAAAGTTACCACGGCAAGAATATCCGGCTGGGGTACCCCGAAAAAGTTGCCGGATGTGCAGATTGCCACAGCTCTCACAGTATACTTCCCGCAAAAGATACAAACTCTACGGTAAATTCAGCTAACTTAACCAATACATGCAAACAATGTCATGTTAACGCAGGGACGGGATTTTCGAAATTCATAGCGCATGCTGAGCCTGAGAACAGCGAGAAGTACCCGTTACTCTTCTGGGTCACAGTATTTATGAACGGCCTGTTGGCAGGTACATTCCTTTTCTTCTGGATCCATTCATTGCTTTGGGTGTTCAGGGGATTTGTTGAAAAGAAACAAAACCGCAATGCCCGTGATTTTTCAGGCGAAGAGCTTAACAACGGCAAAGCAGTTAAGATAAGACACAAAGTATACAGGCGGTTCAGACCCATTCATATAACCCTGCATATCTTCGTTGTAACCAGCTTCCTTACGCTTGCTATAACGGGCCTGCCACTGAAGTTTAACTACACTTCATGGGGCAAAACTCTCATGGATCTTCTGGGTGGAGTAAGCAGCGCAGGTATGATCCATAGAATTGCAGCTATTGTTACCTTCGGTTATTTTATTGCAACTCTTGTAATGAGTATTCGCTTTTTGTTCTCTAAAAAAACTTCCAAACAATCTTTCTTTCAGAGGCTATTCGGTCCTGATTCACTTTTTATCAACCGGAAAGATCTGAGTGATATCATGGCTATGTTCCGCTGGTTCTTTTTCCGCGGACCCAAGCCTGCATTTGACAGGTGGACTTATTGGGAGAAATTTGACTTCTTAGCTGTATTCTGGGGTGTTGCAATTATCGGTTCCAGCGGGTTAGTACTTTGGTTCCCGGAATTCTTCAGTTATTTCCTGCCCGGCTGGATATTCAACATGGCAACAATTATTCATTCCGATGAGGCTCTTCTTGCAACAGGTTTCATATTTACAGTGCACTTTTTTAATACGCATCTGCGCGTCGAGAAGTTTCCGATGGACTTTGTCATATTCAACGGCCAGGTAACTGAAAAAGAAATGCTGCATGAAAGAAGCGAGCAATGGAACCGCTATCAAGAACAGGGAATTACGGAAAAATTTGAAGTCAAAAAACCCACACCAATAGTTTGGGATATTGCACTCCGTTTATTTGGTTTAATGGCTGTACTTATTGGTTCAGTTCTTGCAGTGCTGATCTTCTATTCAATTATCGGCTCAGGTCTGCATTAGTAGACTGGATCATTGATTATATCATGCAGTAATTAATGTGCACAACTTGAGTAGTTGGATGCTATTCTTCAAGTTCAAAAGCCCCTGAAAATGCAAAGTATTTGCAGCCTAAGGGGATAACAAACATGTTCATTGAAAAATTAAATAATTCTGAGTAAGTTGCCTGTAACAACAAATATACGGATGAACAAAAGTATAGTTGAACTTATATTTGAGCTGAAATTCACATGTATGTCCAAAGAAGAAAGCATACGTGAAGAGCTGAAACTTTCTCCCTCAGAATACCGCGGGCTGCTTTCTATCAACCCCGGGGAAGTAGTAAGCTGTATGCAGATGTCTAATACTATGGGACTCTCAAAATCGCGCGGCAGCCGTGTAATAGATAAACTGATTGATAATGGCTTCCTTAAGGAAGCCAAAAACGACGGTGACCAGAGGATTTTCAATGTTAAGCTGACCTCAAAAGGATTAAGTGCAATAAAAAGAATTAACAGCGTAATGAGCGAATGCGAAAATGCTATTTTGAAGAATATACCTCCGGGAGAGCTTCAGACTTTTACCAGGACTTTGCACAAAATATCTGAAATTATAAGTCCATAATGGACCTGAAACTGATTTCCGTTGTATTGGTAATTTCAGACGGCAGATATAAACTAAAAAAATGATTTAAATTAAAAGGAGTTTATATAATTATGTATAAACCATTTAAAATCATTAACATGAAACACCCTTTAAAAAATTATTCAAAATATATTTTACAACCCGAATTTCAATGAGAAAATTAACTGACAGATTCGGAAGAGTGCATGAATATTTAAGGTTATCAATAACAGATAAAAATAATCTAAAATATTCGTATAATGATAGTGATATCAGAACTCACAAGGGTTTGCACAGTAAGGATATGCTGACCAAAGATGAATTGTACAGAATGGTCAGGATATTTATAAATGAATTTGGTTTTAAGAAAGTACGTTTAACCGGTGGTGAACCATTGATGAGAAAAGAACTCCCTGAACTTCTGGAAGAACTGAATGTGTTAAAAAAGGAAATTGATTTTACTATTGCTATAACAACAAATGGTGTTTTATTGTTTGATAAACTTTCAAAACTGAAAAGGTCCGGGGTCACAGAACTTAATATTAATCTGGATACTCTTGACAGAAAAAAATTCCATAAAATAACAGGAAAAGATAAATTTCTTGAAGTGATGAATTCACTTAGTGTTGCACTTGGTTACGGGTTTGATAAAGTTAAGATAAATTGTGTAGTTGTTAAAGGAGTGAATGATGATGAAATACCTCACTTTGCTGCATTTGCTTATTTAAAGAACACTAACGTCAGGTTTATAGAATATAATTCATTCGGTCCCGCTTCCGAAAATGATAAAAGGTTTATTCCTGTGAGCAGGATAAAGGATATAATTGGCAGAGAACATAATATCAGTCTGAAAGAGGAAAGCAGGAATGAAGTTGCAGAAGAATTCCGTATCCTTGGCAGCACCGGTACGGTAAGCTTTATAAGTGCTTTAACAGGGGATTTTTGTGATTCATGCAGGAAGATAAGAATTACTCCGCGGGGTCACTTAAAACTATGCAAGTTCTCAAAGAAGTCAAGCGAGCTTGACCTGAAACCTCTTTTGAGGGATAGCAAATACACTGACGCGGATATTTGCAAATTCATTGCGGGTATAGCAAGGATAAAAAAGGCTCACCGGCCACCGCCGGAAGAAATTATTCAGCTTAAAGCGGGTAACAAAATAACTATGTAATTCCAGGGCACGGAATTTTCATCTGAAACTTTTTTTGTTCCGGGCATTTTTTAAGTCAAATTCGCTGAATATTTCAAACCACTGTACAAAAAAATCTTAGTTATTAAAAGGATCTAAAAAAAAAGCCCGGGTATTGAATTACCGGGCTTTTTACTGATATGAATTATTATTTGATAAGTATCATCCTCTTTGTTTCAGAAAAATCCGTTCCTTCGAGCCTGTAAAAATACATCCCGGAAGAAAATCCTGAGCCATCAAAAACTACAGAATATTCTCCTGCTTTTTTGTATCCATCCTGAAGAATTGAAACAATTTTTCCGGATACATCATATACAGTCAGTTTATAGTCGCCATCAAAGGCTATACTATACTGAAGTATTGTTATGGGGTTAAAAGGATTTGGATAATTATTCCTCAGCATATTCTTAACCGGAACTGAGTTTGTAATCCCGTTAACCGGAGTTAACGGCTGCATTATCCTTCCGGTAGAGCCGCCTGCAGTTGCGCCGCCAACAACAAAAATACTGTTATCATTTCCAAAATCTATTGCATTGGCATAACCCCCGGGCATAACTGCTGTCCATCCGGAACTGCCGTTGCTGTTAACCTTACAGACTGCCATTTGTGTCATAGTACCTGCTGCCAGGTAAATATTGTTGAACTGGTCCATTCTTAATTGTGCATGCAGCATCAGTGAAAATGTGCTGTCAGCATCAGGGTTTGCCCAAAGAAGTGTGCCGTTGGAATTAACTTTTACAAATGAGGACCCGAATGAGCCAGTGTTTGGATATCCTGCAATTACAGGAAGGTTATCTGTTCCTACTTCAATTCTTAATCCCGCCAAATTAAAATTACTCTGCCATAAAATAGTACCTGCCGGGTTGGTTTTGGTAACGGTTGATTGAGTATTTGAGCCGTACAATCCGCTAATTATATAGCTATTGCCTGCGTTATCGCCGGCTATATCACCAATTGTCAGACTGTTCATTCCGGGTGAGCTCCAGATGTGGTTCCCGTTAAAATCAAGTTTAGCAAATGCGTTAATACTGCCGGTTATACCCCTTCCGGAAATTACAATTGCATTATCAGGTGTGAATTTAAAATTCAAAGGTGCGCCAATCCCAACCGGATTGTAGTATGTCCAGACTGTTGAACCTCCCGGCGAGAATTTTTTGACTTTGACAGCAAGTCCTGAGCCGCTGTTGCCTATGCCGAGAACATAAATGTTATCTGAACCGTCAATTATACATTTTTTTGTATAGGAACCGTCGAAGGAGGTTTCATAAACATATCTCCATAACAAAGTACCTGCTGGTGAGAATTTCATTATTATGCTAGCGGCGTTGACCGGGTTAGAATAACCTGACATTAAGCTCCCGGCAATAATTATATTCCCGTTATTATCAGTTTCAACCCATACGGCTTTTTCCCACAAGCTGCTTTCTGTCTGGTCGTATTTTACTTCCCACTGGAAATTTCCTTCGGAATTCCTTTTGGTTAGGTAGATATCGCCCGCCGGATTGTAATCGTAATTCACAGTGTATACATTGTTCAGGTTATCTACAGCAAGTGAAATGCCGCCTGTACCCTGTACCCATTGTATGACCTGTCCAAAACTTAGTGCTGTAACAAAAAGTAAAGCAAAAGATAGATTTTTCATAAACTTTTCACAATTTAGATTATTAATTTTATTTTATGAATCATCCGTCTAATATTCCCTTTACAATAATACCTAATTTCGCAGAGCGGGCATATGATACAGGTCACTAAAAGTCAAGAAATATACTGACAAATGTCGTGCTGTATATATGATACTTTGATTCCTTTAGTTGCTATTAGCAACTAAAATAATTATATTTGTATTGTACTAAAAAACAAAGTTTATAAAAAGATCAAACAGAGGTTATAATATCATGAAAATGGAAATATTTTTTGAAGAAGGAAAAAAAGTTAATGCCAGGTATAATGGCATAGTAATAAAAACAGATCAGCCCGTTGAAGCAGGCGGCACAGGCTCAGCGCCTGCACCGTTCGACCTTTTTCTGGCATCGATAGGTACATGTGCGGGAATTTACGTTAAATCTTTCTGTATGCAGCGCGGCATCCCGACCGATGATATCAGGATAATTCAGTCACTGGAATATGATTTTGAAAAGGCAATGGTAGGAAAGATCAATTTTGATATTGAATTGCCCGAAAGCTTCCCGGTGAAGTACAAAGATGCTGTAATAAAGGTCGCTAATTTATGCGCTGTAAAAAAACATCTGCTCGATCCGCCCGAAATTGAAGTAAAGGCAAGTATTGGTGAGCTTGTTTAGTTAATTGAAAATGTTACATCTTTAAAACCGCCCGCGAGGCGGTTTTTTTATTTTCTATTCAGCAGTGCGCCAGTTTATCCAGAAGCCATTGCCTGTTCCTGAAATGTCTTGTGTTTTCAATTTTCATGTATAAAAGATTCTTTTCTTCTGAGATCTCTGCTGTATCTTTTGAAGCCAACTTGATAAAACTAATGTAGTATTTTATAAACAGCAACAGATCATCCCTTCCCGTGAAATCCTCCACTTCGGAGACGCTAAGAAATTTCAAAGAAGTTTCTGCCATTGCCATTGCTTCATCTATATAGCCCAGCTCATAATATATTTTAAGTGTTAAATTCCTGATAAGCTGTTTATTGTAGGGATTTTCGATCTTGATAAATGCCAGGCGCTTTAATGAATCCGAATAACTTTTTTTTCTATAGTAGAGTTCGGCAAAAATGTAATTTTCTGCGAATGCCTGCATTTCAGGAGCGACATGAGCAATGTTGTTCTTTAAAAAATCTTCAGTCCATTCATACTCTCCCAGATCAAGCGCATTCATACTCATTCCCATAAACAGATTCAAATGAAAGAAGTGCTTGCCGTAAATAAGCCCGCTTGCCAGGTATGCCTTATCGATCTCAAATTTTTCTCTGTGGTATTTAACGTTTCCTTTTGTTATCTCTTCCAGGCAAAAGTTGCCCAGGCATATAAATATATTGTTCCTGTCAATCACTTCCAGCCTGTCTTCAAATCTATATAGCAGCTGCTTGAGCTCAAAAAAATATTTGTCTTCCTTCAGTGAAAGCATTCTGATCAGGGTATAATATATGATAATTCCGGGGATTTCACCATAATCATTAACATTAGTTTCTATATGGTTCATTACTTCATTGTACATTGGTACTTTAAAATCAGATTTTATCAGGTTACCCATATTTACCATTAGAATGAATTGCTGCAATGCTCTGATCAAATAGAAACGGTTAAAATCTTGATATGCATCCTGTATTTCAATTTGGTTCTTGTTCAGCTTTCTCCCTTTAAAGAAAGAAAGGTAGTCAGTAGTTCTGAACCTGTCATAATAATATTCACTGTTAATTTCCCTGATTTCCAGCAGCTTGTAACAGAAATCCAGCTGCTTTGAGAATTCTTTATCAAGCTTTCTGTTAAAGAGTTCAATCAACAGGTTATGCTCCCGTTCAAAATCGTTCCGTTTCGCTCTGCATTCTTTCAAATATCCTTCTGCGAGTTCTTTTAGATCACTGAAAAGATTCCTGATGGTACTATCCTTATATGGTTTGCTGCCATAAAGTTTTTTGTAAATTTTTTTTCTATCAAGATTTCCATTTTGAAAATCAGGGTAGGCCTCAATTATAATGTTAACCAGCATAATGAGCTTTTCAGTCGGGTAATTTTTCCCGGAAGTAAAGAAAGGGGAGCTTACAAATAATCCAAATTCTCTTATTTCTTCTTTGGTAAAAGTATTTATCAATTTGAATAATTTTGTACCAAGCATATTATCCCTCTACAAATGTTTACTTAATTATGCAGTTTTTGACCAAAAACGATATAATCCTGCGATTTACATTAATTACTTCCTCTACAAATATAAATATTTTTCTTTGCTAAGCCTATGATTATTGGCTAATTTTATCACAGCGCAATTAATTAAATAAATTTTTATCCCCGGATTTCCTTATTTAGTTTATCCTGTAATTGCGCTGATAAACTATATATTGTAAATTCCGGGGATATTTTTCGGAGTATCTATGAAAAAAAGCGGCATGATAAAGGGTTTAATGTTTTTCTTTGTTTTTAACCTGGTGATAGTATTGGTTACTTTACCGGTATACAATTGCGGTTCTGATACCACATCTTCGGGAAGTGATGATACAACTCACACAGGCAATAACAGCGGATATGTTACATATTGGGCTGAAACAACTGATGGCGGCTTTAGCTGGGATCCGCTGGATTCAAATTATAATTCAGATATAAAATATGTTTACGCAGGTACAGAAATCGCTTCAGTTTCCGGTTCTTTCCTTATGTGCGGAAAAGACACATTGGATAGACCTGCAATATGGAAATCAACAGATTATGGAGATTCATGGAATTTGGTTCATCATCTGTCTGCCGGCGGTTCATTTGTTAAAATGAGTAACAATACAATGAGCCCATCTGTACTCGCAGTATCGAATAATGGAAGTGTTGTCAGAAGTTCTGATAATGGCGATACATGGAGTAATGTAAGTTTCCCGAATGTAGTTTCTGCAATTGACTATAACCCAACATCAGGAAGGTGGATTGCTGTTGGTTATTTTGGATTGGCGATGTACAGTGATGACGGAGGAGTTTCATGGATACAGGGTTCAGGTGTTGCTTCTGTTGGTTTGGATGATGTTTGTTTTGTGGAAAATTCTTTGACAATTGTTGCCATTTCAGAAACTTCAATTTACAGAAGTACCGATGGCGGAGTTAATTATGAGATTGTTGATAATACCTTTAATACAAATCTGATATCTGTTTCAGGAGACGGGAAAGGTATTATTTTAACAAACAGTACAAATCCACCCTATTATACTACAACAAATGCAGGTCTTAACTGGATTGCGGGACCTGTCTCATCATTGGCGACAGCCTATAATGATGTTGTAATGTTTGATAGCACACTGATATTGGCAACTAAAATGAGCGGAATAGTATACAGTACTGATATGGGACAAAACTGGAATTCCACAGGCATTTCAAAGGAAATGTTTGAAATTAACAGACCTGATCGCTTATCACGATATGCTTTCGTATTAGGTAAATAGGAATATTTAAAGAATTAACTCAAACCGCCTCCAATGGGCGGTTTTTTTATAGCGTAAACGGTTAGTTTTGTAATGTTTAATTCAGTTTTAAATTTAAAAATAATATGCTATAATTAACAAATACCAACATTTTAAATAACTTTTAAAGCCATGAAGAAAATATTTACTGTATCAATGTTCCTGCTTTTACTTGTTTCTTTCATCTATTCATCAGGAACGGTTTATATGCTTGCTGATTTTGAAAATACTTCATTCCCGCCTTCAGGGTGGACCGTTGCAAACACATCCAATTACAATTTTATCAGAACAACATATGCAAGCGGGTATGGTTCCGGTCTTTCTTGTGCTGTTGCAGATTTTTATGATTACTCCTCAGGTAATTTTGATCTTGTAACCAGGTCGTTTCCTGTTACAACATCAGGTGATTCACTGATATTTGATCATGCCTACACTACCGGCGCTGCTGAAAATGACAGGCTGGATATCTATTACTCAACAGATAACGGTTCTTCATGGACTTTGCTTGTATCATATCTTGGCGGACCCTCAGGCCCGTTAAAAACAGCTCCTGCTACATATGATCTGTTTGTACCTACTGCAGGTCAATGGGCTACTAAAAGGAACGCACTGCCTGTAGGGACTAATAAAATAAAATTTACCGGGGTAACCGCATTCGGAAATAATCTTTATCTTGATAACATCAGAGTTGGTGTTCCGTATACAAATGATGCTGGTTTAAGCAGTATTATCGCTCCTAAGTGGTCAGTTACACCGCAGGGTATTGCTCCGCAGGTTTCTGTACGCAATTACGGAAGCAGCACCCAGTCATTTAATGTTACAATGACTATTAACCCGGGCGGGTATACTAACACACAAAGTGTATCAAATCTGGCAGCAGGGCAGGTACAGACTGTTAATTTCACAAGTTATAATTTTGCCTCAACAGGTAATTATACATTAACATGTTATGCTTCACTTGGTTCAGACCAGAATGTTTCAAATGATACAATTTCGAATACACTTGTTGTAACTACTTCACCCCGTAATGTTGTACTGGAGTTCTGTACCGGCACATGGTGCCAGTGGTGCCCGTGCGGTGATGATGAAGCGCATCATCTTGCACAGGTTTATCCTAATTCAGTAATACTTGCTTACCACGGCGGTTCAGACCCGTGGCAGTCATTTAACGGCAACGGAATTATAGGCTTGCTTGGCTTTACCGGCTATCCTTCAGGTTTGGTTGACAGACGTCTTGGCGCTAATAATGGTTGGGGCTCAATGTTCACAGATGCTGAATACAGACTTTCACAAAGCCCATCCTCGCCGGTAAAAATCGATGTTATCAGCTCCAACTATAATGTTGGAACCCGTGAGCTTACTGTAAACGCAAATGCTACAGCTTTGCAGACTCTCACAGGTCAATATAAAGTAAACTATGTACTGAAAGAAAATGACCTGCTTTATGCACAGACAGGCAACAGCTATTGTCCTGGAAATCCAACTGCAATTCATGATGACGTTGTAAGGAATGTTGTAAACGGGGCAAGCGGAACAAATGTTAATACAGGTACATGGAACCAGAACCAGGTGTACCCGCTGACATTCACAGTAACACTTGGTGCAGCATTAATACCGGGTAACTGCAAATTTGATATCTTCGTATATAAAGATAACGGTGCTCTTAATGTATCTGAAGTACAGCAGGGTGTGTCATCTTCTTTTGTTGTTACCGGTATAAATCAGCAGGGTACCAACATTCCCGATAAATATGAGCTTTCACAGAATTTTCCAAACCCGTTCAATCCTGTAACCAATGTACATTTCTCAATCCCTAAAAACACTAATGCTTCATTCAAAGTGTACAACGGAATTGGCCAGCTTATGGGTGTTTATTATGACGGCGCAATTAACGCAGGACAGTATAACGCTGAAATTGACGCAACGAATTTTGCAAGCGGTATATACTATTATACTTTAAGCACAAGTGAATTTACTCAGACAAAAAAGATGGTAGTGGTTAAATAAATTTTTAATTTTTGCAAAAAGCCTCTGGATACTTTCTCCGGGGGCTTTTTTATTTATATATTCTGTTTTTTTTGATTTACCATTTTAATTGATTATCCATTCAGCTATTTTAGCGTTCATTTAAATTAATTAATTTGAAGAGAATAATATTAGTTTTATTCATAGGTTTTGCATTCACTGTTTTTTCACAGGAAAATGTAAAGATAATGACATACAATCTGCTTAATTATCCCGATGTTGATTCAGCTATACGCAACCCTAATTTCAGAAAAGTGATAAAGAACTCAGACCCTGATATACTTGTGGTGCAGGAAATGACAAGCCTTGCAGGCATGAATGGATTTTTAAGCAATGTAATGAACGCATACGGCAATTTCTATTCTATGGGTACCTTTATTGACGGTACAGATACCGATAACGGGATATTTTTCAAAACAGCAAAATTCCATTTCATAAGCAATACCCGCATAAGAACGTCACTTCGCGACATAAATGAATTTAAGATAGTGCATGTCAGTTATCCGGCCGATACCCTACGGATATTTTCAGTACATTTAAAATCCAGCAGCGGAGCTGTAAACGAAAATCAGCGCGCATCTGAAGTTGACAGCCTCAGAAAGTTCACTTCAGCAATTCCTGCAAATTCATTTTACATGGTTGTTGGTGATTTTAATATTTACGGAGATTATGAACCGGCATATATTAAGCTTAAACAGGTCACAAACGGCAACGGACATTTCACGGATGCAATTTCAATGACGGGCTCATGGAATCAGTTTCAGTACAGGCAGTATCACACACAATCACCACGTACACGCGGATTTGGAGGAGGTTCAACCGGTGGTATGGATGACCGTTTTGATATGATATTAATGTCACCCGGCATTTTAAACGCAGGCAGGATAGCTTACGTGCCGGGTACAATGACGCCGTACGGAAATGACGGCAATCATTACAATGATTCAATAAACCGCAGACCCAATACCGCAGTGCCTGATTCAGTTGCAGATGCCATACATTACTCGAGCGATCATATACCCGTATTTGCCACATTCACATTCGGAAATGTTATCGGTATTTCCGGCAATAACCAGAATATTCCTGAAAAATTTGAGCTGTCACAAAATTTTCCGAACCCTTTTAATCCTCAAACTAAAATAGAATTTGATATCCCGGGTTCAGAACTGAACAATTCCTTTGATACTAAATTAATTGTATATGATATGCTGGGCCGTGAGGTTTCAGCTCTTGTAAACACAAGCCTGAAGGCCGGAAAATATGAAGCTGTATGGAATGCTTCAAATATGCCAAGCGGGGTTTATTTGTATACA
>JAUQWQ010000034.1 GCA_030835085.1 Ignavibacteria bacterium
CTATGTTGATAAATCCTGGCAGGGAGAAATTCCCTACACAGGGTTTTACGATAAAGAAGGCAAGCTTACTAAAACATTAATGGGAAACAAGACATACGAGCAGTTTGAAACTGAAGTAAAAAAATTGCTGGATTAGAATTTAAGGTTTAAGCAGAATCAAAAAAGCCCGAAACGGATAACCGTTGCGGGCTTTTGAATTTTAATTCAGAATTTATTATCCGGGAAGCTTTGCCATCTGGAACCAGAAGTCCTCAATTATCTTTACTGCCTGTGTATATTCATCAAAATCAACCGGCTTGGTAACATAACAATTTGCGTTAAGGTCATAGGACTTTGTAACATGCTCTTCAGAGCTGGAGCTGCTGAGCATTATTACCGGGATCTTTTTAAGAACTGGGTCGCTTTTTATACTTTCAAGAATTTCAAACCCGTTCTTTTTGGGCAGATTTATATCAAGTAAAATAATATCAGGTTTGGTTCTATCGGCATATTTGCCCCTGGCGTAAAGATAGTTAAGGGCTTCTTCGCCATCACGTGCAACCGAAAAAGTTTTATCGATCTTGCTTTCGCTGAACGCCTCTTTTATAAGCCGCACATCACCTTCGTTATCTTCAACCAGCAGTACCTGCAGGCTTCTTGGAATATAGTCCATTTATATATTTAATTTCATTATTACATTTCAAAAATACCAAAATTCTATACCAACAACAAGGTGAGAGAATTAGCGATGATACGTGCTAAAGCACGGAAAAAGAAACCTATAAACAATTATTCTTTATCCGGAATTGTAAAAGTAAAAGTTGAACCCTTACCCGGCTCTGACTCAACCCAAAGGTGACCGCCGAGCTTTTCAACTATCTTTTTACATATTGCAAGCCCTATGCCTGTTCCCGGATACTCCGAGCTGTTATGCAGCCTCTGGAATATAATGAATATTTTATCGCTGAATTCTTTATCTATACCAATACCGTTATCAGATACTGTAAACAGCCATTCATCTCCTGCGTGTTTTGCGGTAATATTAACTACCGGGCTTACATCCGGTTTCCTGAACTTAATGGCGTTGCTTATCAGGTTCTGGAACAGCTGGTTTATCTGGAGTGTATTCGCCCTTACTGTCGGCAATTCTTCGTAGTTTATCTGCGCGCCGGTTTCGTGGATAGATGCCGCAAGGTTCTTCAGATTCTGCGCTACAATTTTATTTACATCAACATCTTCCAGCGGCGCATCTTTGGTATTCACCCTGGAGTATGCAAGCAGGTCATTGATAAGAGTTTTCATTCTTACAACACCATCAACTGAATAGTTGATAAATTCGTCAGCTTCTGCACTTATGCTTCCTTTATACCTTCTTTGCAGCAGCTGAATATAACTAGCAACCATCCTCAGCGGTTCCTGAAGGTCATGCGATGCTACATAAGCGAACTGTTCAAGCTCTTTATTTGACTGTGAAAGTTTTTCAGCAAGCTGTTTTAATTTTTCTTCCGTGGTCTTATGTTCAGTGATATTAATAAGCACACCTGCCATGTGTGAGTGACCGTTATTGCGTACTTTTATCATGTGATCTTCAACCCAGATATACCTGCCGTCAGATCTTCTTACCCTGAACTCAAGGTTCAGTACACCAAGCGAACCGCCCCGGTTCCATTCCTTTGTTTTTTCTTCAATCGCTTTCCAGTCGCCCGGATGGGTTATTGTTCTGAAGAAATCACGGTCATTGAACATTTCGGCATCATAACCAAGCATTTCCATAACATTTTCAGACATAAACTCTTTGCCGCCGCCTGTTTCGTATAGAACAACATCCTGCAGGTTCTTAAGCAAAGTAGCAAGCCTGAACTGTGTTTTACTTAATTCTTCCTGGGCTTTCTTCGATTCGGTAATATCACGCTGCGAGCCCCACATCCTGATAAGCGCATCATTTTCAACAATGCCAACCAGGTTATTCATGAAGATCTTAGTTTTGCCGTCTTTATCTTTTTCAAGTGATTCAATGTTATCTATCTTATAACCGTTCATAATGCTCTTACGGATATAATCAATATTCTTGGGTTCAGATTCTATAAGTAATTCGCCTATTCTTGCCCCGGCAATATCAGCAGCCGCTTCATAGCCGTACATTTTTGCGAATACATCATTGCATTCCGCAAGGTAACCGTACCTGAACACATTTTTAACCTGTTCATCTATCGGCAGCTTGGTAGAAACCGGTTCAAGGAACTCAAAACGCCAGATACCTTCAGTGCTTTGTTTTACAAAAGCCCTGTAACGCTCTTCGCTGTTCCTTAAAGCTTTTTCTGTTTCCTTACGTTCAGTAATATCGCTGTAAATTCCGTACACACCTATCTGGTTCTCTTCAAGTGTAATAGGATAAGCAAGTACTGATACATCTACGGTACTGCCATCCTTGCGTTTTCGTTCAGTTTCCCTGTGAATAATTTCGCCTTTTAACACAAACAGTGTCATTTGTGTAGCCTGCTCAAGCATACTTTCAGGTACAATAATATCGTTGAGTGTCTTACCCTTAATTTCATCAGCGCTGAACTGGAACATTCTTTCAAATCCTTTGTTCGCGTTAAGTATCCTGTCCTGGTTATCAAGTACAACAATACCTTCGGGTGAATTCTCAAAGAGCTGCTGGAAGTATGATTTCTGAAGCAGTATTTCTTCCTCAGCTTTTTTACGCTCGGTTATATCCCTGTAATTAAAAACAATTGCCCCGATAGTCGGATCATTTATCAGGTTATGCGCTGTTGCTTCATGCCACATCCAGTGACCGTCAGAATGCCTGAACCTGAACTGAACATTATTTACAATTTTTCCTTCTTCTTTCAGAACATCTTTAAACAGTGAGTCTGCTGCAGGTTTATCTTCTTCGTTTATGAATTCAAATATGTTTTTACCAATATAATTATCAGTATCGTAACCAAGTATCTTGGTTACAGAAGGACTTGCATAAATGATCTTGCCGTTCTCATCTACCAAAGAGATAAGATCGGTAATATTTTCAATTAACGCGCGGAACTGTTTATCTTTTGCAGAAAGCTCTACTTCAGCATTTTTTCTTTCAGTAACATCAATGCAAATCTGGTTTATCGCAACAGCATCGCCGTTCTTTTCGTATTCTGCATATAAATAGGTATCAAGCCAGACAACTTTTTTATTCCTGTTAATAATACGGTATTCAATATGCTGTGTACCGGCATATTTTTCTGCGGCCCAGTCTTTATAAAAATTAAACACTTTTTCCCTGTCGTCAATATGGATCATTTCCACAAGGTCGTTATCATTAAGATGGTTAAATTCCTCCATTGAAAAACCTGACTGCCGGATGAATTCATCATTAACAAAATCATATGCACCTGTTTTTAGCATAACCCTCGTTACTGCAACAGGTGCGTTTGCGGCTAGATTTTTATACTTATTCTCATTTTCAATTACCTTCTCCTGCGCCTTTTTCTGGTCCGTGATATCAATACATATCTGGTTTATAGCAGCAACATTTCCGTTTTCTTCGAAATCAGCAAAAAGGAATGTATCAACCCATATGAGTTCTCCAAGCCTGTTAAATGTCCGGTAATCTATATGCTGTGTATCTTTATAGCCTTCGCTGCGCCATTTATTAAAGAATTCTTTTACACGTTCATTATCTTCCGGGTAAGCCATTGATTTAAGCGTAACCGGATCAAGGGCATTATACTCTTCCATTGTGTATCCGGTCTGCCTTGTAAACTCATCATTCACATAATCATATTTCATAGTACCGGCATTTATCCTGGTAACTGCAATAGGCGCATTAGCTGCAAGATTCTTATACTTCTTTTCGCTTTCTAAAATTGTAAGTTCAGCCTTTTTACGCTCAGTAATATCAATACATATCTCGTTCATCATTACTGCCCTGCCTGAATCATCAAAATCAGCGTATATAAATGTATCAAGCCATATAAGTTCTTTCCTTAAGTTAAGTATCCTGTAATCAAAATGGAGCATTGCCTTAAATCCGTCTTTTTTCCATTTGTCATAATTATCCTGAACTTTTTTCCTGTCATCAATGAAAATGATATTTGTTTTCTCTTCCCTGGGCAGGTGGCTGTATTCTTCCACAGAGCATCCCATCTGGCGGGCAAATTCATCATTGGCATACTCAAAATCATTTGTTGTCATAGAAAATCTTGCAACAGATACCGGTGCGTTCTGGGCAAGTTTCCTGTATTTCTTTTCACTCTCAAGCAGCGCTATCTGGAATTCTTTATTCGGGGTGATATCTCGGCAGATTATGAACAGTTCTCTTGGAATACCGTTAATATCGGAAATCAGGCGTGTGCTTTCATTTACCCAAATCACACTGCCGTCTTTACGCAGCTTTCTGAATTCAAGCTTGGCGCTTTCAAGTTTCTTGGAGAATATTTCGCTTATCCTCTCAATAACAAGTTCCCTGTCTTCGGGATGTACAACTTTCCATACATCATTTCCTATAAGATCTTTAATTTCATACCCGAGATATTGTGCGCCGAACTTATTTACTGACTTAACTTTCCCTGTTGGTGAAATGGAAAAATACATATCCGGAGCGCTGTCGTATAGATCCTGGAAACGTTTTTCACTTTGTTTAACTGCCTCTTCTGCTTTTTTACGTTCGGTTATATCACTTGCAATACCTATATGCGCAACTGGTTCTCCTTTTTCATTCTTTAATATAGAGGTGGAAAGATAAACCGGGAATTCCCTGCCGTCCTTTGTCCTGTTGAGAAGCTCTCCCTGCCATCCGCCTTTCTGGGTCTGTTCCAGAATTTCTGCGTTAATATTCGGGGGATTGTTATGGCTTCTTACAAAATTTATAGCTTTACCTAAAATTTCTTCTTTGGAATAACCGTAAATTGTTTCAAATGCATCATTAATAAAAATTACTTTCCCGGCAAGATCTGTAATGCTGACGCATTCTGATATACCTTTAACCGCCATGGCAAGCATATCAATTTTTTCCTGTGCCTGCTTACGCTCTGTGATATCTCTCACAAACAGCTGTACAACTTCTTCATCAAGCATTTTAATAAGACGCATACTTATTTCAACATCAACATACGTACCGTCTTTGCGCTTGTATTCGGTCTCAAACTGGTAATTGCCTTTTTCCTTAAGGGATGAGTATATCATAAAAGTATTATCTATGATATTCTCGTTTATCAGCTCAGAAAATCTCATTTTGCCAAGCTCTTCTTTGGAATATCCAAGAAGTTTACTGGCCTGGTTGTTTACAGAAATTATCCTTCCGTTTAGTGACTGTACAAAAATTGCATCAGTAGCATAATCAAATAGATTACGGAACTTGGTTTCGCTTTCCCTTAAAGCAGTTTCAGAAATTTTCCTTTCGGTGATATCCTGGATGATAAGCACCGCACCTGTAAGCCTGCCTTTTTCATCCCTTAAAGGAGATGAACTGTGATCTATGGATATTTCTCTGCCATCTCTTGCAATTAGTACAGTATGATTGCTTCTGCCTATAATTATATTTTCTGCAAGTACCCTTTCTATAGGGTTCTGCATCGGCTCACGGGTATCTTCATCAAGCAGCAGCAGCAATTCGTATATTCGTTTTCCTGCAACTTCATGAAGCGTCCAGCCTGTAAGAGCTTCGGCAACCGGATTTAAAAATTTTATAAAACCAAACTGGTCCGTTACAATAACAGCATCACCAACACTTTTTAAAATTGCGCTTAGCCAGCGTTCATTTTCTTTAAGTTTGGTTTCCATCTGGTGCTTGTAAAGCGCCATTTCTATGCTGGAGCGCAGGTATCTCTCTTCAAATGGTTTTAAGATATAACCAAGGGGTTCGGTCATTTTTGCACGCTTTAGCGTGCGGTCATCTTCGTAAGCGGTCAAATAAACAATTGGGATATTATACTTTTTTCTTATCTCTGCGGCAGTTTCTATTCCGTCAATATCACCTTTTAAAACGATATCCATTAATACAAGGTCAGGGCGTAATTCTTCCGCCCGGGATATAGCCTCTCTTCCGGTAAATACAACATCGGGCACAATGTATCCTAAGCCCTCAAGACAGTTTTTTATGTCCTGGGCTATTATACCCTCATCTTCAACCACCATTATACGCGGGGTCCCGTTAAGTTCCGTCACTTAAGCACCCTCTTTTCTCAGCATATTTTTTTTCAATATTACGTATATTTTATAAAACCTGTTTACCAGGTTTATTTTTACATCATATTAACGTCATTTTTCTGCATTTTTCCCTAATTTGATGAACCTTTATTCAAAATCTTTTGAAATGGATTATTAAGTTAGCACTTATACGGTATAGCTTCAATACCATTAATACGTTACTGTTAAAGATATATTACAATAATGCTTTAACTTCTCAATAATTGCAGTTAAATTTGTACAAATATGCTTAAATATCCCAAAAAATTAAATATTATTATTTCATGCGGTTCCTATTCATGGGGCGGACTCGAAATGTTCTCTCTGGAAACTGCCCGGAAATTAGCGGAAAAAGGGATGAATGTTAAGATATTATGCACAGAAAACTCAAGGCTGCTTAAAGAAGCAGCACACAGCGGATTTGAGACCCTACCGTTTTTCGGAAAAAATAAGAACATACCCATTTCAATTATTAAACTCAAAAAATATTTAAAAAATTCAGCAGTTGATGTTATACATTCAAACCACTCTCATGACCTCTGGGTTTTAACTCCCGCACTAAAATGGTCCGGCAGCACAGCCAAACTTTTTTTAACCAAGCATATGGCAAGCGGAGTTAAAAAAAATGATCTGCTGCATAAATTTCTGTACAACAGACTGGATGCAGTATTTGCAATTTCCACTTACATTCAGCAAAGCTTAAAAAATACAACACCCCTCCCGGACAGCAAAATTATTCTATTGCCTGTTGGAATAGATATTAACAGATTTCAAAGGAACAGGTTAGAAGCGGAAAACGTTAAAAAGGAACTGGGACTGCCTGGCAATAAATTGATAATTGGCATAGTTGGCAGAATGACGCCGGGCAAGGGGCATGAAGAATTTCTTGAAGCGGCGAAAATACTGAACGGTAAGTATGAAGATAAAATCTACTTTTTGGTGATTGGCGGCGCAAGCTATGGGGAAGAAGAATATGAAAATGGTATTAATGCTTTGGCAGATAAGTTAAATTTAAGCAACATTAAATTTATTGGACACTCTGATATACCCGAAAAAACCATGACAGCAATTGATATACTCTCCTTTCCATCACATGATGAATCATTTGGGAGGGTACTGCTGGAGGCGATGGCGCTGGAAATTCCCGCCGCCGCAAGCGGTTTTGCGGGAGTGCTTGATATAACAATTGAAAATGAAACCGGACTGCTCTTCAGGCCTAAAGATGCTGAAAGCCAGTCGGAAGCACTGGAAAAACTTATCACCGGTAAAGAACTGAGAGAAAGATTCGCCAAGGCAGGCAGAAAGAGGGCTGAGGATGTTTTTACATTTGATATTATGATAAACAATTTAATTAAACATTACACTTCATAACATGGCAGGAAGAAGATTAAGCGCAGGATTGATAATGTTCCGTAAAGTAAACGGGCAAACTGAAGTCTTTCTCGCTCACCCCGGGGGTCCATATTTCCACAAAAAGGATGAAGGACACTGGAGTATTCCAAAAGGAGAGCCTGAAATTGAAGAAGAACTTCTTATTACAGCTATCCGTGAATTCAAGGAAGAAACAGGTATTACACCTATTGGTGATTTTATTCCCCTGGGATCAATAATACAAAAAGGAGGCAAAGAAGTATTCGCATGGGCATTTGAAAGCGACCTTCCGCCTAACTATGTACATGAATGCAATATATTTGAAGAAGAGTGGCCGCCGCACTCCGGTGAGTTTAAAGAATTTCCTGAAGTGGATAAAGTTGGATTCTTTGGAATTGATGAAGCAAAACAAAAAATAAAAGGTGCTCAGATACCGCTTATAGACAGATTACTGAAAATTATCAGCACAAACAGCTGAATTTAAAATTCAGGCTTTCCAGTCTTCTTTTAATAAAGCATAAAAATAACCATCCCAATATTCATTATTATATTTAGTAATCTTTCTTTTCATCCCTTCGCGCACAAATCCCAGTTTTTCGTAACATTTAAATGCCGGTGTATTATAAGTGTACACATTAAGCTCTATCCTCTTAATGTTAAGTTCACTAAAGGCAAAATTGATCATCTTCCTTATCATCATTTCGGCTATACCTTTACCCCTGAAATTCTTATCAACAAATATCCTGCATAAAGAGGCAATCCCGTTTCTTCTGTCAATAGCACCAAGTTCGCAAATTCCTGCTATATTCCCGTTTACATCAACAGCTTTGTAAATAATTCTTTTAGGTTCAGGCCGTTCAGTTTCAGAATAATATTCTTTTAACTGCTCAACTGTCAGAGGATAATCAAAAACGGGACCGCACCACTGCAGCATAGTTTTTTCATCTTCAGCCCAGCTGACCAAAGTACCAAGATCCTCTTCTTTTAGTTTACTTATTGTTATATCCACAGTATTATTTATGAAAGTGCTTTTTTTTAAAAATTATTTTTCCGCAAAAGCAATTATGTGGCCGTCAGGATCGGAATAATACGCGGCGTTATCACCCCAATCTCTTTTTTTCATCGGACTTATTTCTGCAGCACCCGAAGCCAGTGCTCTTTTGCAAAACGATTCCGCATCATCTGATAAAATATAAAGTTCACACCGCGGCACACCAATGGCGCTTTCAGGGTCTTGTATTTTTTTGCCTAATATCTGTTTTATGCCAGAAGATGGCATTAATCCAAGCTTGGTTCTATCTGAAAGGATATATTCGGTCATTCCTTCTACGTCAAGGCTGGGCTGTAAATTCAATACAAAGGAATAAAAATCCCTGCTTTTTTTCTGATCAGATACATAAAGGATAAATTCAAAATTAATTTCCATAATAAATTAAGCTATAATTGATTGAAACTCAGATCTTTCCCATAACATAAAGCTGGGTAAGCGTTGGCTGCGGGCTGCCGCCTTTTTTCTCCAAAGTCACGGCAAATGCGTCAGCATCTGCAATAGTAACCGGCATCATATGCATATCGTCTCCCGTTCCGGGCTGCATATCAAATACCCCGGCATCAATCGGTTTACCGTCTTTTAATGCCCATAGCTGGTATTGTTTATCCGCAGGAGGCATAGGCAGACTATTAACGTTAAGCATTACTTTCTTGCTGTTCGGATTCCAATATACGGTAGCAAATGATTGCGGCGCAATTTCCATACCTTTTAAATCCACAATTTTATTGCTGCGGTTCATTACCATCTTCATATCAGTTGATTTCTTATCCATATCCAGCCTTATCTTTTCATACTCAAGCTTCATCTTATTGTTTTCATTCACAACACCTGCCATCTGCTCTTCTGTGTTCTTAAGCTTTGTAAAGAAGTACACATTCCCTATAATATTAAGCACAAGGAAGATCCATACCGCCGCCATTAAATAGTTGAATCTTGCCGGCTTCTGAACATAATTAAATGAATTGTTTCCGGGTGTACCAATCGTATTTGACTTACCGGCAGCTTCAGGGATTGATAGAATATTTGTACTGCTAATTCCTTCTATCTCATCAATCCTGTTGAGCACAGCACTTCTCAGCTCCGGGTTTGGATTCTTTTTAAATGAAGCCGAGTACGATACAAGCGCATCCTGAATAGCAGAAAGCTCTGCCTGCACTTCAGGGTATTGCGCAGCCATAGCCTCTACTTCGCGGGCTTCAGAATCACTTAAAGCCCCGGCAGCGTAAAGCTCAAGCACTCCGGATTGTATGTATTCTTTAGTATTCAAAATTCAATGCACAGAATGGAATTTCTGTACTGCTGATTATTTATGTATAAATATCTCTTAAATTATTAATTGCTGTTCGTATTCTTGTTTTCACTGTCCCAAGCGGAACCCCGAGTTTTTCAGCGGTTTCAGCTTGTGTAAAACCCCGGAAATATACCATATCTATCAATATCCTTTGTTCTGGTGTAAGCTTATTAATCATATCTTTGACACCAATATGTTCCGGGTTAAATGCCGCTGCAGGACTTTCTTCAATTATATTTACGTAATCTTCAATATCGCGGTTTTGCAGCGAATTTTTGTATTCTTTTGAACGAATTTTATCTATTGCAAGATTCCTTGCTATGTTTCCCATCCAGGTTATAAGCTTTGCTTTTGAGGGATCGTAACTATCTATGTTCTTCCATACCTTAACATATACTTCCTGCAGCAGATCTTCGGCGGTTTCATCGCTTTTAACAATTCTTGCAATAATACCAAAAAGCAGGCTGGAATATTTATCATATAATATACCAACCGCATCCCTGTTCTTCTGTTTCAGGGATGTTACTATTTGCTCCTCAGTTATTTCCTGCAGTCGGTCTTTCAAATTATGGATGAACTTATGCAAAGGTGAAGATAAAATGTCATTTATTCAATTTCAGAATTTATGCCAAAAAAAGGGACTCAATTGAGCCCCGTTATCAACATTAATATCAAACTGTATACTAATTTAAGTATTGAACATCTGCCGGAACTATAAAAATACTTTCCGGTACATCGGAAGTATTATCATATCTTAACGCTTCAATCGAGTTTCCTTCGGCAGCGTTACCAACCCAGCGTTTGAGCATCAGGTTATCCTGGTACATATAATAGTCACTGGAGGCATGGTCACCAGGTACCGTCTGTGACGCAATTGTATATTTTACACAATCCATACCCAATACGCTTTCAGAACCAACCCGCGTACCGGAATTGAATATTTTACCGTCATTTGGCAGATCAAGTATATATACACCGGTCTGCATTCCAACATACATCATATCCACTGCGTTCTTAGTACCAAACTTTCCTGCCGAATTTGTAATAATATTATATATCATAGGTTCATCTTTAAAAATATAAATACTTGTTGCAGTTGAATCAGGTTTACCGGCATTATCAAACTTCTGGAATTTCATTTTACTGCCGTTTCGGTACATCATTATTTTGCTTTTGATATTCCCGCCTGCATCTTTTAAGGCATACTCTATGGTGTATTTTGTATCATAGGTCTGCGCAAATAGATTTACGCACAACCCCAATAAAATTACAATAAAGATAGTTTTTTTCATTTCACTCAAAAATATGTTTTATTAAGTAAGCGTGGAAATTTTACTGCACGCCCTGTTATTTATTTACTTCACAAGAACCATTTTCTTGATTTCGGAATAGGCACCTGACTGTAACTTATAAAAATATACGCCGCTGGGAAAATTTGCAGCATCAAAAGTGACTTCATGCTCACCAGGCTCCAGATTTCCGTTAACCAAAGTTGCAACTTCCCTTCCAATATTATCATAAACCCTCAGAACTGCACTGCCAAAAACGGGGATGGAGAATCTGATAGAAGTAACAGGATTAAACGGGTTCGGGTAATTATTCCCCAAACTGAATGATGATCTTTCAATTTCCGCAAGCCGCGGAGCTGTTGGGGAATATGATAGTATGGTTATCTGCCTGTATGGTATAACACCATAGTACCTGGCACCCAGTACGTGAATCCTGGAAGAAACATCCAGCGAAATTTTATCGCCCAGAAAGATTCCAGAAGGATAAGTTATATCACCGCGCCAGATAAGTGCGCTGCTGGTACCGTTATACTTTGCCACCGTGCCCCGGCTTCTGAAATCACCTGCAACGTATACATTCCGGGTGTTATCTGTAGTTATGCATTTGAATTCATAAGCATTAACAACATCTTTTTTGATCCAGAGCATTGCACCTGATGCGTTATATTTTACAAAAAAGAGATGTATCACCGGTTGAACCAGCAACAATAATATTCCTGCTGTTATCAATTGTAAAATCCTTGTAACCATCAAAATTATAAGGTCCGAAATTATCATCAGAAACACTGAAATTCTGTTCCCAGCTCATGACAGGAATTACGGCAGAAGTGAATTTTTTTGTTACAATAAGGTCATGATACCGGTCTTTATCCATTTGATAAGTAACTACTGCACAATCTAATGCGTCAACAAGAACTTTTGAGAATCTTCCGCCATCAGGATTATACTTACCCATATTATATACCCATCTTTGTGTACATGAACTGTCATACTTCAACAACTGGCAGTCATAATAACCGGCCGTGTTCCACAAATGTCCGCTCACATAAATATTTTTGGCTTTATCCAATGCAATTGAGTGACCACTCCCATACAAAGCATCAAAAGTTCTTATCCTGGTATAAGAACCGTCATATTTTGTTCTTATCATTGCCATAGCACTATTAGAAGGCCTGTAAATGCGCCCTGTTGCATATATATATTTATTATCAAATACTGCTTCAGAAAAATCAAACCGCCCGGTACCGGGCAAAGCAGTTAAAGAGATCATTGCGCCTGTAGCTGAATTGTATTTCATAATGGAAATATAAGAGCTATCGGTGTAACGAATCGTTGAAAATACATAAAGATTACCGGATGCATCTCCTGTGATACCTATTGGTCTATCCACACTGTGACCGGGTCCATCATAAACTGAGATCCACAAACGTGTACCGGCAGGTGAGAATTTCATAGTTACTATATTTGCGCTATCCTGATAATTATGACTTTGGGTGGTCACATAAGTATTTCCTGATGCATCTACTATAGAATATTTAAAATATCGGTTGGATGGTGAATAATCATAGGTATAATCCAGAATGTATTGAGAAAATACATTTGAACTTAACATTGTCAGCATTGCTAAAATATATATTTGAGTTCTCATAATTTAATATTCCATTTTAGAAGTATGAAAATAATTTTATCAAACTTACCTATTGCCTTTTAAGGCTGCAAAGAGAAATATATGGAATTGTAAACAGTTTTCTTTAACAATACATTCTATTTAAGTTAATTAATTGCTATTTTATGCAATATTTTAAGGGATAGAGTAAACAGGTTTAAATGGAAAAATTGAAGATCATACAGATATTAAAGACCTTTTCAAAACCGGAATTCAGAGAATTTCAGAAGTACGCTGCTTCGCCGTACTTCAACAACGGAAGGAATTACGTTTCATTACTGAATGAACTGAAAGCCTATTATCCGGAATTCAATTCACCGAAATTTACAAAGCAAAATGTTTATTCAAAGCTTTTCCCTGATAAAGAATTCAAAGATACAGTGTTGAAGACTATGTTTTCAGGTCTGAACTCACTTGCAGAAGATTTCCTTGCTCAAAAAATGTTTGATACTAATAAATTTGAAGTACTTCATGCAAAGCTTAATGCATATCATAACAGGAACCTGGAAAAACAATTTTCCGATACGATCAAAGTGGCTTATGATAAATTTCATGAACTGGAAATAGTTGACCCTCTTGATGCACTAAGGAATAAATATGAATTGAGTTTAATTGAAGCAACATTCTATAACGGAAGAAGGAACCTTAACATCAAGAATAAGGGATTTGATGTTACAACATCGGTTGCCACACTTTTTTTTATGGAGTATTTTGTTACTTATGCCGATGAAGTGGCTAAATCCAATGCTATAAATCAACCTATGCCTGAGATTATAGATGTAATCCATAGTAATGTTAACTTTGACGAGATTATTTCCCGTTTAATTGAATCTAATCAGGGAGAGAGTTATAAAATATCGTTTTATTATAATTTATATAAAGCCAGGAGATTCAGGGATAAAAAATTCTATTTTGAAGCAAAGACGATCTTTTTTGATAATTTACAGGTAATCCCAAAACCGACCAAACAGTCATTTATTTTTCTGTTAATGAATTGCCTGACCTATATATTAAAATCCAGCAAAGATGAAAAGATAGAAAAAGAAAGATATGATATGATAAAGTTCATGTTTGAGAATGACTTACATATTTTTCCCGGTGATGAAATACTACCACTTGGTTCATTTAAAAATGCACTTACACTTTCTATCAGTTATAACGATTTAGAATTTACGAATGAGCTGCTGGAAAATCATATAAATTTCCTGCATAAAGATCTTATCAAGCCTTATAAAGAATATGGCTATTCTCTATTAGCCTTCAAAAGATCAGATTTTAAACACTCCCTGGAACTTCTTCAAAAAATTGACCTCTCTGAATATTCTCTAAAGCTGGATATAAGAATACTTTCATCAAAACTCTATTTTGAACTCGGCTATTGGGAAAGCGCCTTTACAATCATTGAATCATTCAGAAAATTTCTTTCTGAAAACATTAATATCAGTTTATCCCTTAAAGAACAGATACTTAGTTATATTAGATTTTATTCCGAATTATTGAAAATCAGGACAGGTAACAGGAAAAATGAATTGGAGTACCTGAAAAAAGATCTCGAAAAAGAGCATATAGCTGAAGGTTATAACTGGCTCATGGAAAAAATATCAGAAATTGAAAATCAATAAATTCCTATTTTCTATAATTACTTTTAGCGTTATATTGCTGTAGTTATGAGCGAAAATCCCGAAAAAGGCAAAGTACTGATATCAGAACCCTTTTTGAATGATCCCAATTTTAAGAGGACAATAATACTATTAACGGAGCATGGAGAAGAGGGCTCAATTGGATTTGTATTGAACAAACCAACAGATTACATGATACACCAGGTTGTAGAAGAATTCCCCGAATTCGATTCTGTCGTTTATTACGGCGGTCCAGTACAGCTAAATACACTGCAATTCATTTATAAAGGCGAAAATATTATCGACGGCTCAATTGAAATTATGCCCGGTCTTTACTGGGGCGGAAGCTTTGATATACTGAAAACACTCATCACCTCCGGTGCGGTTTCTCCGGATGATTTCAGATTTTTCCTGGGGTACTCCGGGTGGACTGACGGGCAAATTGACGATGAGCTTGATATCAATTCATGGATAGTTGCATCCACAACAATTGAGAACATTTTTTCAGATGAACCTGATAAGCTCTGGCGTGAAACGCTGAAGGGAATGGGCAAAAAATTCGCTATACTTGCAAGCTTCCCCGAAAATCCAAGCGTAAATTAAAAAAGCTGCAATTAAATAATAAATGTACACAACACTACTTTCGCTGCATTCAATTTTCAGATGGCTGGTCGTTATCGGGGTCTTGTATACTCTATACAGGGCGTATTCGGGAGTGTTCAGCAAACGTTCATTCGATCCCGCTGACGCAAAGACACGTAAATACACGGTCATTGCTGCTCACATTCAGCTGGTGATTGGTTTGGCACTTTATTTCCTGAGCCCCATAACAAAATATTTCATGAGCAACTTCAGCGCGGCGGTGAAAGTGCGTGATATCAGGTTCTACGGAATGGAGCATACTATTGTGATGGTCCTTGCAATAGCATTAATAACCATCGGTTCTGCCGTATCTAAAAAGAAAACGGATGACCATGCTAAATTTAAAGCTCTTGCTATCTGGTTCACAATTGCAGTGATACTTGTTTTGCTTATGACTCCATGGCCGTTCTCGCCGTTTTCAAGCAAACCTTTTTTCAGATTTTAAGCGGCAAAATTCAAATTTATCTGTACTATCTCGGGTCTGTTGCCGGTTCTTACAGGCGGTCCCCAGGAGCCGACACCGCATGATACATAATAATGAGTATTCCCCTTTTGTTTGTATCCCATGCTTACTTCATATATCTTTTTTGTAATAAAATTGAACGGCCACAACTGTCCATGATGTGTATGCCCGCTTAACTGAAGGTCAATGCCGTTATTTTCAGCTTCCTCTAATTTAACCGGCTGGTGATCCATAAGTATTACAGGGAGGTTTTTATCAACACCTTCAAGCAGAAGATTCAAAGGCTTTCTAAGAATTCCTGCAAAACCTTTCGAAGCGCGGTCTTCCCTGCCAACGATGTAAAATGAATCAGCTATTTTAACAGTTCTGTCTCTCAGCTCAATTAATCCATGTTCAGTCAGATATTTTACAGAAGGCTCAACCCCGCCAATATATTCATGATTGCCGGTTATTGCGTAAACTCCGTACTTTGCACGCAGTGCACGCAAGTCTTCCCCGCAATTCTGCTTAACCACGGATTCAATATCTTCATCAACAACATCGCCGGGCAAAAGGATTATATCAGGCTCAAGGGAATTTATCATATTAACGATTTTTCTCAGCCTTTTCCTGTTTATGATAGTACCCAGGTGAATATCAGATGCCATTACTATTTTAAGTGATTTGAGAACACCTGCATTTTTGTTGATGTTAATATTCAGCTTCTTTTTTACAGGATTTGCCGCGTTCAAGTAACCTAAAATTACAATCAAGATAACCGATGCATTCACAGCAAGGAAGAACATTAATTGATATTCAGCTGAATAAAAGGATGAAGGCAGGAACCCGAAAAATAAATTAAACAGCCGTACAATATCTATCAGAATCACAAAAAGCAGATAGTAAACCATTGCTCCCAGCCAGAATGAACCAACCCAAACAAAAAATGCAGAAACCGCATTAAGGAATTTCCGCTCAAGGAATTTGCCAATAATATAAGAAAGGAAAAAGAACAAATACGCTGCGGAATATAAATAATTGTACTTATCTGGAATGGAATGCAGCCCTGTTATAAAAATGTAATAATTAACCAGTGTATATATACTTAAAACTATGGTTAAGAATACAGCAAATTGTGATTTTTTCAAAGAATAATTAAGTAGTTTGTGTTAATTAAGACGGGAGCTAAAGGGTTTTATTTTACGTATTAAATTCATTAGATGACTAAAAGCCATTGGGTGAATATTTTTATTTGTTAAGTATAATATAATTCACCTGTGCAACTGCAACATGTACGTTGTTCATATCATACATATCAACAGCAACAGGTGCGAGAGTTCTACCGTGTTTGATAACTCTGGCAAGAGCTCTTACATCGGTTCTGCAGGCAGCTAAAAAGCGAATGTTCATATCAGTTGTTGTAATCGGCGCATCAGCGCCGGCAAGCGTTAACAGCGCGAACGCGCTTATGGAATCAGCTACCGTCATAAGCAGACCTCCGTGGAACGATTCATATATGCCATCATATTTCTTCTGGTGTTTTACAACGGCTTCGCATAAACCATTATCCATTTCAATAAAATCAAAACCAAGTGTATCTACAATCGGTATTTTTTTTATGCGTTCCAGAACATCCTGCCTGATTATTTTTTCTGTCTTCATAATTTTTCAAAAAAAAGGAGTGAGCTTACTCACTCCATACTTAATCACCGGATGACCTATAGTCATCCGATGATCTATGAACAATAATCTATACTTTTTCTATCTCTTTTTTGCCTAACAAACCTGTAGGCTTGAAAAGAAGAATTAATATCAATATTCCGAATGCGATCGCATCGCGGTATGTAGGTGAAATATAGCCTGTAACGAAAGTTTCGAGTAAGCCTATTATCATTCCGCCTAAAGCCGCACCCGGAATGTTGCCAATACCGCCCAGTACTGCCGCAACAAAGGCTTTCAGGCCGGGCAGAATGCCCATAAGCGGATCGATACTCGGATAATTGAGTCCGTATAATATACCCGCTGCCCCTGCAAGAGAGGAGCCTATAATGAAGGTAAAACTGATTACTGCGTTAATGTTTATACCCATCAGGCTTGCAGCAGTTGGATTATATGAAACAGCCCTCATTGCAGTGCCTATCTTGGTCTTCATAACTATAAGCCTTAAGCCAACCATAAGTATGCCGGCGGTTAAAAGTACTACAACCGGGTTTGAACCAATTACAGCACCTGAAAGATTGATAAGCGGTTTGTTTTCCAGAAGCGATGGGAATGACTTCGGGTCAGCACCGAATACCAATTGACCGCCGTATTCTAAAAACAATGAAACACCAATTGCAGTTATAAGTATAGTTAGTTTGGGAGATTTACGCAGCGGTTTATATACAAGCTTTTCAATAGTAAAGCCTAAAGCGCCGGTAACAATCATAGCGCCGAGCATTATCAATAATGCCATACCTATTGAGGCTATTCCTGATACTGTCGCGAAAGCGAAAAGAATCCCAAGGTAATAACCTGAAAATGCTCCGATCATAAATACATCACCGTGCGCAAAGTTGATAAACCGCAGGATGCCGTAGATCATAGTATATCCAAGCGCAATCAGAGCATAAATACTTCCAAGCGAGAGTCCGTTAAAAACCTGTTGAATGAATTCAGTCATTTTACGGTTGTACAGTTTCTTTAAATTTAAATTGGCCGCCTTTTATTTCAAGTATTACTGCAGGCTTTATAGCGTTGCGCTGCTCATTGATAGAAATTTTTCCGGTAACTCCTGAGAAATCCTTTATCTTTGCTAGCTCATTTTTAACTTTTTCAGGGTCGGTTGTGCCGGCTTTTTTCATTGCTTCAAAAAGTATCAAACCTGCATCATATGCCAGGAATGCCATAGCGTCAGGCATCGCGTTATATTTTGCTTTATACTTCTTAATGAATTCCTGTATCTTCGGGTCAGGATTTTCTGTTGATACGTGCGTTGAAAAATAACATCCTTCAAGCGCATCTTTTGCTTTGCCTTCGGTAAGCTTTTCTGATTCCCAGCCGTCACTGCCTATTAAAGGAACTGTTAAGCCTATTTCACGTGCCTGTATTGAAATTAAATTTACATCTGTATAGTAAGCCGGAATAAATATCGCTTCCGGATTCTTCGCCTTTATTGAAGTTAACTGCGCTTTAAAATCTTTATCACCCGCTGAAAATGACTGCACTTCAACAATTTCGCCGCCCATGTTCTTAAATTCTTTTTCAAAGAAATCAGCAAGTCCGGTTGAATAGGCATTTTTTACATCTTTAAGCAGAGCAACTTTTTTCAGCTTAAGTGTATTCAGTATAAATTTGCTTACAACAGTTGCCTGGAACGGATCAATAAAACATACCCTGAAGATATAGTCACCAATTGCGGTAACTTCCGGGTTGGTTGATGCCGGTGTTATCATGGGAATTTTATTCTGCTGACATATCGGCGCACCGGCTTTACTGTTTGATGAAGCTACTTCACCGATAACTGCAACTACGTTATCATTTTTAATTAAACGCTGAACAACTGTCTGCGCTTCCGAGGGTTTACCCTGGTCATCATATGTAATAAGTTTAACTTTTTTGTTAAGTAATCCGCCTGCGTTATTGAGCTCTTCCACGGCAAGCTTTAAGCCGTTGGTTGAAGAAATACCGAAAGTAGCGTTTGGTCCGGTCAATGAACCGTATTCACCAATTAAGATCTCATCTCCGCCGCCTTTGTTGCAGCCTGAAATTGTAAAAATTGCAATTGCCGTTAAGGCTATCATACTGAAAAATAAATTTCTCATGGGCGATAAAATTTTAAATTTTTATTAGAATTGACACCAATAATACCAATTTCGGGCATTATATTCAATTAAATAAAAAAGCCTGTAATTGTAATTACAGGCTTTTGGTCAATGTCACAAAATAAAGCTTTTCACTTGTATCGCCAAAGGTATCTCCCCGGGAACCGAATTCTTCAAGTTCACCTGTTGATCTGTATCCCCGGCGGTTGTAATACTCAATAAGTTCAGTTCTTCTGCTTATCACCTTCATCCTTATTTCACTTAACCGAAGTACTTCTTTAGTATATCTCTCGCATTCATTAATTAATATTTTGCCGATTCCTTTATCCTGGTAATTCACGTCAACTGAGAGCATTCCCAAATATGAATACGACCCGGTATTTTCAAGGTGAACACAGCCTGTGATTTTTCCGCCAATTAAGGCAAGAAATATAAGATCATCTTTGCGTTCAATTATCTCTTTAACTTTTTCTTCTGTAATTCTTATGCCGCTTAAGAAATCAGCTTCCGTTGTCCATCCTTTTTTGGAGTTTTCACCGCGGTAAACGGAGTTTACCAATTCTGTAATTTTCCGGGCATTGTTGAGCCCGGCAATTTGGATCTTAATTTCGATATCCATTTTTCTTTAAGAAAAAGGGCAGGTCTGAAAGACCCGCCCAATAATTAATAATTTTTACAATTTAGTATTTTTGCCTTTTGCTTTTTGCTTTCTTGACTTACACTGCCTAAGCAGAGGAAGTTTTACTTCTTTACTATCAGCTTCTTTACTATCAGCTTCTGTCCTATTTCAATAGTATCACCTTTTATCTTGTTCCATTTCTTCAGGTCGGCAATTGTGCAGTCATATTTATCAGCAATCTTACCAAGTGTTTCACCTTTTTTTACAGTGTGATATGTTGTTTTGCTTTTTGTCTCTTTCTTATCTTTCTTTGTTGTTTCTTTTGTTGAATAAAGCTTTAATACCTGACCCTCAACTATCACATCACTTTCAAGCCCGTTCCAGCTTTTTATATCAGCAACAGAGACCCCGTTTGCGTCAGCAATCTTAGTAAGGTTATCACCTTCTTTAACTGTGTATGTTTTCGATTTTTTGCTTGATGATGTAACTTTTTTGTCTGAATATATTTTCAGTTTCTGGCCAACCATTATTTTATCTGACTCAAGGTCGTTCCAGTCTTTCACATCAGCTACATCAACATCATATGAGTCAGCTATTTCAGTCAGGTTATCGCCTTCTTTTACTGTATAGGTCTGGTAGCTTTGTTTTTTCTTCTTTGTATCTGTGCTGGTTTTCTTTTCCTTCTTAACTTCTGTGTTATTTTTAACTTCAACGTCTTTCTTTACATCAACATCTTTTTTTACTTCAACATCCTTCTTAACTTCCACATCCTTTTTTACTTCCGTATCATTTCTATGCTCTTTATTGACAAGAACAGTCTCATTTGTACCTTCGGAATTTGTTTCTTCTATGACTTCATCTTTGACCGGATCTTTACTTATATTTTCGGTTATGTTTTCAGTTTTCTTTTCCTCTTCAACTGAACCATACATTTCTTTATATTTATCTTTTGTAAGCCAAACAGAAAGCTTATCCCCTTTTTTGGGATATATACCGTAATTGATATTATTCCATAATCTCAGGTCGCTGGGTCTAACGGAATACTTAAGCGAAACATTATACAGGTCCTCTGTTTCAGAAATATCATGGAAAACAAGTTCACGGTTTGAAGTACTGATAATATATCTTTTGTCTTCAACCTGGTAGCCGGATACTTTAAAATACGAGTAACTCTCTTCATGGTTAACAGAAGCTGTTCCTTCATTGCCATCGTATATGGGCTTAAAGCTGTATTTTTCAATATGGCTTGCAGCTTCGTAATTTTCTGTGAATTCCTTGAATTTGCCTTTTGGTATTTTGATAAGGTAGCCGTCATCAAACACGGGTGTAATATCGCTGAGCATTTGTGAATTCAGGTCACGGATAGTTTCAACATCCGTATTGCTTAATGAAGCAATCTCATCCACTGTTAAAGCAGATTTGATTACTACCCTGTCATATTCCATGGGCTTACCCCATTCAACATCATTAAAACCGTATTTTGATGGGTTCAGACAGATAAGAGCTACTGCAATATACTGCGGAACGTAATTCCTGGTTTCCTTTGGAAGGTACTCTCTTATTGTCCAGAAATCATTTGAGCCTGATTTTTTTATCGCACTGGTTATTCTTCCCGGACCTGCGTTATATGAAGCCATTGCCAGGTACCAGTCACCAAATGATTTATACAGATCCTTTAAATGTCTTGCTGCTGCATCGGTAGATTTTTCCGGGTCGCGTTTATCATCTGTGCTGCCATCGTAATAAAGACCGTAAGCGGTACCAGTTGTTGGCATGAACTGCCATAAACCTATGGCTCCCGCCCATGAGCTTATCTTCGGGTCAAGCCCGGATTCAATCATAGAAAGATAGATAAGTTCTTCAGGTGCATTGTTCTCACGAAGTATACTTCTCATTAAATTAGAGTATTTGCCTAGCCTGAAGAGCCACTTATCCATATACTTTCTGCCGTTGCCGGTAAAATAATTAATGTAATCCTGAACGGGACCGTTTTCAACAAGGGGTATTTCGTCGCATTGTGGAAGTTCATCAGGGTTGAATGTATTTGTATAGGATTTTTTTTCTACCTTCTCATACTTTACACCAAGTTTTGAAGCAAACTTGAAAACTTTATGATTTTCATCAAGATCACTATTGGCAGTAATAAAATCCTGAACTATACTGGTTGTTATTTCCTTGTAATCCTTTTCCCATGCATAATGTTTTTCAAGATTTTTGGTATCAATTTTGCCAAGTTCTTTTAATGCTGATTCAAATTCCGATTTTGAAGACTTTGAATCAGACTGTTCGTTGAATTGTAATGCTTTAGTGTAATGTATCCTTGCATTTTCAAGTGCTGTGTATACACTCACAGAGTCTTTTTTCTTCTTCTTATCAGCAGATTCTTCTTCATCCACGTTAGAACCTCCGCATCCTGCAAGATACTGAAGTGAGATGAAGGCGAATAATATATAAAGAAGGCCTGGTAGTCTTTTCATATAAATGCTTTCTCCTTGATTAATTTTGCTAATACGCCAATTTCAGAACCGAATATAAAAATTTCAACTTGTAAAATCAAGCTATTTATTAAATAAATCCCGCAATATACATATATATAACATAGATAGCGAAAAATTTGTAGGTTTTGAACGTTTCTTCAGGTATGATTATTAAGTGAATATTACTTAAAACCTTTTTATGCTAAACTTGTTCCCTGAAATGATTTATAAAGGAAAAAATGCCGATTAAGCACATAGATCTCGGTTTTGCAGATTACAAAGAAGTCTGGGACCTGCAAAAAGACACTCACTTAAAAAAGCAGCAGGGTTTTGCAGATGATATATTATATACTGTAGAGCATAACCACGTTTATACCCTCGGCAAAACCGGCTCGCGCGATCATATTCTTATTAATGATGAGGAAATGAAAGACAAAGGCATTTCATATTACGAAATAGACCGCGGGGGGGATATAACCTACCACGGACCCGGACAGCTTGTAGCATACCCAATACTTGACCTCAACAACTACTATAAAGATACTCACCGTTATTTGCGCGACCTGGAAGAAACGGTCATCCTTACCTTGAAAGAACTGGGCATTGAGGCTCACCGCGAAGAGGAATATACCGGAGTTTGGGTTGGCGAAGAAAAGATATGCGCCATAGGCATTAAGGTATCCCGTTGGATAACAATGCATGGTATTGCTTTCAACATAAACACAAACCTGGAATATTTTAATAAAATTATACCCTGCGGTATCTTTCATAAAGGTGTTACAAGTGTAGAAAAGATCACAGGAACCAAAGCAGATTTTAGTGCTATCAGTAAAATTTACGTCAAAAATTTTATAAATACCTTCCATCTTCATCAAAATCCCTGAAAAATACCGATTTTCGCTAGATTTTTCCCGATAATAATCTTGACTATTTAAGCAAAAAACACGAATTTTGAAGAGGTATGTTTGTACTTTTCATTTTTTATTATTCAATTTTAAATCTTTACATTCTACATTTCTAAAAAATTGATACTTAACCATTTAAAAAATACGAAATAATCTGTAATCTAATTTAAGGAGCACTTATTTATGAATAAATTATCCAAAATGCTGCTGATATTTGTATTGGCAGTCTCATCCGGGTTCATAGGCTGGAATAATTTCAGTCCGGGTTCAAACGCCGGTAATATTACGGACTTTTATTATTACCAGGGTCACAAATATTATCTCAATCATAAAGCTGATCTTATATACGTTAAACTTAAAAACGAGATAAGTAAAACTGAATTTGAGGATCTTATCAGTTCGTACGGTACAATTCCCGCTGATTTTTCATTCGAAAAAAATGATGTACGGCAGTTCATCAAATTGCGGGGTGATCTGGATAACAATTCATTAAATACAATTATAAGTAATTTAGAAGCGAATAATAAAGTTGATTTTGCCTCACCGGTTTTTGGAATGAGAAATGGTTACGGCAACAGCAACACTCTGATTGGCTGCGAAGATAACATTATACTGCAGTTCAAACCTAATTTCAGCAGGCAGCAGGTAGAAAGTTACTTAAGCAGCAAAAGCATGACAATCATTAAGCAGCTTGAGCTAACCGGCGGACTTTCATTCATTGTCAAAGTGCCAAATACACCCAACAGAACTTCCATCGATTTTGCAAATGAAGTTTACGAAAATGGAGTTGTAAATTACGCTGACCCGGGATTTTTCTATACAAACCTGCTTCAGATAATCCCGAACGATCAGTTCTTCCCGATGCAATGGTCAGCAATAAATACAGGAACTAACATCCCTGTTACGGGTAACGGTACGGCTAATAATGATATGGGACTTGACAGCGCATGGGACCAGACAACAGGTATACAGCAGTGCAGGATCTCTATAGTAGATACAGGTATCGATACAACTCATCCTGATCTATCTGCAAATGTAGTGAACGGGTACAACTATAATTACTACGCTGATACATACGGCGGTATTGATGATTACGGACACGGAGCATCATGTGCAGGAATAGTAGCCGCTCTTGGCAATAATACAATCGGTATATCCGGTGTGGCACCGAACGCAAAAGTGTTTTCAGTAAAAATATTCAATTCAGCAGGCAGTACCACTACAACTGCAATAACAAACGGAATGATTGGAGTAAGAACATTTGGCGATAGCTGGGTAAGCAGCAATTCATGGGGCGGAGGAAGTCCGATAAGTGCAGCTGATAACGCAATTCTTGACGGAACCACATTGGGGCGCAACGGCAAAGGTATTGTATGGTGTTTCGCAACAGGAAACGGGAATTCAGCAGTAAGCTGGCCCGCAACACTCACAACCGTTATTTCAGTCGGCGGCGTCAGCCCGTGCAACGAAAGGAAATCACCATCGAGCTGTGACCTTGAAAACTGGTGGGGTTCAAACTACGGCACAGGAACTGACCTGGTTACACCCTGTGTAAAAATATACGCAACAGTACAGGGCGGCGGCTATACCAGTACATTTAACGGTACATCAAGTGCAACACCTAATTGTTCAGGTGTAGCAGCATTGGTACTTTCCAAAGATTCAACCCAGACATGGGATACAGTACGCGTAAGGCTCAACAGGACAGCGCAAAAAAGAGGGGCTTATTCATATACTTCAGCAGGTCCATTACCGCAACTAGGAAATACATGGAACAACGAAATGGGTTACGGAATAATTGACGCGAACCTTGCACTGCTTGCAGTCGGTCCGCCGCCATCACTCCCTGCAAATGATGTTATAGCGGGTCCGTTTTTAAGCATGCCTTCTTCATTTACAGTAAATCTTTCTTATACAATCAAAGCTAAGATAACTAACGGCGGAACAAATGCGCAGACTAATCTGCCGGTAAGATTTTCCATTAACGGTACTACTCTTACAACAAATACTGTCGCAAGCCTGCCTTCAGGGGCTATTGATTCATCAGCGTTTTCATGGACACCGACAGTAGCAGGAAATTATACTTTAAGGATAATCAGCGCAGCAGCAATTGATGAAAACAGGAATAACGATACTGTTACGCAGGTTGTAACTGTAGCTCCTGCAGGACTTGTAAATTCGCAGACACAGATTTGCAGGAATAATGTTAATCTTTTAATTCCGGATAATGCTGCCGTAAAGGATTCTATTATAGTTAATATTACAAATGCATTTAACGTTATTGATGTAAATGTAAGAATTGACACTTTGATACATACCTGGGATGCTGATCTTTCATTAACCTTAACAAAGGGCACTGCAAGCTGTAACATAATAAATCATGTTGGGGGAAGCGGTGATAACTTCATCGGAACTGTACTTAATGATTCAGCTATTTCATCATTAACTACAGGTACTGCACCTTTTACAGGCACATGGAGACCATCATCACCATTAATTGCATTAAATGATATCCCTGTTAACGGAACATGGGTGCTTAACGTTACAGATGATGCCACAGGGGATACAGGATTGCTGAAAGCCTGGTGCATACAGGTAACATACCAGACATTAACAGGCGGTATTCAGTCAATTGAAATTCCTAATTATTTCTCACTTGCTCAGAACTATCCGAATCCGTTTAATCCTAACACTTCAATAAAGTTCTCAGTGCCTAAAGCAACAAACGTTACATTGAAGATTTATGATGTTTTGGGTAAAGAAGTAGCCACACTTGTAAATGAAATTAAGCAGCCGGGATTTCATACGGTGGATTTTAACGCATCTAACTATGCCAGTGGTATTTACTTCTATAGAATAGATGCCGGAGAATTCACTTCTATAAAAAAGATGGTACTGGTCAAATAGATTGTAAATCTTTTTATTACAATAGTTTAAGGGATTCCGGAATTTTGGAATCCCTTTTTTTATGTAGTTGATTTATTGAACTATAAATTGATAAAGAGTATTAAAATCAAAATAAAATAAAATTGTATTATTATTAATATTGAAATTTTAAATCAAAAATAGCAAATTACATAATTAGTACAGCAAAACGATCTCATTTTATTGGATACTGAAGATTGTATTCAGTATCCAGGAGGAATAAAATGAACAATGCTTTCTATTGCTTTGGATAATTCCGGGTAATGTAAAGTAATTTTAATATTATTCAATATTAAATTGTTCAGGTTTTATTCCGTTTTTTTTTACCTGTAACTTTACATTCCCTTTCATGAATTATCCGTGCATAAACCGAATCAATACATTTATAATTAAATCAGGAGATTTCTTATATGAAAAACTTTTCCAGAATACTGTTATTAGCAGTACTCGCGGTTTCAGCAAGTTTTATCGGCTGGAATAACTTTCAGACAGAAAGTAATTCAGCTAATGTGACAGACTACTATTATTATGAAGGTTCAAGGTATTACCTCGTTCATAAGCCTGAAATGGTTTATATCAAGCTTAAGAACCCGATGACCGAAGCAGATTTCAATAACGCCTTCGGCTCTATTGGTGTTTGCGATAACCGTATCCAGAAATTCGCAAATAACGAAAAAGAGCAGTTCATAAAGCTTAACTTCGCTGTAAATAATGCAGCATTAAACAATATTGTAAACCAGTTAAGAACAAATCCGCTGGTAGAATACTCATCACCTGTTTTTGGTTTAAGGGAAGGAATGGGCAACGCGAATACTCTGCAGGGCTGCGAAAACAACATCTCAGCGCAGTTCAAACCGCAGTATTCAATGCAGCAGATACAGCAATACCTTAACAGCAAAGGAATGAAAATAATCAAACAGCTGGATGTAACCGGCGGTTTAACTTTCCAGATAGAAATACCTTCAGTTGAAAACACGAATTCAATGGATTTTTCAAACGAGGTCTGGTCCAGCGGTATGGTAAATTATTCAGGACCCGGATTCTGTTATACAAACCTGATGCAGTTCATACCAAATGATCCTAACTTCCCGCAGCAGTGGTCAGCAATTAATACCGGAACAAATATCCCGGTTACCGGCAACGGTATTGCTGATTGTGATATGGGACTTGATTCAGCATGGAACCAGACATTAGGTATTGCACAATGCCGCGTTCAGATAGTGGATTCAGGAATTGATACAACACACCCTGATCTTTCGGCTAATGTTGTACATGGATATAACTTTAATTATTATTCAAATACATACGGCGGATACGATGATTACGGTCATGGCGCATCAACATCAGGTATAGTTGCCGCAGTCGGAAATAACGGCATCGGTGTATCCGGCGTAGCTCCCGGCTCGAAAGTTTATTCAGCTAAAATATTTAACTCAGGCGGCTCAACAACAACAACAGCAATTCAGAACGCATTAATAGGTGCCAGAACTTTCGGTAATGCATGGATCTCAAGCAATTCCTGGGGCGGCGGATCACCTGACCCGACATCAAACAATGCTATCACTGATGGTGTTAACCTTGGCAGAAACGGTAAAGGAATAGTCTGGGTTTTTGCAACAGGAAACGGGAATTCTTCAGTAAGCTGGCCTGCAACCCAGCCTGAAGTAATTTCAGTTGGCGGCGTAAGTCCGTGCAACCAGAGAAAAGCACCATCGAGCTGTGACCTTGAAAACTGGTGGGGTTCAAACTACGGAACCGGGCTTGATATTGTAGCGCCATGCGTAAAGATATGGGCTACAGTACAGGGCGGCGGATATACAAATTCATTTAACGGAACATCTAGCGCTACTCCTAATACATCAGGTGTATGCGCATTACTGCTTTCCAAGGATTCAACACAAACATGGGATACAGTAAGAGCAAGAATTAACAGAACTGCAAAGAAGTACGGTTCTTATTCTTATACTTCCGCAGGTCCCCTGCCGCAGCTTGGCAATACATGGAACAATGAAATGGGTTATGGAATTGTTGATGCGAACCTGGCGCTTCTGGCAGTTGGCCCGCCGGCTGCAAACGATGTTTCCGCAGGTCCGTTCTTAAGTTTCCCCGGAAGTTTTACGGTTAACACAGCCTATAATATAAGGGCAAGGATAACAAACTTAGGTACTAACGCTCAGACAAACATTCCATGCAGATTCTTTGTAAATGGCACAATTACCGGTTCAACGGTTACAATTGCAAGCCTGCCGGCAGGCGGAAATGATTCAGTTACATTCGCATGGACACCAACAGTTACAGGAAGCTACACATTAAAAATAGCACACGGTCTTGCAGTTGATAACAACAGGTCAAATGATACAGTTACAGCAGTTATAACTGTATTGCCTTCAGGTATAGTTAACTCACAAACTACTATTTGCAGGAACAATGTAAATCTGGTGATCCCTGATAATTCAACAGTGACAGATAACATGACAGTGAATATTACAAACGCGTTTAATGTTGTTGATGTAAATGTCAGGATAGATACACTTATTCATACTTGGGATTCAGATCTTTCGCTCTCGTTAATAAAAGGAGCTACAAATGTAAATATTATTTCGGCCGTAGGCGGCAGCGGAGATAATTTCATAGGAACAGTGCTTAACGACTCCGCAACAACTCCGATAGCAAGCGGAACTGCACCATTTACCGGAAACTTCAGGCCAACATCAGCGTTAACTCCGTTTAACGGCATTTCAGTAAACGGTACATGGACACTTTCAATTACCGATAACGCAACAGGAGATACCGGTCTGCTTAAGGCATGGTGCCTGCAGTTAACGTACCAGACAATAACAGGCGGCATAGAAACTGTTGAGGTCCCGAATTATTACTCACTTGAACAAAATTATCCTAATCCGTTCAATCCTTCAACCTCAATTAAGTTTTCAATTCCCAAGGCATCAAATGTTACACTGAAAATTTATGATGTATTAGGCAAGGAAGTTGCTGTACTTGTAAATGAAGTGAAACAGCCCGGTTTCCACTCAGCTGATTTCAATGCTTCAAACTTAGCAAGCGGAATTTACTTCTACAGAATTGATGCAGGTGAGTTCACTTCAGTAAAAAGAATGGTGCTTGTGAAATAGTATTTGGCTTCAAATATATGTAATATTACCCCGAATCAAGGGCGCTGAATTTAGCGCCCTTTAATTTTACAGGATATATTTTAAAAATAATTTCTTCGCAGATTATTAAAATTTCAGGGTACTATTTTTTTTACTGTTTACTATACATGAAAAGGAATATAATTAATTAAGAAATATCATTAACTTAATTTATATTTATTTGCACTTTTGAAAAGTTACTGATAATTGAAAAAAACTGACCGCAATCCTCAAAAAACATTTAACAAAACTGTAAAACATTCTGCTGCAGCAAAACCTGATAACAAATATGTTCTTTGGGGAATGTTCATAGTATATCTCATTTGTGTTTTTTCCATTTCCACTCATAAACTTGAAGATGATGATTTTTTCTGGCATTTATCTACCGGTAAATTCATAACTGATAACGGCTTTATTCCCGATAAAGACGTTTTCGGTTTGGCAACACAGGATGCTGAATGGATACCGTTTGAATGGGGCTTTGATGTTATTTTTTACAACCTTCATAAAATTGCAGGATTGAATGGAATTTTCGTTTTCACATCAGCCCTGTTCTGCTTATTTTTCATGATATATATCAGGCTCCTTCAAAAACTGAAAGTTAATTCTGTAATATCAGTAATGCTTTTATTCATTCTGCTGATTGCATTATTTGACAGACTCTCGCCCAGGCCCCATTTATTTACATACTTATTTCTGGCTGTTCTTGTTTATTTATTGTTTACATATAAATATATCAACAGGCAGAAATATTTCAACAGGCTGTATTTTATTCCTTTGTTATTTCTTCTTTGGGGTAACCTTCATTTAGGCGCTTTAACCGGCTTACTTCTGCTTGCATTGTTCATTATTTCAGAAGCTCTTTCATTTTATTATCCTCATAGATCCGGAAGTAAAGATGTTTCAGCAATTACAGGAAATCAGCTGAAGAAATTTATTCTTATCTTTATCAGCTCTGCTGCTGTGCTGCTGGTTAACCCGCACGGAATAAGGACATATACGTATGCTTACAGCCATTCAAAAATGAAAATGCTTGAACAGATAGCTGAATGGGTGAGTCCGTTTAACGGGCAGATTGAATCAACTTTTGTGTTAACTATCTACAAAATTTTGTTATTCGCTGGTTTGATCGTACTGATATATTCATACAAAAAACGAGACTTCGCATTTTCTCTTATATGCCTGGTTTTTGCGGTTTATTCACTTCAGGCAATAAGATTTATAGTAGATTATGAAATTGTGATAATTCCAATGCTTGCCATAAGTTTGAACTACCTCCTTCTCAACAATAAAAGCGGTAAATCATCAGCCATATTGAGCAGGGTCCTGAACGGTAACGCAATAAAAGCGGCATTAATAATTGTTTTGCTGTATCTTGCGGTTCAATTTCAGTCAGATAGTTTTTATATAACTCTGCAGTATAACCGCGAAGCCGGCCTGGGTGTAAGCAACAGGTACTTTCCGCAGGGTTTATATAATTTTATGGTAGAAAATAATATCAAGGGGACACCTTTCAATAATTTTGATACCGGCGGGTTTTACAAATGGCTTTTTCCAGATCAAAAAATATTTATCGATAGCAGGAACATAAATGATGAGATATTCAATGAATATTATTCAATTCTGAAAATGCAGCCGGGGTTCAGGGATAAGCTTGATAAATACGGGATTGATATTGTTATCTTCTTCGAGCCAAAACTCAGCCGTTACCCGGAAATTATGAAGCAGCAGGTAACTGAATTTTTGCTGAATAACAGAGACTGGGCATTAATTTACTGGGATGACCTTTCAATGTTATTTGCCAGGAATACTCCCCAAAATGCAGAGCTAATTTCGAAGTTTGAATACAAAGTATTTAACCCATATACAGCGGTTTTCAATCAAAAACAATTTGAAGCAAATTTGGGTAATTATCCTATGGCATTGGAAAATGAAATGAAAAGAAAGTCAGCAGCAGAACCGCAAGGTTATTTTTATCTGGGCATGAGTGATATTATGAGAAAAGTGATGAACAACAGGAAATAGAAAAAGGTTAAAAGATTATTTTATCAGAACCATTTTCCTGCTCAATATTCTTCCGCTGAAATTCAGTGAATAAAAATAAACGCCGGATGGCATTTCATTTAGATTTAAAGATAGACTGTATTTTCCGGCGGTCCTGAAACCTAAATCAAAACTTCTAACTTCTTTTCCGCTTGTATCAAATATTTTTATTCCAACAGTTGAAGGGTCTGTAATATAGTACTCTATTACAGTTTCCGGGTTAAACGGGTTAGGATAGTTCTGGTACAGAGTACTTTGCGCGGGAATGGTATTGTTATTACTCTGAAGCCCGATAACATTTTCGTTATACTTAAATATCTTTCCGCCTTCACCAAAAGCGTACCCGCGGCTTGAAGATAAAAATATTACATCGTTAACTGCAATATTTCCGGGTGTTTCAAAACACTGCCATGTTGTGCCGGGTTTCATTGAATCGAGATTTACTGCAAACTTTCCTGAAAAGCTAAGCGCTGCCCAAACTTCCCCGGGATTCCTGAATGAAAATCCAGTTGCGTTACCATAACATCCGGTTTGTTCATAAACCCAGTTTGAGCCGCCGTTTGAAGATACTGCAAGGATACTGCCAAGATCATAGTCTCCGCCCATTATTGCCAGCCTGTTATTGCCTAAATACGTTATTTTGTTTAGCGGTTCTGCAGCAACACACATAGAAAACCAGCTGTTTCCGCCATTAGTAGTTTTAACAAAAATACCCTGCAGGTCAAGCACGCCTCCGCAAGCATAACCTGTAAGGTCGTTTATAAAATAAATGTCATTTTTAGGAAACAGGTACAAACAACTTGTAGTATCAATATAACAATTTTCCCACCTGTTGCCGGAATCTGTAGTTCTGTAAATATTGCCGCTAAAGCCTGAAACAAATCCCGTTTGGGAATTCAGGAAATAAATTGTTTTAAGTATCGTGGTCGTATCGGGGTAATATGTTTTGACCCAGGATAAACCGGCATTTGTTGTTTTTATATAGAAGCTTTTATAAGTAGAATCGTATGATAGTATCCAGCCAGTTGTCCTGGAAATAAATGTAATATCCTGAAGTTCAGAGCTATAGAGATTGCTGGTCTGTATGCTCCAGTTGGTTCCGCCGTTTGTAGTATTAATAATTGTACCTGAATCTCCTATTACCCATCCGTAAAGTGAATCCACAAAAAGACTTTTAGTTAAGTTCTTTTGAGTTGGGGAGGGATAACTAAGCCAATACTCTTGCCCCAAACAGCTGCCTGTTACAAAAGTTGAAAAATACAGGAAAAACAGTGTCTTTTTTGCTATCCGCATACTGCAAAATAACCAAAAATTTAAAAATAATAGGTTACAAAACGGTGTAAACTTGTAGATAAATTTATCCGCGGGTTTTAGTTCATTATATATACTACCGAAAATTAAATAAGGGATTTTCCTAGAAAAATATAAAAAATAAACTTGCTTTTTTGGAATTATTAGCTTAAAATGCAAGATAATAAATCACTTTTTAATAAACCAAACTTAAATCATTTGGGTGTAATAAATTTATACCCAGGAGGAAATGATGAAATTAAAATCAACACTTTTCATGGTGTGTGCATTGTTATTTACAGGCAATGTATTTACACAGGATGTGCCTGATTACGTATGGAAAACACCTATGACGAAAGTCTACCCAACAGGTGAATACTATAACTTACCACAGGCTCAGGATCAGGTTAATTACCAGAATCCAAACACTACTACCAGAGTAGTTAACACCGGTTCAGAACTTTTAGTTCTTCCGCCGAATGTAAGACCTTTTCCGCACACAGCAACACAGAGTGAAATAGATGCAACAAACATGAAGGGCAATGGCTCAATAATGTTCGCATCATGGAACTCATATGGTCCCTCATTCTGGGGAACAGGTTTTTGTTATTCAAATAACGGCGGTACATCCTGGACAGGTAACTTCCAGATGTATACACCGAACAGCGGTGATCCGGGTGCGATAATATGGCCAACAGGCAGCACATGGTCAGGCAGACTTGGACTCTCATGTATCCAGGGCTTTGGTCACTCAGATAACGGCGGTACAAGCTGGACATTTGACCAGAATTTCCCCGGTGCATCAAGCTTCGATAAGAATTTTTCAGCAGTTGATGACGTAACAGGCAGCCCATTCTTCGGAAGAGCTTATACTGTTTGGACAAACTTTGGCGGAACATATGTTAACCGTATAGTAGGTTCATATTCAACCAATGGCGGTGCAACCTGGTCAACAGCAGCTCCGGTATCACCGGTTCCTGCTTCAGGTCACCATCAGCAGGGATGCGATGTCAGAGTTGGACCCGGCGGCGCAGTTTATGTAATCTGGGCTCATTGCACAACAAATGGTCAGAACTCAACAGAAGACCATTTAGGTTATGCAGTATCTACAGATGGCGGCGTTACATGGCCAACAGCTACAAATACAGCAGTTGATATTAACGGTATCCGTGCTTCAAATTTATTTAACGGTATCCGTGCTTCAGGATTCCCGCGTTTAGCTATTGATATGACAGGCGGCGCAAGAAACGGCTGGTTATATGCAGTTCTTTCAGAAAAAGCAGGCGGCCCGCTCACATTAGATGTATCTGACGTTACTATTTGCGTATCATCAAACGGCGGATCAAGCTGGTCACATTCAAAAGTTAACCAGGATCCAAGCAACGGCAGATATAACTATATGCCTGCAGTTTGCGTTACACCCGATGGCGGTGTAAACGTTTCTTATTACGATCAGAGAAATACAACAGGATTTGTAACAGAATTCTGGATGTCACGTTCATTAAACGGCGGTTCTACATGGACAGACGTTGCAGTAAGTGACCATACTTTCACACCTGCTCCAATTCCGGGTCTTGCCGGCGGTTACCAGGGTGACTATACCGGTATCACTTCATCATCCGGTTCCGGAAAAATTTTCCCATTCTGGGCTGATAACTCATCAGGTGTTTATCAGGCATGGACAGTTGGTATCACATACGGTCCTCCTCCTGCAAACGATGTTGTAGTTGGTCCGTTCTTAAGCTTCCCCGGTTCATTTACAGTTAACCAGGCCCGTACAATCAGAGGCAAGGTTACAAACGGCGGAACAAACGCACAGACAAACTTACCTATCAGATTCTCTGTTAATGGTACAATTCAGACAACAAACACTATCACAAATCTTCCTGCTGGCGGAGTTGATTCATCATCATTTACATGGACACCAACAGTGGTAGGAAATTATACATTAAAGATATTCAGCGGTGCAGCTACAGACGAGAACAGGGCTAATGATACTATCACACAGGTAGTCACCGTTCAGCCTGCAGGTCTCACTAATTCATACACACAGATCTGCAAAAATAATGTTAACCTTTTAATTCCTGATAATTCAACCGTATCAGATAATATGGTTGTAAATATTCCAAACGGGTACAATGTTGTTGATGTAAACGTTAAGATAGATACTTTAATCCACACATGGGATTCTGATCTTAGCTTTACTTTAATAAGAGGTGCAGGAAGTGTTAATATTATTAGTGCAGTTGGCGGAAGCGGAGATAACTTTATTGGTACAGTTCTCAACGATTCAGCTACAACACCGATTGCTTCAGGTACAGCTCCTTTCACAGGAAACTATATTCCTTCATCACCGCTTTCAGCTATCAATGGTCAGCCCGTAAACGGTACATGGACTCTTCAGATATCTGATAATGCAACAGGTGATACCGGTTTGCTTAAAGCATGGTGCCTGCAGCTTACATACCAGTCACTTATCGGCGGAATTCAGACAATTGAAATTCCTAACTATTTCTCACTGGCGCAGAACTATCCTAATCCGTTCAACCCAACAACTTCAATCAAATATTCAGTTCCAACAGCTGTTAATGTTTCATTGAAGGTTTATGACTTACTGGGTAAAGAAGTTGCTACACTTGTAAACGAAATGAAACAGCCTGGTTTCCATACAGCTGATTTCAATGCTTCAAATCTCGCAAGTGGTATTTACTTCTACAGAATTGATGCAGGTGAATTCACATCAGTTAAGAAAATGATGTTAGTAAAATAACAATCAGTTTTAAAAAATAAAAAAGGGACTCATGAAAATGAGTCCCTTTTTTTATGTCCTTAACGTATTTACATATCAGGATCTTTATACTTGCATTAAAATATCTATTTCATGATCTTCTTAAGTACATGCATATCTTCTGCCGAAGTTATTTTAATATTATACCTGTTTCCTTCTGTCACTCTCACCTCATATCCTGCAAATTCCGCTAAAGAGGATTCATCAGTAAAATCAGTTCTGCTGCCCGCAATTATATAAGACCTGCTCAAAACATCGTATCTGAATGCCTGCGGCGTCTGTACCAGCCAGAGATCATTGCGGTCAACGGTATCTTTAATAATACTCCCCGATATCCTTTTAACCGTATCTGACACTCTGACACCAAGTATTACCTCGCCGTACTTCTGTGATGCACTGATAAGCGAACCAATATCTTCCTTAGTAACATTCGGTCGTGCCGCGTCATGTATAAGTATGATATCATCAACATCACAATTCACCTGTTCAAAGGCATTTCGCACGGATTCAAATCTTGTTTTGCCGCCTTCAACAAGCGCTTTTAACTTTGTAATTTTATTTTTAGCTGCCACCTGGTGAAGAAGATTAAAATATTCCTTTGAAGCGGAAATATAAATGCTTTTAACCTCTTTACACTTCTGGAATTTCAGCATTGAGTGCAGAATTACAGGTTTACCGTGCAAGCTCATAAACTGTTTTGGTTTTAAGCTGCTTCTGGAACTCTTATTAAACCTTGAACCTGTTCCTCCTGCGGTAATTATTACGTGAACATCGATTTTCATTTTCAGGCAAATAAAATACCCCGATGAACTGAGATCGGGGTATTATTTAATAACAGTAACAATTATATATTTTAATTTATATTAATTAAATGTAAAACATCGAGTCACCATAACTGTAAAAGCGGTATTTATCTTTCACTGCCTTTTTATAGGCTTTCATTACCATATCTTTATCAGAAAATGCGCAAACCATCATAACCATTGTTGACTGAGGGTTGTGGAAATTTGTAACGAATTTATCAACAACTTTCAATGTCTGAGGCGGGTAAATGAATTTATCTGTCCATCCTTTACCTGAACGGATGAACCTGCCTGCAGTAGTATTGGCTTCAAGTACCCTTGCGACCGATGTGCCAACCGCTATTATCTTTTTCTTGCCTTCAATTGCACGGTTCACTTCTTCTGCGGTATAATCCGGTATCTCAAAGAATTCCGAATCCATCCTGTGTTTGGTCAAATCCTCAACTTCAACATATCTGAACTTACCAAGCCCTACATGCAGTGTTATTGGAAGCAAGTTTATACCTTTTTTTTCAATTTTCCTGAGAAGTTCTTTTGAAAAATGCAGACCTGCTGATGGAGCTGCAACTGAACCAATGTTTTCAGCAAAAACTGACTGGTAGTTTTCCCGGTCAGAATCTGTCGGTTCGCGTTTAATATATTCTGGCAGCGGTGTTTTACCAAGCTTATCAATATACTTCTGAAAATCGCCGCGGTAGTTGAATCGAACAATTCTGCCTCTTGAGGTAGTATTATCAATAACTTCGCAATATAGGTTTTTGGTTATGAATATGCGGTTCCCGATCCTGACTTTTCGTGCAGGGTCAACAAGAACATCCCAAATATTCTCTTCCTGGCTAAGCTGTCTTAAAAGAAAAACTTCTATCTTCGCATTTGTCTTCTCTTTTGTGCCGAATAACTTAGCTGCAAAAACTTTGGAATCATTCAGTACAAGGCAGTCGCCTTCATCCATGTAATCGATAATATCTTTGAACTTTTTATTTTCCAGTTCTTTGGTTTTCCTGTTTATCACCATCATCTTGGCTTCATCTCTGGGCAGTTTAGGGTGCTGGGCTACCAGGGTTTTAGGTATGGAAAATTTAAAATCAGTTGATTTCATTTATGCTTTCTATATATACGTAATTAATTAATTCAATCCTTTAAAAATGCTTCTGCCCGGGAATACAGCCATTTCACCCAGTTCTTCTTCTATTCTCAGCAGCTGGTTATATTTAGCTGTTCTGTCAGTCCTGCTCAGCGAGCCTGTTTTGATCTGTCCGGCATTTGTTGCAACGGCAATATCCGCAATTGTTACATCTTCAGTTTCGCCGCTGCGGTGGCTGATAACATTTGTGTATGCATTAGATTTTGCCAGTTCAATAGTATCAAGTGTTTCTGTGAGTGTGCCTATCTGGTTTACTTTTACAAGGATAGAATTACATATTCCGCTGTCAATTCCTTTTTTCAAGATCTCTTTATTCGTAACAAAAACATCATCACCAACAAGCTGTATTTGCGAGCCTAATGCTTCTGTTAACAGCTTCCAGCCATCCCAGTCTTCTTCACTCATTGCATCTTCCATCGATATTATCGGGAAATCTTTAACCATCTGCTTGTAAAGCTCAACCATTTCAGCGGCTGATTTTGAAGGCTGGTGAGATTTATAAAAATCGTATTTTCCCTTGTTCCACATTTCGCTTGATGCAGCATCGAGACCAAGATATATATCCTTACCGGCTTTGTATCCTGCTCCTTCGATTCCTGCTATAATAACTTCAAATGCTTCTTCGTTTGATTTTAGATCCGGCGCAAATCCGCCTTCATCGCCAACAGCAGTATTCAGGTTCTTTTTGTGGAGAACATTCTTTAATGAATGAAACACTTCCGTTCCCATTCTCAAAGCCTCACGGAAACTTTTTGCTCCGGCGGGTATTATCATGAATTCCTGGAAATCCAGATTATTATCAGCGTGTTTGCCGCCGTTTACTATGTTCATCATAGGAACAGGCAATACCTTGGCATTGGTTCCACCAATGTACCGGTACAGCGGTAAATTGTAATATAGTGCTGATGCTTTAGCTGCTGCCAGGGAAACCCCCAAAACAGCGTTTGCACCCAGATTTGATTTGTTTTTAGTACCGTCAAGCTCGAGTAAAATGGAATCAAGCTTTATCTGGTCGGTGGGGTCAAGATCAATTAATGAATTTGAGATGATATCGTTCACATTTGCTACGGCTTTTTGTACACCCTTGCCCATGTAACGTTTTTTATCTCCATCCCTCAGCTCAACCGCTTCTTTTTGACCTGTTGAAGCGCCGGAAGGAACCGCTGCTCTTCCTAATGTTCCATCGTTTAAAATTACATCAACTTCTACTGTGGGGTTACCTCTTGAATCGAGGATTTCCCTTGCTTTGATTTGTGTTATTTTTGGCATTTTTCGGCAAAATTAAACACAAATATAACATATAATTATAGGCATAACAATTCCGTTTTTATTGCCTATCGCTGGACAAGATACTGTTATATCAATATATTAGCAAAAATAAATAAAAAATCCGGTTTTTGGAACCGGATAATTTGCTGGTAATGCACATATTTTATTTGGTAATCTCTTCCCAAATTTTAAAGTGATTTTCCAGATCTTTTTTCCATACTTCCATACCGCCTGAAGTGTATTCAGGATCTACTCTTTTTGACTGCTTTTCGTAATATTGTGCAAGTTCCGTTTCACCAAGGAAATAGTATACTTCACCGTATGTATCCCATGAGTTCGGGTCAGAAGGATTTAGAAGTGCCTGCAGCCTTGCAAACGAAAGAGCTTTATGAAGTTCTTTTTTTCTTAGCAGGCTATAGACTGTTGAATTGATAATTGAAGATGGAATTTTCCTCTTAATAATATCCTGCAAAAAAGCATCCGGATTCTCATCCAATGATCTCAGTTCAATTGCCATAAATTCCTTCATAATATCTGAACCTTTTATGCCATTACTCACTACATTTTCCAGTCCGCTAATTGGCTGCATGTCATTTACTTCTTTCTTTTCTTTTGAAAGCCTGATAAGGAACTCCGGTTTAATACCCTTCATACTCAGGAATTTGTACAGGTCTTCTTCCCTTCCGGTCAGCATTTCTTTTCCGTCAACGGGGTCGCCTTCCCACTTATTATACATGCAAGCGCAGTGCATTAAGTTCTGTTCAGGAAGGTAGAAAAATAAATAATCTTCAGTCGGTACATTAGGGAAATCCTTTTTGGTAAAACGATATGCTATTATCTGATTCTTGTCATCTTTTATTTTAAGTGAGTCAGTAATGAAAATTAAATTCTCTTTATAATTCTTAATGCCCGAAGTATCTGTAAATTTTTTTATGACACTGTAATTTAACTCGGTTGTAACAACCTTTACTCCTGCCTTTAAAAATGGATTAATTGTTGATATACTGTGCGGATGCCAGTGGCTATGCAGAAAATACTTTAATGGCTTACCCGGAAACTGATCCTTCAGGGTTCTTAATATCTTTTCGCCGCCTGAACTGTGATCTTTCAGATCAGTTGCGTTACCGCCCTGGTCCTTAACAGGTGCTTCTATTAAAACTATAAAATCCTCAAATTCTACAATAGTGCTTTTGGAATTGGATGAATCATAATACATGAAGTATATTCCATTACCAGATTCGGTAATTTTGTTGAAATCCGCAGATTGCGAATACATTAAAACAGGAAAAAATAAAAGTGAAACAATTAGAAATTTGTTCATGCTCAATTTAAAAATGATCTAATATTCCTTCGGGGTAAAGTATCACTTTACCTGATTTGCAGTCACCGATATTAAGCCAGTATGCTTTGCACCAAATATCACCTTCAGTCACATCAATATCTTCATTATCATACAACGACTTATCTTTAAATTCCGCATCATAAACCATCACTATTTCATGCCCGGCTTTGCCTTCATATGTGAAAATATTTTCTACTGTTGTGATATACTTCAGATTTGTAATTTCCTGATTCGTCTCCTCGAGTATTTCGCGTTTTAATGCATCACCGCTGCGTTCACCAAATTCTATCATCCCTCCAAGGGGCCGGTAAAATTCATTTTTTTTGATGCTGTCTGTTCCTTTGGCTGCCAGTATTCTACCATTATTACTAAATAGGCATATTACTAAAGGACGCGTAAATTCGTACCAGTTTCTTGTCATTTTACAAAACTCAAAGTTATACCGTCATCAATAGGTACCAACAGTGATTCCACCCTGTTATCACTTGCTACCAGCTTGTTAAAAGCAATTATTCCCAGTGCTCCCGGTCCGGGGTTGGGATCAATTACTTCACCCCTGCGCAAAGTATTATCAGTAATAATAAGTCCTCCTGCTCTTACCATATGAATCACCTTATTGAAATAATTCACGCAGTTTTCCTTATCGGCATCAATGAAAACTATATCAAACTTTCTTCCTGCAAGTGAATCTAGTGAATCCAGCGCTTTGCCCAAAATCAGTTCAATTTTGTTATCTAAACCCGCTTTTTTGTAATTGCTTAATGCCTCATCGGCATGCGCTTTGGTAAGCTCAAGTGTTACCACCCTGCCATCAGGCGGCAGGGCTCTTGCCATCCATATTGTACTGTAACCGGTCAGGGTACCGATCTCCAGAACATTCTTTGCACCTATCATTTTGATGAACATACCCAGCAGTTTGCCTGTTTCAGGTGATACCTGTATGAGCGGAATCTTCTTTGCTTCGGTATCAATTACAATTTGTTTTAACAGATCATCTTCCTGAATAAAAGTATCTGTGATGTATTTATACAGCTCTTCGGTTAATGGTACACCCTTCATATATGATTACGGATTTGAGATTTACGATTTCGGACTGGAAAATAAATCCGTTCTTATTTTGACATTTGAACTTTGAAATTTGGCATTTTTATTTTAGAATCCGCCGGGACCAAATATCAGCGGCATGTTCTTGCCGTTCATTATGACCATTTTGGAATTCTGGCTTTTACCCAGCTCAAGTGTTGCTTCAATGCCTTTTAGCTGCAGCACCTGATCCGTGATACTCTGCGATACTATCCTGTTATAGTCAGCAATACCCTGCGCTTCAACTCTTTTACGCTCTGCTTCCTGCTTTTCTTTCTGCAATACATAAACCATCTGCTGTGCGCGCTGTTCTGATGCTATCTTCTCATCTATTGCTTCGCGGACTCTTTCGGGCAGTTCAACATTTCTTAATAATACACGCTCAAGTATAATTCCCCTGCCGTTAAATGCGTTTTCAAGATTTTTAGTCACATTGCTTACAAAATCTTCACGTTTTGTAGAATAAATATCTGTTGCGGCGTACCCTACTGATACATCCCTTAATGCTGTTCTTATGGCAGGTCTTACAATTTTTTCGGAATAATCAGTACCAATTGTCCTGTACACCTGCGGCGCATCTGATTCACTTAACCTGTACCATATCGTCAGGTCCAGCTTCAGTGTCAGCCCGTCACTTGATAAGGTTGAAATAGCGTCATCATTTTTCTGCTGACCTTCATCCTGAATGGAGCTCATAGTATATGCCTGAGTTTTCACATCCATGTATTCAACATTTACCAATGGATTGATAATATTCAAACCGCTTGGCAAAGTTCTTTCCTGAACGCTTCCGAACAATAATTGAACGCCTACTTCACCCGGTCCAACCTGTGAAATACAGGAAAGTAATGCCGCAATAAAAATACCGATAAATGCTGCGTTGCGAATAACCGTGAAAAGCTTTTGGGTTGCAGTATTCGGTACATTTTTCCTTAGCTGGTTTACAACCAAAGCCACTATCAATAAAAATATAATTAAGGCTATCATGATGATTTCCTCCTCTGTTATTTTTAAAACTAAAATGGATTAATATTATACAATATTAATCCATTTTGAGTTAAAAAACCCCTGCAAAAATAAATCTCGTTATAAAAATAGCGTTATATGTACGCTTTTTTAAGGACCTCTGTCATTTCATAATGAACATTTTTTCCGTTTGATGCGAGTATCTGCTTGTTATAAATAGAATATTGTCCGCCTTCAAAATTTGTCACTTTTCCGCCTGCTTCAAGCAATATCAGGTAACCGGCTGCAACATCCCATGCATTCAGATTCACTTCCCAAAAGCCTTCAAACCTGCCTGCGGCAAGATAACATATATCAAGCGCAGCTGAACCAAGCCTGCGTATTGGTAACCCAAGCTTAATAAAGTTCACAAAATGGTCTATACAATGATCATAATTATCCTTAGAGCCGTATGGGAAGCCAGTAACCAGCAGGCTGTCTTTAAGCAGATCGATTTCACTTACAGAGATTTTTTTATCATTTAAATAAGCCCCTTTGCCTTTTTCCGCGTGGAATTTCTCGCGGGTTTTGGGTGAATACACTACACCAAGTATAACCTCACCTTTATATTCCACTGCAATAGAAACACAGAATATTGGTACGGAGTGAGCATAATTGACAGTACCGTCAATAGGGTCAACAATCCAGACATAATCCGATTTTTTATGCTGGTCACCGCCTTCCTCGCCCAATACATTATGACCGGGGAAAGTGTTATGAATTATCTCTATAATTTTTGCTTCGCATTTTTTATCCACTTCCGTTACAAGATCGCTGTAATCCTTTTTCCTGCCTATCTCGAAGTCTTTTTCGAAGTATTCAAGCTGTATTTCAGCTGCCGCTTCAGCGGCTTTGAACATAATTTCCCTTAATGTGTCTGAATTTTCCATATCTTTTATTATAACATTTCATTTTGCGGTTTGTTTCCGCTACAATTACCGTCTTAAACTAAAAAAGCATTCTGCCGTTACAGCAGAATGCTTTTAGTTGTTAATTAACCATTTGAATTATTTTATCTTCAAATTTATTGTGCAGCTTCTTCTTTAGGTGCAGCTTCCATAACGTCGTCTATCTTAAAATCAACTTCTTCCTTTATATCAACAGCAGTTTTTGTCCTGTCAACAACATCAGCCAAAGTGAATTTTTTAAGTTTGAATTTGGTTACGTAAGCATCTATTTCAGCTTCATCTTTATCTTTTAAATATTCCAGAACTGAAAGTACTATTTTTTTTGATTCTTTATCGAATTCAATAACTTCAGCGCTTAATTCATCGCCGGTTTTATAAAGCTCTGAAAAGTTCTTTACAGGTGTAACAGAAAGCTGTGAAGCGGGAATGAACCCGTCAACAACAGCAGGCAGCTCAACTATAATTCCTTTTTCAATTGATTTAAGTACCTTGCACTTGGCTTCTGTTCCTGGTTTGAATTCATCTGTCAGCTTTTCCCATGGATTATCGGTAAGCTGCTTATGACCTAAAGCGATCCTCTGGTTTTCAACATCAATACCAAGTATCATCACTTCAATTTCATCGCCTAATTTAACAAAGTCTTCAATGTTAAATATTTTCTTTGTCCATGAAAGGTCCGAAATATGTATAAGTCCGTCAACACCTTCTTCAAGCTCAACAAATACGCCGAAGTTTGTAATGTTGCAAACTTTGCCTTTGTGTCTTGAATTAACCGGGAAGCGGTCAAGTAATGACTGCCACGGGTTAGGTGTAAGCTGTTTAATGCCAAGAGAGAGTTTCTTTTCGTTCTTATCAAGGCTGAGCACTACAGCTTCAATTACCTGTCCCATAGTAACAACCTGGGTCGGATTGGTGATATGCTGTGTCCATGACATTTCTGAAATGTGAATCAAGCCTTCGATGCCTTTTTCAATTTCAATAAATGCGCCGTAATCTGTAATTGATACAACCTTACCTGAAACTTTATCGCCGATCTTAAGCTTCTCTTCGATATTTTCCCATGGATGCGGCTGCAGCTGTTTTAAGCCAAGTGTAACACGTTTTTTATCTTTGTCGTACTCAAGTACTTTTACTTCAATTGTTTCATCTAGATTTACCACATCTGAGGGGTGATTTATCCTGCCCCATGAGAGATCTGTGATATGGATAAGACCATCAACACCGCCAAGATCAACAAACACACCGAAATCTGTGATAGCTTTTACGGTTGCGCTCATTACCTGACCTGATTCAAGTGTTGCAAGGAGTTTTCCTCTCTGCTCTGACATTGATTCTTCTATCAGAACCTTGTGTGAAACGATGATATTTTCGTTGGGGTGATTTATTTTCAGAATCTTGAAATCAAGCATCTTGTTTACGTATACATCGTAGTCACGGATAGGTTTGGTATCAATCTGTGAACCCGGAAGGAATGCATTGATCCCGCCGAGATCAACAACAAATCCGCCTTTAATTCTGCGGACGCATTTACCCTGTATAACTGTATCGTTCTCTTTTGCAGCGGTGATCTTTTCCCAGTTGCGGATAATATCAGCGCGTTTGCGCGAAAGTACAAGCTGTCCTTCACGGTCTTCGATCTTTTCTACAAAGATCTCAACTTCATCGCCAATTTTGATATTATCGGGGTCGGGGAATTCATCAATTGAAACCCTGCCGTCTGATTTAAAGCCAATATCAATTAAAACATCATTACCTGAAATAGCAACAACTTTTCCTTTTGCTATTTCGTTTTCCTTTATTACGTTAAAGGTCTTTTCATAAAGCTCAATATATTTTTTGAACTCTTCTTCGCTGTAATCTTTTGCTACAAAATCCTTGGTTTTGATAACAGGCGGTTTTACTTCTTCAATCGTGCCATTTGCATTGGATGTATCGTTTGGTGAAGTCATCGTTTATTGGAATCTCCGTTAAAAATAAATTTAATTAATAAAATTCCCCAAACCGCGTTCTTTTAGCGGCTGGAGCGTTAATTCAAAATCCACTCCGGTTTTTCTTCAAAAATTTCGTGGAAAGACTACAAATATGCTGATTTTTCCGGAGAGTTTCAAGGCAGGGAAAGCACCACATAAGGGGACTTAAGCTATTGTTAATTATATGCTTGAATTACTTTATTGATCCGTTCTTTAAATCTAACATCATTAGATGACTCCATAAGTTTGGTCAAAAGAGGCAAAGATGACGGGTCTTTAGCCTTCTCAAGCAGACTCAAAACCACCCCCTGAGTACTCCGGGGGGTTTCAAACAATTTACTATTTAAGAATTCGATAACTTTGGGGTCGTTTAAGTACCCATCCATGCCGCTTATGGCAATGTTACGGACCCTGGCAGTACTGCCGATCTCTCCATATTTCAGGAATACTTCTTTCGCGCGGGGATCTTTGGATTTTGCCAGTGCAGTAAGAACGCTTCTGCGGATAATATCTACGTGGGAGTCCATTTCAATGTACGGAATAACCGCGTCATATATCTTATCAGCTTCCAGAATATCCGAAAGTGCAGTCACAGCATCCGCTGCAGAGTAGTAGCTTGTTTCATTCGCAATAAGATTGGTAAGGAAATACTGCAGCACAGCCGTGTTTTCTTTTTCTTCAGGGTGATTGTCTAACAGCGTTCCCAGCTGCAGCAAATATGTTCTTCTCACACGGGAATCACGCTCATCTATCATATTCTTCATATAAACTTCCGTGACGATCTTGTTCTTTGAAGTTGAAAGGATTTTAACCGCTTCACAACGCACTCCCCAAAAGCCGTCATTTCTCATTTTGTCTTTGATAGCATTAATGACGTCTTCATCATTTAAAAAATCTTTAAGTCCATTCAATGCTGTAAGCCTGTCAATAGCATCAGGTGAATTGTTTAACTGGTACAGCCAGTCAGACTTGGGTTTAGCAAAAAATAGTTTGCATAAAACTTTATTGCCCTTATTAAAATTAACATTCAGCGGTTTTGAATCAACTTTAATTTTATATGACTTCACATCTTGAGAAGTTTCCATCGTGATACTTTGCCTGCCGGTTTCTGTGATTATTTCAATTGGCACGGGAGTTTTGAACACAGAAGATGAATCCATTCTTTGTACCTGCAGAGCATTCAGAATAATGTCCTTGCTGCTTTCATCATAAGTATAGTCGACCTTATATTCCGGCTGACCCGCATTATATATCCACTCATTAAAGAACCAGTTCAAATTAGCAGGTATACTGTTATTTAGCTTTTCATCAAGCGCTGAATGGAGAGCATCGGAAAGATCTTTTGTAACTACAGGTTTGAACTCGTTTTTTGTAATAAAAATATTCATGGTCTTGCGGAACTTCTCATCACCAATTAGATATCGCAGCATATTCAGAACTACGGAACCTTTATCATAAGTATTTGTAGTCAGCCCTTCACGTATATATATTGGTTTACGGTTCGATGAGTCAACCTTTATTGCATCATTGCCATTGCGGTATATATTGTAATCAAATTCATCTTTTCCCAATAAATGCTCTGTGTACAGACACTGGTAGTATGTTGCGAAGCTTTCATTCAGCCATATTTCGTTCCAGTTCCTGCAGGTTAGAACATCACCCCACCACTGGTGAGCAAGCTCATGCGCCACAAGGTTAGTTGCATTGTAATCAGGCTCGGTTTTTTCATCATACACAGAGCCTTCAAAGAGCACAACTGCGCCGGTATTTTCCATGCCGCCGTAAATGAAATCCTGCACAGCAACCTGCCGGAACTCATGCCAGGGATACCTGTAGGCAATATACTCTGAAAAGAATTTTACAATATCGGCAGTCTGCTCATATGCATTTTCTCCCCATTGCTTTTTGCCGGGCGGGACATATGATATGATGGGGATGCTATCCCATGAAGTGCTGATAGTATCCCAATTGCCAATACCAAGCATTACAAGATATGATGAATGCGGTTTGTCGTTTACCCAATGCCATGTGGTAGTATTTGAAAATTCAGCTTTGTCTATCAAAATACCATTTGAAATAGTTTGATATTTGCTATCAACATTGACAGAAATTTCAGTTGTTGCTTTATCGTTAGGGTAGTCATAACAAGGGAACCAATAGCGGTTATCTTCACCCTCGCCCTGTGACCATACTTCATATCGTTTACTTGGAAAAGTTGGGGTTGGTGAAATGAAGTATAAACCTTTTTCAGGATCACTAGTGCTAAAATGAATTCTTAATTCTAGAGTATCAGTCATTGTATAGCTGTTGTCTAAATATATCTTCAGTTTCATATTATTGTAATCATATTTAAGGGTTTTAAGCTTGAATGCTTTTTTAGTTTTGTCTACAAATTTTATCCATTTCGGATTAGAAATTTTCATCCCAACAGCATCAAGTTCAAACTGATTAAAGTTCTTTTCAGTTGGGACAAGTTTAATAAATACTTCTCCAACAACAAACTTTTTTTCAAGGTTTATAGTTAAATCAAGTTTAACATGCTGAACGTCATAATTGCTTTTGCGTTCAGTGGGCTCCTGACCGAACATTTGCGAATAAATATTATAATTTAACAAGGCTTGAGCTGACAGCAGAAAAATAAAAATGTAAATTCTTTTCATTTCCTCGGGCTTTTGAAATTGACAATTATAACAGAAATTAAATCCCCTGATTAAAATAAAAAAGGGGAATATATCCCCTCATCAAAAATTCGTAGTTCCTAATTCGTAATTCCTAATTCGTAATTCCTAATTTGAATTTTCTATCCATATTCCGTCTTCCTTCATTATGCCGATCAGCTTATCCAACGCTTCGGGGTACGGAATGCCGCGCTCAATTACATCTTTTCCGCGGTATAGAGTTATCCAGTTGGGTCCGGAACCCACAAAACCATAATCAGCATCCGCCATTTCACCGGGTCCGTTTACAATGCAGCCCATAATGGCAATTTTAACGCCTTTTAAATGGTCAGTGCGCTTCTTTATCATAGCAGTAGTTACCTGCAGATCAAACTGCGTTCTGCCGCATGATGGACAGCTTATATATTCGGTTTTTGATATACGTGTCCTGGTTGCCTGCAAAATTCCAAAGCTGACGCGGTTAATAACATCAATGCTGTTATCGGATTTTATCCAAATACCATCACCCATTCCATCTATCAATAATGCGCCAATATCGGTTGCGCTGCTGATTGTGAGGTCTTCGTCATCAATTCCGGTGTAGCTGCGTGATAGTATTACCGGGGTTTCAATCCCCTGTTGCATTAATTCAATAGTTGCCCTGCGCTCTTCGGCCATTCCGTGCTGATTGGATGTATTGAGTAACAGCACACAAAATTTATCATTCTTCACAGCTTCAATAAGCTCAGGGGTAAGCTCATTAACTGTAACTGAAACAAAATTTATTCGGTATGATCTTCTTTCTGCTGTTAAATATTCCTTTGGTGTAAATAATGGAAAAGAATCGGACTTATCATCGAGTGTTTTCCAGTAGCTGTAATCGAATACTTTCTTCAATGTACCGGGTAATGCGTATGGCAAATCACCTGAGGCAAGGTAAACAAAATCCGGCGCTAAGTCACCAATATTCCATTTATCAAGCTCTTTTGAATAGCTATACGATATTTTCTCAAGTGATGATGGTTGTGCAAACTTTTTAGCATCAAGACTCAATATAACAACCGGCACATGGTGATTGCCTATTTTATCCGTCTCATATGTCTTTCTGCGCTGGTATGAAAAGGGGTCGTACGGTATCTCGGTATGCAGTTCTGCAATCGGCTTATGATTATCCCTGTTGTTATATCTTTCAACGATCCTTTTACAAACGGGTATTTCAAACTCAGGGTCTTCCGTAAGTGAAACTCTTATCGTATCACCAAGGCCGTCTTCAAGCAATGTGCCAATGCCTACGGATGATTTTATCCTTCCGTCTTCGCCATCACCTGCTTCAGTTACTCCCAAATGCAGCGGATAGTTCATTCCTTCTTCGATCATCCTGTTAACAAGCAGTCTGTATGCTTCAACCATTACCTGCGTATTGGATGATTTCATGGAAAGGATTATCTCGTGGTAATTCAGGTCACGGCAAATGCGCACAAACTCAAGGGCTGATTCCACCATACCAATAGGCGTATCGCCGTAGCGGTTCATTATTCTATCGCTCAATGAGCCGTGGTTAGTCCCTATCCTCATTGCAGTGCCGTATTCTTTGCATATCTTTACCAGGGGTGAGAATTGCTCGTAGATTCTTTCAAGCTCTTCATTATACAGCTCATCGGTAAAACTGAATACTTTAAATTTCTTTTTATCTGCGTAGTTACCGGGGTTAACACGGACTTTCTCTACAATCCTGGCGGCAAGCTCTGCAGCATCGGGTTTGAAGTGAATATCCGCGACAATCGGGGTATCATATCCGCGGGCACGTAGTTCATTTTTGATGTTCTCCAGATTCTTTGCTTCTTTCACTGCGGGAGCTGTAATTCTAACCAGCTCACTGCCCGCTTCAATCATGCGTATTGACTGCTCAACAGTTCCCTTAGTATCCATGGTATCTGTTGTTGTCATTGATTGCACCCTGATGGGATTATTTCCGCCAATGCCAATATTACCAACCATTACTTCACGGGTTTTAAACCTTGAGTATTTTGTTAAAGAGTTGTTGTATATTTTATTTTGCACAACTGTTTCCATTCACTTACTTTTCTTTCGGGTATCAATAATCCGAATGATAATTATTCTGTCACCCTTTATTCTATACACAAGATAATTGTGTTTTGAAATCAAAACTTTTCGTAATACTTTGCTTTTATTAGAGACACTTCCTAACGCAGGGAATTCTTTAAGATTGTAAATAATTGACATTGTGCTTTTATAAAAATCTTCGGCTACCAATGCAGACCAATCAGTTATCAGATATTGAATTATATTATCAAAATTCTCACTTGCTTTTTTCAACCAGACTACTTCTTTAACCATTTTTTTGCTTCTTCCATAACCTGTTCATGCGGAATCAAATTACTCTCATCTTCACATTCTTTTAATGCAAGATCAAGATCAGCTTTTTGTGCATCAGTCAGTTCATCCCACCAGTCACTGCCGGATTTTTCAAAATTTTGCTTCAGAGCAATAAAATATTCATAAAGCTTTGCAAGCTCCTTTTGGTCATCAATTTCATCTATCAGCTTATGAAAATTCGTTTTTATTTCAAGTTGGGTCATATAATAAAATAATCATTAATGTATCTTCTTGCTTGCTTCAAACAAAATGCGTTTTTCTTCTTCTGTTAAATTCTGGTAACCATCTTTACCTATTTTATCAAGTATCTCATCAACCTTTTCCTGTGTAATATCGGAATCAGAATAATTATTACCTTTGGAGTAGTACTCCGCATCACTGACATTTTCACCGGTAGAAGTGGTGTTATATTTTTCGTAATACCTGTTGCGGTATATGTTTGTCGGCCGCTTTTGGTTCACCTTCGGAGTTTTATCAAACCTGAAAAGATCATTAATGTTGCTCCTTGTTATCAATATATATACAAACCCAACCAATGCTCCGCCTAAATGCGCAAGATGCGCGACTCCGGTATTGCTGCCTACTGAAAATAATTCAATGGCCATATAGATAATCACAAAGTACTTGGCTTTTATCGGCAGCAGGAAGTACAGGTAGATTTCCCTGTTGGGGAAAAGCATACCGAATGCTACAAGTATTCCGTAAACCGAGCCTGACGCGCCGACTGTCGGCAGGTTGAGTCCGCTGAATAATGGTGTAAGAAGAATAGTTGCCAGCCCTGCGCCAACGCCGCACATTAAGTAATACATCAAAAACTTTTTAGAGCCCCAGATGTTTTCAAGCTCCATACCGAACATCCATAAAGCAAGCATGTTCAGGAACAGATGCCAGAATCCGCCGTGCATAAAGAGGTATGTGAACAGCTGCCATGGGTAGAACGGAAAGACTTCGCTTCCTATGGGATTGAGCGCAAAGTATTTAAGAAAGAATACAGATATCGGGACTCCGCCAACTTTGAATCCCGCAAAGATAAAATGCTGAAAAATAAATATGGCAATATTTGATATGAGCAGGTATTTTATGACCGGCGGGAAAAATGAAAATCCCCCGAACATTGAGGGTCTGCTATACCTCAAGTTCTGATTGGTAAACCTGTCTTTTTGTGAGTTAAATATTCCCATTTATTATTATAGACTCTTTACTGCACTAAAAATTTTATTGCGCAAGAAATTTAACTTCTTCCTGCGCCCGTTCAAGGTCTTCAGGAAAATCAATTTCCATACATTTATATTCTGAAACATCTACAGCATACATAGCGTTCCCCGTATCATAAAGCTCTTGGAACGATGCTTCATAGAACTCATTCATATTGTTTTCCTGAACTATCTTGCGTTCAAGTACTTCGCCAAGCTTCGCAAAAAATCCATATGAAAACCGCTCTATGCCGATTGATTCGCCGTAACTTGTATTAATATCCAGATGTTTGCCAATATGCTCAATTTTGTTAGTACTATCAATTATAACTTTAATCTCCTCTTCGCTCAATAAATGACCTCGTTTTACGGCAAGACAATCTGTATGCGGAAATTCAAAAAGCTTCGAAATTATGCGGTAATCGAACAATATGTCGCTATCCAGCAGAATGGAATCACCTTTTATGTAATCTTTCGTCATCCAGAGCGAATAGCTGTTGTTATTATTTTCGTAATCGCTGTTTGTTAAGTATGTAATATCCAGCCCGGGAAATCTTTCAGAAATGTGCTCTTTTATCATATTTTCCCTGTAACCGGTAACCATAACAAAGCTCTTGACCCCGTTTTTAAGGATATTATTGATCGTCATTTCAAGCAGGCTTTTTCCGCCAACCTGCAATAAACACTTTGGTGTTTCATCTGTAAGCGGGCGAAGCCGTTTTGCCATACCCGCAGCTAATATTATTGCCTGCAAATTTGCTCCTTAATGTAAACCACAAAAATACTGAAAATGCAGGTCAGAAGCAGTGGAGAAAACATGATTTAATAGAGAAAAAGAATAGGTATTAGATAAATTAAAATCTTTCCTATATTTGAACTCTTAATTAATAAAAAATTATGGAATTATTAAAAATACTCACATTAATTGTTCAAATGGGAATGCCTCTGACATTCCCCGATGGTGATGCTTCACTTCAGCAGCCGCTGGCTGATAAAATTGAAGTGATCTGCAAAGATGATAAATACCCCGAAGCATCAAAACTGCATGAACTGAAAAACACCACCAAATTCAAAAAAACAAAACCATCCATCTTCACAAAAGAAAATACAAAAAATCTCTACATTTTTTTAACTCACATTGATTCAACTTACCTTTACCTTGAAGATTGCGATTACAGTCTGCTGAAATTCATGCGCTATAAAACAGAAAAGCAAAACCTGCAGTATAAAGTGGTTGATTCAATGACATACTTTGTGAATGAAGAAAAACTCAGGCTTGTAAGATGGAACAACCCGATTAATTTTAAGATATTTGAGAATAACACTGTGTTTGAAACTACCTTTAATAATTACACAGAGTATTGGGAGTGCAGCAATAAACTGGATTACTCACCGAAGTATCCTTATACTTTTCCAAAGCCAACTCCTTTAAGGATTAACTACACAGATGAACAGCATGAAGACCTTGCATATATTTTAAAGAATCCGATAATGGTGTTTTCAATTCTGCCGCTGGATGAAATGACTTACGAGCTTCCTTACAACCTTGAGGCATCATCAAAAAAAGAGGAGCTTGAAACCGGCTCAGGCAAAAATATTGAAGGAACCGGAATTGATCTTGATAACGATAAAATACTTGATGCTTTCTGGTACAACGAAGTTCAGGACAGCAAAATTGTTGAAGTTGTAACAAGGCTTTACGTGAATATTGAAGGCAAGTGGATTCCGGTGTGGTACACATATTTCAGAGAAATGTAAATATTACGGAAGAAATTTTTATATGATAAAAGCAGTAATTTTTGATATGGACGGCGTTATACTTGATTCAGAGCCGTTCTGGAAAGAAGCGGAAATAAAAATATTCAATTATTTGGGCGTACCATTGACCGAAGAAATGTGCGAAACAACAACAGGCATGCGCCTTGTTGATGTTGTTAAGTTATGGCATGAAAAATACCCCTGGGACTTAAAGGAAAATCCTTTTGAAAAAGTCGGTGCTGAAATAGTTGATTCGCTGATTGCGCTGATAAAACAAAAGGGAATATTAAACGCCGGCGTAACTGAATTGCTTGATATGTTCGCAGCAAAAGAACTGCCAATGGCAATTGCTTCTTCAAGCGATAAAAAGATAATTGATGCGGTAATGAATAAATTTGATATCGCAAAGTATTTCAAAGTTATCCATTCAGCTGAATATGAAGAATACGGCAAGCCGCACCCTGCAATATATATTTCAACAGCAAAAATGCTGGGTGTTGAACCACAGGATTGCCTTGCCATAGAAGATTCATTTAACGGGGTAGTTTCAGCAATAGCCGCAAGAATGAAGACTGCTGCATATCCCGAAAAAACCAATTTCTACAATCCTAAATTCGCGATTGCCGATATCAGATTCAGAACCCTGAAGGATTTTACGGAAGAAGAGTTTAAAAAATTGAATTATTTATAATATTGCTTCATCTGCTGAGGCAGATTCGCAAGAAGGAATAATATGCTGATAGTTGTTGCGGGTCCGTATAACGCTAACACTGATGAAGAAAAAGCGAGGAACCTTAAGGCAATGAATATTGCCGCTGCAGCTGTTTACAAAAAAGGGCATATTCCTGTTATTGGTGTGAATGCATCTTTGTATGTTGCTGATGAGCTTCCTGAGCTTGACCGCAGAAAGATTATTTCTGATATTTCTTTTGCTGTTGTTGAGCGCTGTGATGCCATACTAATGGTTGGTTCATCCCCTGGTGCTGATCATGAACGAAGAATTATTGAAAGTAAAGGTTTACCGGTGTATTTTTCAGTAAACGATATTCCAGAGGCAAAATGAATCCGAACGTACCCTTTTACATAAGTGCTTTGGTATTTCTTACAGTATTGTTAATTTTAGCATTTGTTTTTTATTCATTGAAGTATGCTCTTTCAAAAATGAACGCACCTGCCGGAAAGCAAAAGAAATATTACATTGTTACAGCAGTTATTATAACAGGCTGGCTTGTGACTTCTGCATTGATCGCATTCAACGGTACTTTGTTTGATTTTACTTCAACTCCCCCTAAATTAATGCTGATCGTACTGCCCCCTGTACTCGCTATAAGCTACTTAAGCAGTTCCGCCCGGGTTAATTCTCTCATTCAGGAAATTCCATCATCGTGGCTGGTATATATCCAATCGTTCAGAATTCTTGTTGAAATGTTCTTATGGATGCTTTTTGCCCGAAATATCATTCCGGTCCAAATGACATTTGAAGGATTGAATTATGATATACTGACGGGCTTAAGCGCTCCGCTTGTGGCATATTATTCATTGAGTCAGAATATATGGCCGCGTATTGTTGCAGTGTTATGGAATTTTGCCGGGCTTCTTTTAGTAACTAATATTTTCCTGGTGGCATTTTTATCCACACCCGGTCCATTAAGGCAATTCTTCAATGAACCGCCAAATACAATTGTGGCATACTTTCCTTTCGTTTGGCTGCCTGCGTTCATCGTTCCGTTTGCATATCTCATGCATATACTTTCCATAAAGCAGATCGTAAAATTCAATAAATAACATGGAACTTCCTAATACAGAATCAGAGCGGTTGATATTAAGATCATTAGTCGTAAATGATGCAGAAGAGCTGTATCAATTCAGGACACGCAATGCTGAGTTCTTTAAACCATGGAGCCCGTCCTATCCAGATGATTACTTTAATAAGGATTATCACAGAAAAAATTTAATTCAGATCGAATCAGATGTATTAAAAGGTGTATTGGTGCAGTTTGGTGTATATCTGAAAACAGGTCCGAAAAAGATGATAGGTTCAGTAGTATTTTCTAATATTATTATGGGTCCCTTTAGATCCTGTTACCTGGGATACAGGATAGACAAAGATGAGCTCAACAAAGGTTATGCTTCAGAAGCTATCAAAGCAGGAAGTAAATTTATGTTCACTGATAAAAAACTTCACAGAATCGAAGCAAACATCATTCCGCGCAACATTGCCTCGATCAAAGCCATAGAAAAAGCAGGATTTGTTTATGAGGGAATATCAAAAAAATATCTGAATATTAACGGTGTATGGGAAGATCATTTGCATTACGTACTGCTTAACAGCGAAATCGAATAAATGTTAAACTGAATCTTTAATTCAGACTTTCTACTCTAAACGGTTCAAGTGCTTCATCGATTGCAGATGCACCGGGGTAAAATGAAACTATTTTCTGAAGCACTTCATCAAGTATTGCATCGGGACACGATGCCCCGCTTGTGAGAATTATCTCAGTTGGTTTATCACTTCCATTTTTCAGCCAATCAGTGGTTGTCTCTTCTTCGTTTTTGTGAATATTGTAATGACTTATCAGCTTTTCTGAAATTATCTTTTCTGCCCCCGAAATAAAATAAACGGGTAATTTGCTTTCGCAGAGCTCAACTATGTGAGATGTATTTGAGCTGTTGTAACCCCCAACAACTATCGCAAAATCAGCATTGCCGCCAAGTAAACCCAATGTTGCCTGCTGGTTATCATAGGTAGCATAACATAAAGTATCACTTGTATCGGCGTAATGATCCTTAATTTTATCTTCACCGTATTTTTCGGCCATGGCTGTTTTTATCATATCTGCAATTGCCTGTGTCTCGGTAGCAAGCATTGTCGTCTGGTTAACTACACCAATATGATCAAGATCCCGTTCCACATTAAATCCTTCCGAATACTTTCCGGCAAACATAGCGTAAAATTCTGATGGCGGTATCTTTCCAAGAATAATATCGCAGAGCAATTTAGTTTCTTCAATATTCCTGACAATCAGTGTGGGTGAATTCTGCTTTGAATGCGAAAAAGTAGCAATTGTTTCTTCGTGGTTATATTTACCATGTACTATTATCGTATAACTTTTTTTACCAAGCGCTTCAGCGCGGTTCCATACTTTTTCCACAAAGGGACAGGTTGTATCATACTTATAAGGGTCAATTCCCCTTTTAGCAAGCATCTGCTGAATTTCTATAGTAGTGCCGAATGCCGGCACAATTACGATATCATCTGAATTCAGCTCATCCCAGGGAATCAGCTGCTTGCCGTTATGTTCACGAAGGAACCGCACGCCCCTTTGGCTGAGATCGCTGTTTACACTGGGATTATGTATCATTTCGCTCAGCAAAAAAACCCTTTTGCCGGGGTTTTGCTCAAGTGACTTATACGCTATTTCAATGGCGTTTTCAACGCCGTAACAGAAACCAAAATGCCGGGCAATTAAAAATTTTACGGGACCGAAATCGAGTACCGAAGGAGTATAATCCTTCTTTCTGGGGTCAGTGATTTTCCTGGCATTCTTAACAACAGAAATTACAGGGCTGCGGTAATATATGGGTATATCAAATTTCTTCATTCTATTTAATCATGGGCATATTAATGCCGAATTTCTTTTCATTTTCTATTGCCTGTTCATATCCTGCATCGGCATGACGTACAATTCCCATCCCCGGATCATATGTTAACACTCTTTCCAATCGTTCTTCGGCTTCCTTGGTTCCATCCGCAACCACAACCATACCGCTGTGGATAGATAAACCTATACCCACTCCCCCGCCATGATGTAACGATACCCAGCTTGCGCCGCCTACAGCATTTAATGCAAAGTTCAGGATAGGCCAGTCTGCAATTGCGTCACTGCCATCTTTCATCTTTTCAGTTTCTCGGTTTGGTGATGCTACACTGCCGCAATCAAGATGGTCGCGTCCAATAACTATTGGAGCTTTCACTTTGCCATCCCGTACAAGTTCATTGAATATCTTACCCATCTTAGCTCTTTCACCGTAACCCAGCCAGCAAATTCTTGCAGGCAGTCCCTGGAAGTGAACTTTTTCCTGCGCTTTTTTTATCCATCTTGCAAGCGCTTTATTTTCAGGGAAAGTTTTAAGTACATATTCATCAGTTACGAATATATCATTGGGGTCACCACTGAGTGCTGCCCACCGGAAAGGTCCTTTGCCATCACAAAATAACGGGCGGATGTACTCCGGGACAAATCCGGGAATATCGAAGGCTTCTTTGAAACCGTGATTCATCGCTTCACCGCGGATGTTGTTACCATAATCAAATACAATCGAACCTTTTTTCAGGAAATCATGCATTGCCTTACAATGAACAACAACAGTATCTCTTGAAAGCTTAATATATTTTTCGGGGTCAGATTTTCTGAGTTCCAGTGCCTCCTCAAATGACATTCCCATTGGTACATAGCCGTTCAGCATATCGTGCGCTGAAGTCTGGTCAGTTACAATATCGGGAATGATGTTTCTCTTAAGCAGTTCAGGAAGTATATCTCCGGCATTGCCAACAAGTCCAATGGATTTAGCTTCTCTATTCTTTTTAGCTTCCTGTACTAGTTTTATAGCTTCATCTAAATCTTCAGTGATAACATCGCAGTAACCTGTATCAATTCTTTTTTGAATCCTTGTTTTATCAACATCAATTCCAAGAATCACTGCACCGTTCATAGTGGCAGCAAGGGGCTGTGCTCCGCCCATTCCCCCTAGGCCTGCAGTCAGAATAAATCTGCCGGAGAGATCACTGTTAAAATGTTTATCAGCGCAGGCAGCAAATGTTTCGTAGGTACCCTGCAGAATTCCCTGAGAACCGATATATATCCATGAGCCGGCAGTCATTTGTCCGTACATTGTGAGTCCGAGTGCATCCAGCCTGCGGAATTCATCCCAGTTAGCCCATGCAGGTACAAGCTGCGCATTTGATATAATTACTTTGGGGGCATTTGTATGTGTCTTAAATACAGCAACCGGTTTACCTGACTGAACAAGCAGGGTCTCATCTTCATTCAGTTTTTTCAGTGAGTCTATTATAGCATCATAACATTCCCAGTTTCTTGCGGCTTTGCCGCCGCCGCCGTATACAACTAAATCATCCGGGCGTTCGGCAACATCTGGATCTAAATTGTTCATTAACATACGCATGGCAGCTTCTGATATCCAGTTTTTGCAGGATAGTTCTGAGCCGGTGGGAGCTTTTATAATTCTTTTTGACATAGTAATTAATAGGATTAAGATACAAAGATAAGGGTTTTAGAGAATGTTTAACAGGTGAAAAATTTGAAAGGATTATATAAATTATGTTTTTATTTTACCTTCGGTAATTCGAGTGAAGTATCAATCTTTTCCTGTTCTCGCCAGATGGCCTGGCAAGGAAATTTATTTTCGTAAAGGGCGCGGCTCATCATCACTGAATCGACGCCGAATTTTTCAAGTTCCTGGATAATTTTCAGGTCTGCATAATTTGAAATGCCACCGGCAGCGGTAACCTTTAATCCTGTTTCAGAAGCAATCTGTTTCAAACCTTCAACATCGGGCCCGGTCAATGTTCCCACTCTGGCAACATCCTGGTAGATTATACGTTCTACGCCCAGTTTTTTCATTCCCAATGCGAATTCAAGAGCATGAATGTTTGTTACGTTGCCCCATCCGTCTTTTACCAGAAATCCATTCCTTACATCAACGCTGATGGCTACCTTGCTCTTTCCGAATTCATTAAGCAGTTTTTTTATCAGGTCAATATTATCAATTGCAGAAGTTCCAATCACAATTCTGTATACCCCAAGCTCACGAATAAGCTGGTTCGCAATTTCAAATGTTCTAATACCGCCGCCAAGCTGAATAGGCACACCTACGTTTTCTGTGATCTCTTTAATAAGCTCGTAATTTTTGCGTTTGCCTGATACAGCTCCGTCGAGATCGGATATATGAATAACCTTGGCGTTTTCCTTGCGGAAAAGGCGCGCCATATTCAAAGGGCTTTCGGAATAATAAACTGTTTTATCCTCAAGCCCTTCGACCATTCTAACTGACCTGCCGTTTTGAATATCTATTACGGGGATTACCAGCATAATGAGCTAATTTCTTACTATTGCTACTTTTCCGGTACAGACTTTGCTTGCATCTTTATTATATCCTGCAATAATATAAATGCCGCTTGAAACATAATTGCCATTCAGATCTTTTCCATCCCATTCAGCAATCCTGCCGCCCGGAGTTTCAAACTCGGCAACCAAAACACCGCTGATACTAAGTATCTTAACAGTTGATTCGGCAACCAATCCGTCGATCTTAAGTGAAGTCCCGGAAGGTACTACAAATGGGTTCGGTCCGACTTTAATTCTGTCACATTCCGCCAGGGGGTTTACGGCAATTGTTTTATATGATACTATACCTTTTTCACTTCCAAAATATGCCGTTCCAGTTTCATTATCTACAGCTATAGATAATATCTTATCGTCAATCAAAGGTGAGTTCAGCGTATTATACCTTGCTAAAAGTGTTGAGCCATCAGGAGATAGGTATAAAATACCGTCAGAAATTGTACCCAGCCATTTATTATTCAATGCATCTACAGCAATTGAAAGAACATTTTCAGTCAATGGTGTGCTTATTCCATTTTCAATAATTCGCATTTTGAAAAGTGTTGGGACAGAACCCGGGTTATTGATAACCTGTTCGGGGTTTGGAATAACGATAACTCCATTATTTGTAGCAATCCAAACTTCACCGTTCATATCTGTAACAACCTGGTTAACCTGTCCCACATCAGCACCAAGCTGAGAATATGTTATTAAAGCACCGGTAGGTGATGTGTTTTCATTAAAATACATCAATCCCCTAACATTTCCTTCTATGGGATGAAGTGTCATCCATTTTGTATTAAAATTATCAATTGCAAGAGTAGTAAAAAAAGCAGTAACATTCCCAAACGGGGCCGGATATGAAACCTGCTGTGTAAAGTTAACAAGGCTATTCTGTACAAAATTATTAAGCACCCAAAGGTTTCCTGAATTATCTTCATCCATACCGTATGTTAATACAAATCCCGGTCCCCCCGCAATTTGTAATACTGAATTCGTTTCATCATATCTGGTCACGTCATTTCCGTTTATTTTTACTAAGCCATTACCCCAACCTGCAACCCAAACGTTTCCAGATCTATCCGGGTAAACATTTACCCAGCCGCAGCATCCATTACCAAGTATTGGATTCGAATTATATGTAAAGTTTGTCCATGAATCGCCGTTAAGCTCATATATACCCGATCTCGGGGTCCAGTCTCCTAATGAACCTGATACAGACCATACATTACTTGATTTATCAACAATCAAACTGGATTGGAGATTGGAATATGGGCCGTTCGGGATAATATAATTATTTACATTATTTCTATAAACACTTACGCCATTATTCACTGTGCCAATTAAAAGATCACCTGCTGCATTAACTTTTAATGAATTTACATCTGTACCGGTTTCAATAAGTTCAGCATTATTTATATTTGACAAATTTACTTTAAAAATCCTGAAATTTGTCCTGTTGCCGCCATCATGTGAAAATACCGAAAAATACATTGTACCGCCAGATACAGTCATTTTTGATATAGGGTCCACGATAGGATTTCCGTTGTATAAAGGAGCGAATGTATTTAATGTGCCGTTCTGGAAATAGACCATGCCGCTGTCAGTTCCCATAAATACTCTTGAATCATAATACACAACGCTGTTTATACTGTTATTTTTCAGAATTGAATTTCCGGTTGTAAAGGTTGACCAAATGGAAGCAATAGGCAGGTTATTATTTATATTTGCATAAGCTATCCCGTTTTTTGTCGCAGCCCACAAGGTATCGTTAATTACCATAATATCATAAACGGGTGATGGGGATGTCAGATTCCCAAACCTTGTATAAGGCTGATCAACAAACTGGAATTGGGGTATATTGAACTTCACAATACAAAACTCAGATGCAAAGAACATGAGATTGTTATACTCATAAAATGCATTGATCCTTTTGGAAGGTTCGGTTGAATTGTAAATGTCAGTGATCTGCCGCCATGACTGATCACTAATATTAAGAACACTTATAGAACCATCAAAAGCGCCGGCCCAAACACTTCCGTTGCTGCTTGTTGATACTGCAGTCAGCTCATTTGAGCCAAGACCATCGAGAGTTGTATATTTTTTTATATTTGATGAATTAACCGGATCAAAATTAAACAAGCCTCCTGATGAAGCCGCCCAAACCAGATTACTTCCCAGTGAAACACCTTTTACTTCTCTTAATGAAGTATAAATATTCCATCCGCCGGTGGAATTCTGCGAAAACAATGAAGAGCTAATTACAAATAAAACTGTTAACACAACGAGTTTTTTCAGCATCATTTTAAAGTTAATTTAGAGAATGAGTAGAGGTATTATCTATATATCAGATCTGGTTTTATTTTTTGTTGGAATTGAATTCAGTGTGATCTATAATTTGTGTTTAAAAAGCGGTTTCTTATTTTTTCAGTTAAAGCAGTTCACTTAATGCCTGTTCAAGCTCTGATTTCGTATGTTCGTCACTTTGTGATGCCGCAACATAAATTCCCTTTTCATAAACTTTCCTTGCCATGCTTTCATTCCCCAATAATTCATACGTTTTACCCAGTTGGTAATATGTTGCTACATAATTGGGATCTAATACACTTGTTTCTTCAAACATATCTTTCGCAGAATCTATATCATTAACAGAAAGATACTCAAGTCCTAATGCATATCTTGCGAACGTATCCTGCGGGTCCGCCGCCAGTATTTCCCTCAGGTTTTCAATCCTTGTATTACTCATAAAGCTAATTTAAGCAACTTATATTAAAAATAAAAATAATAAAAGTGAGAAAATTTGCAACATTCTGTAAAATAAGCCCGTTATAACGGAATTTTTTCAATATCTGCTGCGATATCAATGTCATTTTTGGTTACTCCTGCTGCTGTATGGGTTGAAAATGAAACCTCTATTTCCCTGAATTTCATGTGTATATAATCGGGGTGGTGGTTGTGCCTTTGACAAAATCCGCCAATTGCGGTCACAAACCCCATAGTTGCCGGAAAATTCTGAGTTTTAAAAACTTTCTTAATTGAACCATCAGAGTAATTCCAACCCGGTAATGTTCTCAGTGCATCAGTTATTTGCTGCTCAGTTAATTTTTCCATGAAGTATAAAAATTTATAAAACAAGAGCGGGTTATAAACCCGCTCTGAAATTAATTTATATTAACCCGGTTTATTTTACCAGGATCATTTTCTTTGTATCTGTAAAACTACCGGATACAATATTATAGAAATAAACCCCGCTTGCAAGCGATGAAGCATCAAACAGTATTGAATTGCTGCCCGCTTCCATCGTTTCGTTTACCAAAGTTCTCACAAGCCTGCCGGTAATATCAAATACTTTTACGGTAACCAATCCCTTTTGGGGAATACTGTAGCTGATAGTAGTTACAGGATTGAACGGGTTCGGATAATTCTGTTCAAGAGAAAATGAATATGGTGAATTAATACCGGTGTTATCCGTAATTTCGCTTGCTGCGTTTACCAATGGAAGATCAATATATGATTTATTGTTCAGGTAAACATAATTGTATCCATTCTTAAGCACAGGAAGTACAAATGGATTTGTACCAAGGAACCAGGTATCATCAGCATGGGTATCAAGATTTGTGATAATTATTTTGATCTTATTACCTTTTTTAAAAATATGAGAATGTGCCTGACCTTCAAAGTTCTTTGTTCTTCTGCTGCTGGCTGTATAATTTCTGTCAGTGTAATTTATCCTGTTTATCAGCTTTTCTTTTCCGTTTGGAAGTACTTCCAATACCTGGAAATTATACTGTGTGAATGTTGCTGCTGTTGAAAGATAATCTATATTTACCTTTGGTGTTCCAAGCCATTTTTTATCTGATGTTAATGACGCACTGGTAAATGAAACTGAATTCTTTTTGAATTTTGAAGTGAAGGTTGTTCCGGTGAATTCTTCATTAACCGCCTCCTGCATTGTTAAGCCGCCTGTTACCTGGTTTCTGATAGAAACACGCGTATTGTTATTAGTGCCCGCTGTTGTTGTAAGCCTGCTGTTTGTATTGAAATACAGACGGTATGGCGTTGTGATATTCTGCAGGTTAACTTTTGAGCTGTCATGCTTAAAGCTCCAGTACAAACCATTTACCGGGTACATTGATGAAGCATAATCAAAGTTTGCCACAGGCATTTTGGAACCGTTCACATTAAACAGCCAGTAAAAGAACCAGTCATTAAAGAACTGCATATGCCATGTATCTTCAGTTGGTGAGTTATCACCGCCGTGACCCTGCACGGCACCGAGGTAAAGCCTGAACGTTGAGCCGGTATTCAGTGTCGATGCTTTCATAATTCCCGAAGCATTAAAGAACTTATCCTGCCATGAACCTTCCATTATCAAAGGTACCCGGTTGTTCTGAATACCTGTCATAAAATCCCTGTTCTGCGGTAAGTAGTATGCAAGGCTATCCCAGTATTGTTTTGCTGATGAATATATCCAGTCACTCATTCTTGCAACCTGCGGTGTATACCTTGCTGTATCAGGGGTATATTCAACTGTCCATAACAAAGTCATTTTAATACAGCCGTTTTCTATCCAGCTTGAAGCGAAATTAGGTGGGGCAAGGGCTGATATAATTGTTTTAACGTTCATTCCCATAGTACATGCCATATAAGGAACCAGTCCGCCCTGCGAACCGCCCATTACCAGGATATTATCAGGATTAATGCCGTTAGGTGTATCCTGTTTGATAAAATTAATGAACTCTATCATGTCCTGCGCTTCTGTGGTTGATATGAGGTTTGAGAGGCCGGTTGAGTGACCCTGTCCGCGCATACTGAATGTTGTTGTATAGTAGCCATACTCCGCCTGAGCGGCTGCGAAACCCGCAAGGGTTTCTTTGTTATCACCATAACCGTGTACAAATACGACTGTCGGCCATCCGCCTGCAGGAGCTGTACCCTGCGGTATGAATTTTAAAGCGTCCAGTATTGTACCGTCTCGCAATGTAACTGTAAAATCTATACGTGTAACCGGAAGCGCATCTGTATTGGAGTATTTTGGCAGAAGTTTTAAAAATTCGTAATTATCTCTTGCTCTTTTTTGCTGTGAATTGCTTATTCCCGTAAAAAGGAAAAAGGCAATTAAAGCCATAACTGTAAATTTAGCTGAATTCATTTTATTCCCTACTATTAATATATATAAATTTAATAATATTGCTTTTTTGTTCCTATACAATAAAAATAAATCCTACTTAGTGCAAATTACTCTTTATCAATCATTTGAGTTTAAATAATGTTAATATATTCCTTTACAGCAAAAACGAAACTAACCCCGCATATAATATGCGGGGTTAGTTCAGTATTATCAGGATATATTCAGCCTTTGCTCAGGATATGAATATTCTTATTTTTATTTATTATCCGAATTTATATCATGCTTTGCGGATCTGTTTATTGCTGTAAAATAGGTATCCTAATATCACAAACGGTAATAAAAGGAATACAAAAATTACGGGCAATACTAAAAGTGACATTTTCTAATTCTCCTCTGTTATTTTCATGTTCTCAGTTGAATCATTTCTTCTGCTGCTTCATTCTCTCTTTTTAAATCAGCAGGGATATCCCCTAATTTATCTCTAAATTATCCCTGCTTAATATGTTACGCAATATCCCGGTTGCTGCTCACTTGGATATACTGATTTATTTTACTAACGTCATTTTCTTTATGTCAGTAAAGCTTCCTGCGGTAAGTTTGTAGAAATAGATACCGCTTGAAAGATTCTGTGCATTGAACATAACGCTGTATGAACCGGGGTTTTGTGCTGTATTTACCAAAGTCTGTACTTCTCTTCCCAAAAGATCATATATCTTAAGCTCAACGTTCTGCGCATCAGCCAGTGTGTACTGGATCATAGTGCTTGGGTTGAACGGGTTCGGGAAATTCTGTGAGAGGCTGAATGAATACGGATTGCTGTTCTCCTCAGAATTATCTTCAGCAAAAGTGAGGTCAAACCTGTTGCCTGCATTTGTAATGATCGGAAACTCAATATATGAATTGCTGCTTAAGTATACAGTATGGTCGCCGTTTTTCATTGTAGGCAGTACAAACGGATTTGTACCGAAGAACTCAACATCTGTATGCGCTTTATCTAGATTGGTGATGATAACCTGTATTTTGCTTCCTGCCTGGAAAATGTGTGAATGAGCCTGGCCGCGGAAAGTAACCTGTCTTCTTGAATCCTTGGTATAATTCCTGTCTGTAAAATTAGCGCGGTTGATAAATCTTCTTTCGCCGCTCGGGAGCACTTCGTATATCTGGTAATTGAACTGGCAGAAAGTTGATGCGGCTGATTTGTAATCAAGCCTTACAACCGGTGCGCCTGTCCACTCAAGCTGTGATGTTAATGCTGACGATATGAACCTAACTGAATCTTTTTTGAACTTACTCTGAAAGTTCGTTCCCGTGAATTCATCGTTTACTGCCTGCTGAAGCGTATAGCCGTTTGTTATTTTGTTCTTTAATGTAACTGTATTGCTGCCTGTCTGAGCTGTTGTTTTTAAAACACCGTTCTTGTTAAGGTACAGTCTCATTGGTACAGAAACATTCCTTAAAAGTGTCCTAGAGCTATCATGTGTGAATGAAAAATACTGGTTGTTTACAACCGGAAAATGTGTTGATGCGTACTGATATTTAGCCTGGTCAAATATAGGTGTCTGCATTCCCCAGAGTGTCTGGAAGAAGAAGTTATTGAACCACTCCATATGCCACACGTCTTCGGTTAATGATATATCAGAACCGTGACCGCGAACCGCGCCAAGGTATGAAGACATTGGTGCATTTGAAACTTTATCAATGTTCAGCATCCAGCCATCTGCGTTAAAGAACTTATCCTGCCATGCTGCTTCTATTAAAACAGGTGTGGTAATTGTATTAAGCCCGTTTACGAAATCCCTGCCGATAGGCATATAATGTTTTAAACTGTCCCAATATGGTTTTGTATCTGCGTAGATCCAGTCAGACATTCTGTTAACCTGTCCGTTGTACCTTGCTGTATCGGGTGTATATTCAACTGTCCATAATAATGTCATTTTTGCGCAGCCGTTCTCTATCCAGCTTGAAGCGAAGTTAGGAGGAGCAACTGAATTGATAATTGCCGCAACCTGCATACCTCTTGTAGCAGCTATCATAGGAACCGCGCCGCCCTGGGAGCCGCCCATGATAAGTATCTTTGAAGGATTTGAGCCGTTTACTGAATCACGTTTTATCCATGCAACTATTTCTATCAGATCATCAGCTTCAATTGTGCTGATGAGATTTGATAAACCGCCGGAGAGACCCTGGCCGCGAACGCTGAAGGTCATGGTATAATAGCCATATTCAGCCTGCGCACGGCAGAAATCGGCGAGTGTTTCTTTGTGGTCACCGTAACCATGGTGCATAATAACTGTATTCCAGCCGCCTGCCGGTGGTGTTCCTTCGGGAACGTACTTCAAACAGTCAATAATAACGCCGTCACGCATTGTGATAGTGAAATCAGTGCGGGTTACCACCAGGTTAGCATCACCGGTAGTGCTGGGCAGTAAATAAGATGGAGTCCATGAGTTAAGGTTTTTAGGTTTGTTCATAACCCTTGACTGGGTATAAGTAACCTCAGTGTAGGTCATAAAAAAAAGAGCCAATGATAAGCATATCATCAAAAGTCTCTTGGTATTTCGGGTTTCAATAGCATTCATCTTAATAGATGTCCTTTCAGAATAGATTTATTATTAAAATAATCTTTCTGCTATCGCATTCCCTACGAATTAGTATGTTACAAATATAGCCCATACCCTGACCCTAATACAATCGTAAGTGTAAGTAAATATGTAATTACCCTCATAACCTAATCAATCCTCAATTCACTGTATGACGGTAGCCCGATATTTTCTAACGTAATTGGGTGAGCTATCCCGGTAGAAATTTTGATGATTTTAGCAGATTTTCTCATAATTGGTTAATTTATGTATGTTTATATAAGCAGTCAATAACAATCAGTATCGGCTCCGGAGGAGCTTTTAGAGCTTTGATCACTTGAATTTCTCACTATGATTCTCATGATGAACACGATTTTTTTTTTGAGGGCTAAAGGCATATTATTTTGCGAAAACGGCTCGTTTTCATTAAGTGAAGCTGTCGCATTATGAATATATTCATGTTGGGAAACCGTTTCTGCATGATAATCATGGTGAGAATGGATTGATAATTCAGCACTTTATGAACGTGAAAATTCTCATGATGAATATTCATAGTGAGAATGTGTATTTGCTTATTTTTTGCCCTTTCGCAGAGACTCTCGCTTTCTGCGCTTTTTTGTCCCGAAGGGACTCTCCAAAGGAGTCCTTCGGACCTTCGGAGCAGTCCCGCGTTTCTGCTTAAGCAGGATTGAGGACTCTGCCGTCTAGAATTTTTCGGAAAAGACATGAAAAATCAACATGCCGCTCCTACGGAGCTCAATAATCGCGGATATTTCCAGCTACAAACATAACGCTCCTAACGGAGCTAAAGAGCATTATTCGTATTTTCAAACATACAATCTTTGAAATGAATTCAATTTTCTTACGATTTTAAAAACTGAACCCCGTAGGCCTATGGACTGGCTTTGACAGTGGTGAAATGTTTGTAGAGTGATGGTACAGAGAATAACAGAGCTCCGTAGGAGCGATATGTTGCATATTTTTTATCCTCCTCTAATGAACGATTAGAATTCCGGAAATTGGCGATAAAAAATTTATTGCTGACCGATTGGAATGCACAATACGCTCTGAATTTGGCGTTATTCCAACCGTTGGAGTAAAAACGCGGAATCGCCGGAATATTAGAAAGCTCCATTTCCGTAGAATTTTCAGGCTTTCTAAAAATTCGAAAGATTGGAAAACAATTCCTGCCGAAATCACGGAAAGAGTTTAGAATATTTTGGTATTTCATGATAAAAGGGAGAAATTTGTTATATGCAATATGCATATGTTACCAATATAATATATGACTACAACAAATGCAAGTAAAATTCCGGGTGCCGTAAAATTAAAAAAGGGGCTGAAGCATATGCCGAAACAGGAACGCTTTCAGCAAGTATCCCGTGTTCCCAGTCCCACGATTGAGGACCCATTAACGTTACAGGTATGGGTGTCCTTTCATACCTGTCGCTTCCATTGCCGCCGCTTAGCGGGTATGATCCCATAAATATTTCTGTTGAGCCTACACTATCAATAAGGAACCTGTTAATGTGCTCCACTCCAACAAAATTATCAAATACATGATCCCAGTTTGTAAACGGTATCATTGTGTTATAATTGGTATAATTCAGGTCGCACATTAAACCCAGCCTGGGGTCAACATCTCTCAGCTTACGGCTTACATAAGCCATACACGGTAAATTATTGAACTCAAACTCTTCAATGTAAAATTTTAACGGCGAATTTCCATGCTGTCCAATATCATTGGCTTCCCATTTTATCCATTGTCTTTCAGGGTGATTTGGGTCATCATAATAATCTTTGAATAAAAGATCCGCTACATCATTATCCAACCTAACGTAATCTATCCACATATCACAGTTGCCGTACCAGTAAACTTTGTAATCAACTTTACACTCGCCATCAGGCGCAAAGTAGCTTCGGTATGTCCCGTTCGGCAGTCTTGGGTTTATGTTTTCCCATTCTGATACAGGGATGGTTAGATTCACATCATTACCAGTAAATCGAAATTCTTCTCTGTATTTTCCATCATATTGTTCTTGATCATTCTTAAAATTCCTTGCTCTTAATTCAGTACTTCTAATAATATCACCATCGTAGTTAAGCATTTCGATTCTGCAAATTACTTCATCATTATGATTATCAACATAATTTTTATCAACTCTTATTTTAGGTTTTATTATCCAGGTGTATGCTTTATCACCGGCAGTACTTTCATTTGAATTAACCTGTTCACGATTTGCTTTTAAACCGGTTACTACATATCCCGCAAAACCAGGTCCGTCATTTGAGTTATTGGTAGTACAATATCTTACCCAGTTACTCTCACCATAGTTAGGGTCGTCATCTAAAACATCAGTTCCTTTAGGATGATCTTTATAAGAATAAAACCAAAGCATTGGGTCTATATTAGTTGCCTCGCACTGGTAATCGCTTCTCTGTCCAAAAGCCAGACGTTCTATTTTGGGTCTTTCCATAAGAGTTAACATACCGTTATTCTCGTTGGAGCCAAGTATATTTTGTATTTCCGTCCTGTAGTTATTAATTGGCGCGTCATATTCATCGCTTGCTGTCCAGCCGTGCAGGTAAAACTGCCCGTTTGACATTCCGCCTGATATATAGCGGTGCCAAAGGTTAAAGCCAAGTGTATCCCGCAGCTTACTGTAACCGTCTGGCTGTCCATCTGTCTGCCAGCCGTCTGTCATTGCTCCGATTAAAAAATCCGTGGATATATTGTTATTAACAGGGGTAGGCGGGTAAGAGCTTAACTTAATAATGTTTTCTTCGGCAGAAGCATCTTCAGTAAAATGAAAAGAGTTTCTGTAAGCAAATGCAAGTGTTAAAAACCCAAGTAAAACAGCAATTATCAGCCTTAGCCTGATCTTTGCGGTAAGTTTTGTCTTCATGGTTATATTGTTTTAGTTACCGGTTAATTAAGTTTAACCGGTTGAAGCTGTTTTTTTTATTATTTATTAAATTCTTTCCGTAATATGCTTTTTGTTATTTGCTTTTTGTTATTTACTTTTTGTTATTTGATCAGGATCATCTTTTTTGTATCTATTAATATTCCTTCAACTGTTAGAGAATAAAAATAAACTCCGCTTGAATAATCATTTGCATTGAACAATACTTCATACTCTCCTGTATTCAGTTTCTCATTTAATAATACTGATATTTCTCTGCCGGATATATCAAAGACTTTTATCATAGCTTTACCTTGCCTTGAAATTTTGATTTTCAGCTTTGTCATTGCATTAAACGGATTTGGATAATTCTGCTCTAATGAAAAATCTTTAGGGACCTCATTACTGACCTGTTTTACTGGTAAATAGAATGTTGTATCTCCACCGTTGGTAGTATGTATTCCTTTTATGCTCACTCTGTAAGCCCACCCGATATTCTTATCTTTAAAATCAATAAAATTCAAATTAGGTAGCTGATAACTAGTATCAGGAATCTGGAAATACCATGTGTCACCGCTATTAGTTGTTCTATACATAAAAGCCCTTGCTCCTTGAATTGGAAAAAATAAATTACCTCCTACGCCCCAAATTGTATCCTTATTAACATTTACAAAATTTACAATTCCTGAGCCATTAGATATATTACCTCCGGATGGCAATATTTGTTCAACCCAGTTTATACCGCCGTCAGTTGATTTGCCCATTAGCCATCCACCGCCGCCTACAGCTTTTGCTTTCCAGCCGGTTAAACTGTCAATAAAATAGATGTCAGAAAATGCTCCTGTTCCGGTACCTGAAAGCAAATTCCAGTTAACGCCGCCATTAGTTGTCTTCCTTAATTGCGGTGAGTTTGTTCGGCTTATAAACCCTATCCTCGCATTATACATATAAATTTTATCCGGATTATTTCCTCCAAGATTCACCTGCTGCTGCCAGCTTGCACCGCCGTTTGTTGTAAAGAAGACACCACCTGCTGATCCTTCAGACCATACTATCCATATTGTATCCTGGTTTAATACAAACATGTTTTCTACAGTTATAGAAGGTGTATTTACAAGTGTCCAGTTAATTCCGCCATTTATTGTCTTATAAAGATATCCTCCACAGGCATATCCGGTATTAATATCTAAAAACTGTACTTTTGTCATTGCAAAAAAATTCCTATATACTATTTGCCATGTATCACCTCTATTACTGGTTTTTAAAACATAGCTAGTATCTGACATCTGTGTAGCTACTGCATAGCCATTGAGGCTATCCAAAAATGTTATATCTGTTATCTGTCTACTACC
>JAUQWQ010000035.1 GCA_030835085.1 Ignavibacteria bacterium
GAAACCGGACACACGGTCAAGTTCACCTTCGGTACAGGTGGCGGCATCCAAAAGCAGGTGGCTGAGGGTGCGCCAGCAGACGTTACTGTGCTTCCATCTGCGGGTGCGACCGAGCTAGAAAAAAAGGGGATAGTGGCCTCAGGCTCTCGATTGGAAGTGGGAAGCGTTGGCGTAGGCATTGGGATTAAAGCAGGCATGCCTCGGCCAAAAATTGCTACCATTGACGAATTCAGGGACACGCTGCTTGCGGCAAAATCGATTACCTATGCCGATCCGGCGCGTGGCGGTACTTCGGGCACATATTTTGCCTCAGTCGTACTTCCCCGGCTTGGTCTCGTCGAAAATATGCGAACCAAGACGGCACTGACAGGAGTTGGCGAAGAGGCAGTCAAGCGCGTGGTGAGCGGGGAATCCGAAATCGTGGTGGTTCAAGCTAGTGAGATTACGGCTGTTCCAGGTGCTGAACTTGTTGGTCCGTTGCCGAAAGAGATTCAGAATGAGATCCCCTATGCCGCCGTTGTATTGAGAGCGACTAAAATTCCCGAGATCGCCGGGGCCTTCGTTCGATATCTTATCGCACCGCCCGGGAGAGCCGCGTTTAAGGCAGCTGGCTTCGAACCTCCGCCTGAGCGGTAGCATCGCGATTAGTTTAATTGGGTTTCCCAAAAGCCACAGATATCGACTAACTCTGAAATATATTCACAGGCAGCCGCTATCCTTTTGATACATCCGACAAATCACAAGGTGGAGGCCGTTTGTGATTTATTCAACGCAATTAAAATTAGCTTGATTTTTCCCTTTTGGTAACGATATAATCTGCTTCAACATTGACCTGCTAATTCATTTCTGCCGGGCCGAAGATGCAATAAGCTCCCTGATAGCGGCCCGGAGCTCTCCTGTCTTGTATGTTCTTCATTTCGGCATCACCTTCGAGGTTTTTGCTGTGAGGACTCAGCAGAAAGAGGAGGTGGCGAATGAGGACAAAAAGACTCAAATTCCCAACGTCTAAGCCCCTGAAGGAGTACCCCCCCTTTAGGGGCTTCCATTTTTCCGAATAGACCCAACTGTTTTTCATTCTATTTTTGCCAAGCGCTGAAGGCGTTGGAGATCGCCCACACCATTCTTCGAGGAGAGAGGAGGTGTGAAAATGAAGAACTATCATTTCCAGTTACAGATCATTCCGATCTTGATTTGTATCCTGTTGTTTATCGGAATAAGCCATAGTACTTCTACAGAATTATCAAAGGAAAGCTGTTTGGATGATGTGTTAAACCAAGTTCAAGAAGCAGAAAAAATGGATTTTATTTATTCGCTTGACCACAAAAAAATATTCCTTCAACAATTCTACGATGCATGTAACAAGCATGGGCCACCAGTTTGTGTAATTTTTGAAAAATTTTACTATTGGAAAAGCGAAATTAAACAAGTTACTTCAATTACCCACGATGGTCTTAACTCTCATACCATCCGAGTCTATTATAATCCAGTGTCAGTTTGTTATCCTGAAATGGTAAATCCGTTGAGAATTTATGGTGACACCGCCGAGTTTTATGACGTCTGTGGAGAATTTATGGGCATAGCCGTATACATGGGAAATGGAGAATATTTTCCGCTCAAATTTTCTGGCTATTCAAAGCGAAACTGGATTTTTCCATCCCCACTTCCTAATGCGATGTAATAGGATTATTACCGCATCCTCTTCTTTCTAATTGAATTGATACAATTGGACTGAAATCTTCAATAGGTTTTTTGCTTTCCTCAGAGCTCGATATGATATAAAACGCGGCGTCGTGGCATATACCGAAAAAGATTGGCCCCCTAAAAAATGTGTTTGTGACAGCGAAGGGCACCGTATCCGATTCCCCGAAACGTGAGGTTGAAGAATATAATCTGTAATGATTCTGTATTGTTTGACTGCTGACAGATCAACCGGCTAATCACCGAGTGGGCATTTCTGAGGTAGAATCAGTCTATCTCAGGAACCATTCATCCGACGAATACCAGCAAACCGCAACAAATCTGCAATTACCCGAATCGATACCCTTGATCTGCTAAACCAACCCCGCCTTCAGCCCAGGCAAGGTTTGGACTGAGGCACGCAGTCCAAACCGGAGGGGCTGCTATATATTCCAGTTTTTCAAATGCGCTTCAT
>JAUQWQ010000036.1 GCA_030835085.1 Ignavibacteria bacterium
ACCATGGTCGGCATGCCAAACTGGTCATCAACAATCGTTACAGTGTTCTTTTCTGAAAGCATGTTAATAAGCCAGATTGCGAAGTTGGGTCTAAGATTTTTGCCGGTGCCGTATATGATCATGGTTCTCATTATAGCAAAATCCACCCCGCTTGTAACAAGCGCATTTTCAGCAGCAAGTTTGCTTTTGCCGTAGTAGCTCAATGGATTTGGCTTTGAGCTTTCGCTGTAATTGCCTGATTTGCCGTCAAAAATATAATCAGTGGATATATGAATAATCTTTGACGAATTTATACGTGTAGCAATAATAAAATTCTTAACAGCGTCAACATTCACCTTCCAGCTCAGTTCGCGGTCAGTTTCGCATCCATCAACATTTGTATATGCAGCGGTATTAATTATGAGCTCCGGCTGGTACTTTTTCACCGCATCCTTAACCTCTTCCTTTTTGGTAATATCCATTGGGAAGTAATCGAATCCTTTGGAATCGAATGCGTTATCATGCAGGTCAGTGAGTATCAGTTCATGCTGAGTCTCGTGCCTGAATATCTCAGTTGTTTTTTGACCAAGAAGTCCATTTGAGCCTGTTATTAATATTTTTTTCGGTTTATTCAATTATTACCTCACCCCCAACCCCTCTCCTGATAGGAGAGGGGGGAGGGATACTTATAGATCTATTAATTTTCGCAGATCTTCAACGCCGTGAAGCGAGGCGTTAAGACTTGCCATTTTATTTGCATATGCTAAAGCTGCACTCATATCGCTGAGTTTTTGTTCAGCATTTTTGTAAAAATAGCTTGCGGCAAAAACATCGCCGCAGCCGGTTGAATCAATGAACTTCGGACTGTCAATTCTGGGCACATCGGATTTATCAAGTTCCGTATTTTCCGCTCCATCTTTTTTATGCATACTGAAGAGGCTTACACCTGAACGGCCGCGTGTTACAACCAATGATCTGACTGTACCGCTGCTTAGGATCTTCCCCGCAGTTTCGTATTCTGTTACGTTATCGCCTGTTAATATATTTAACTCAGATTCATTCATTTGCAGCGTATCAGGCTGCGAAACCCAGCTCTTCCAGTCCTTTACAGGCATCTGTTCGCGGGTACCATCCGGGAAGGTCTGCATCACAAGGTTATGAAGATCCATGTGAATGTAACCGTTAAAATGTTTTCTTATTTCCTGCAAAGAGCTTAAAGTTACATCAACACCTGATACAAGATTGATAAGTATCCCGTCCAGTTCAGAAAGCAGATTTTTTATCTGTTCATATTCCACAGGCAGAGTTGGTTCAGTGGAATTTTCTTCCCTGTCATACGTTTTTTTTGTGGATACGTTCAGTATGGAATCCTTATCCTTATAAAAAAGATTTACCACTCGTGTTTTGTGCGGTGTTTTTTTTATATATGAAAGATCAATGTTGCCTATTGTTTTCAGGAACCCGGTAATATTATCGTACTCATCTTCGCCAAGATTCATAACCGGGTAAACAACCGCTTTGCCTTTTGAAATTACTGCAAGCGAAACAAGTGAATACAAAATTCCCCCGAACTGTTTTGAGGTAGTCTCTTCACCCCTGTGAATATAATCCATACATGGCTCACCGATCACTGCAAGTTTCAATTACCCGAATATCTCCCTTACCTGCTGCTCTAATGCAGGCGAAAAATCTATATCGGCCGCACCGCAGTTTTCAATTACCTGTTCAGGTTTAGATGCACTTGTTATAGCGCAGGTGATATTATCTTTCCGCAGGCACCATGCAAGAGCAAGCTGAGCAGGAGTAGCGTTAATGCTGTTTGCAAGCTCTTTGAATTTATCGACCTGCGCCAAAAGTTCTGAATTACTGATGCTATCTTTGATAAAATGATTTACTTTATCATTTGCGGCGCGTGAATCCCCGGGAATTTTGCCGCCGGAATATTTTCCACTTAAGAGGCCCTGAGCCAGGGGTGACCAAACAACTTCTCCCATTCCGTATTTTTCACAGGCTGTCATAACACCGTTGGTCTCAATCTGAGAGCGAATGATATTATACTGAGGCTGATTGCTGACAGGTCTGTGCAGGTTATACTTTTCGCATACTGCTGCTGCTTCATCTATGTTTTCGGCTGACCATTCACTTACACCCCAGTATAAAAGCTTACCCTGCAGAATCAGATCATTGAATGAGCGGCAAATTTCCTCCATTGGTGTGTTGGGGTCATGCCTGTGGCATTGATAAAGATCAATATAATCTGTTCTAAGCCGCTTTAATGATTTATGAACAGATTCAAAAACATGTTTGCGCGAAAGCCCCTGGTCATTTGGATTCTGTGACATTGGCCAGAAACATTTGGAGGCAATAACAACATCCTCACGGGTAATTTTGAGCTCATCAAAAAATATCCGTCCAAGCGAGAGCTCCGCTTCGCCCTTATTATAGATATCTGCAGTATCAAAGAAAATAATACCGTTCTCAATTGCTGTTTTTATGCAACTTAGAGCGGTTTTATCGTTAATTGACATTCCGTAAGTAAGCCAGCTTCCAATTCCGATGGATGAAAGCCTGATGCCGTATTTTCCAAGCTGCCTGTATTTCATGTATTATTCCAATATATTCAACAAATATACAAATTAGCAAATGCTTAATATAGTCAAGTTTATGGTTTAAAATTTCGGGTAACAGGCATTAAATTGCTATATGTATGATTTTTGGTTAGTTTTGTTGCTGATACTCCAAACATTTTAGCCGGAATATATAATGAATTTTCTGCTTTACTTGCTGTTTGTATTGCTTAAGGTTATGATACCTTTGTTTCCGTTGGGGTTCATTCAGTTTACTGCCCGGATAAAAGGAAAAATGTTCTATTATATACTGCCAATCCGAAAACAGACCGCTATTAGTAATTTGAAAATTGCCTTCCCCGAAAAAAAAGATGATGAGATCAGAAATATTGTTAAGGGATGTTATGTAAATGTAATAACTGTGATCGCTGAATTTTTCTATATGCGGAAGCTTCCGGTTGAAAGATTACAAAAGCTGCTGAAGGTTAAAAATATTGAACTAATGCAGGAAAAGCTGAAGCTTGGCAAGGGTCTTATCATGATAAGCGGGCATTTTGGTAACTGGGAACTAACAGCATACGGAGTGAGTAAGATGCTGAACATCCCGTTTAACGTAATAGTAAAAGAACAAACGAACATAAGAGTTAACGAAGGAATAAACAGCATCAGGACTTCAGGGGGCAACAGGATGATTGATATGAGAAATTCACTGCGTGAAATTCTGACTGTATTGAAGAGTAATGGTATAGTAGCAATGCTTGGAGATCAGTCTGCCCCAAAAGAAAATATTAAGGTGAAGTTTTTTCTTGATGGAGTGCCAACATATGAAGGTACGGCACGCATTGCAATTAAAACAGGCGCAGAAGTATTGTTCGGGGTATCTACAAGGAATCCGGACGGAACGTATTCACTCAAGCTGCATGAAATTGATACATCAAAGTATAAGGAATCTACGGAAGATAATGTGAAAGCTTTGACGCAGGATCATGTAAACCTGCTTGTTGAATATATTAAACTAAGACCCGATCACTGGCTGTGGTTTCACCGGAGATTTAAGAATGTTGGATGAGGCTTTTTGCAGCAGTAACCACTCAATTTCTCTCTTTCCTAAACTCCAGTTTAGGAAAGTTAATTTATTATTTTGAAGAAGAAAAAAATACTGATAATACAAACAGCTTTCCTGGGTGATGTGATTCTTGCGCTGCCGATGGTGCAGACTATCAAAGCGCACCTGCCGGATGCGCAGGTCGATTTTTTGTGTATACCTTCAACAGAAAGTGTACTGCATAATCACCCTGCAATACACAGTATTATACCCTATGACAAAAAGGGCGGCGATAAGCTGGATAAGTTCATTGAAGTACTGAATGAGATCCGCGAGGTGGAGTATGATATTGTTATTTCACCGCACAGATTTTTGCGCAGTTCACTGCTTACATATTACAGTGAAAGCAAAGTAAGGATCGGTTTTGAAGAAAACTCGCTTGCGTTTTTACTTACCAATAAAGTAAAATACATAAAAGATAAACATGAAATTTACCGAAACCTTGAGCTGGTAAAACAGATCCCGGGGCTGGAGTACGATGAAAAAAAAGTTTCTCTTAGAGCTGAACTTTACCCAACGCCTGAACAAAAAGGGAAAGTTCGGCAGCTTCTTGTTCATAGATCAAACCTCATATGTTTTGCACCATGCTCCAAGTGGTTTACCAAGCAGCTTCCAATAGAAAAAGCTGCAGAAATTGCCAAAATCCTGTTTTTTAGAGGCTATAATGTTGCACTGGTTGGCGGTGAGGCTGATAAAGGATACTGCAATGAACTTAAGGCAAAACTTAATGATGATTCACTTATGAATTTATGCGGAAAGCTGTGTCCGCTTGAGTCATACGAAGTAATGACGCAATCCAAAGCTCTTATTACGGTTGATTCCGCAGCGCAGCATTTGGGTTCTGCAAGCGGAATTCCAATTTTATTGATTTACGGCTCCACAGATATATCCTTCGGATTCTACCCGCTTACATCAAAATATAAAATTGCTGAAATTGATTCACTTGAGTGCAGACCCTGTACTGATCACGGCAGGGATAAATGCCCGCTGGGACACTTTAAATGCATGGTTGATCT